>JAABSJ010000026.1 GCA_011390515.1 Oscillatoria sp.
GGGGAAGCCAGAGGAATAAATGTTTATTTACTGGGGGAAGCCAGAGGAATAAATGTTTAGTTCCTGGGGGGCTTTAAAGAATTTTGCAAGAGGTCTATTGAGAAGCGCTTTATACTGGATAACTTGGGATTGGCCTCACCCCCCTTGCCAGATGCCGGAATAGATACTTTGGACGGCGATCGCAATTCGATGTAAATCCTCCTTTAACAGAGGCGGCCAGTCTACTCCGGAGTTCCAACCACTTTCAAAAAGCTGTTGACTTTCCACCGTTAACAGATACAAGGCCCAGACCAAGTTGCGGTCTAAACTTTTGGCATCTTTCACCCCCTCAAACACGACCTTAAGTGCTAATAAAATAGCCGTAACCTGACCGGGAATCGGTGGTTTTCCCTGTTGCAGACGGCGGAGTAAATCATCAGGGTTGCGCTGAGAACTTAGGGCAGTTCCCTGATCCATTAAAAAATTGTAGGCAGTTGGGTAATCCATCGGCTGTTTTTATCGAACAAAATTGGCAGGGTCGCACAGAGTTGCATCCTAACTGTAGCGCAAACCGAGAAGAGTGCGATCGCCTCCGATGGGATGACCCGCTTTGAAGCAGTGCTATCCTTAAAAAACCACCTTAATCAAGTTATACAAAATCAACTCCCATGAAACAAATAAAACCTGCCTTGAACAAGTTCCAGTATCCGAGAACAATAATTTTGGGTCTGGGAATGATGCTCAGTATTAGCCTGCCCTTACAGCCGATTTTATCCCTTGAAAAGATGGGAATTTCACCCCAGTTCCAGAACCCCAAGATAAAACACAGACAGATGGGAGAATCCCGCCCTCCTCATCCTCTCATCCTCACCCAAGAAGACTCCATGCCCTATTTATCTCAATTAGAAGCACAGATTATTCGGGAAATGAATCAAGCGCGGACCAATCCCGGAGACTATGCAGACAAACTCGAAACCTTGAAAAACTATTACGATGGCAGACTGTTTAAACTACCGGGAGAAACCCCCATCCGCACCCAAGAAGGCATCAGCGCCGTTGATGAAGCCATTCGGGCCCTGCGAGGAATGGATTCCAAACCCTCCTTGCGACCCTCCCGAGGAATGTCTCAAGCGGCAGGGGATTTAGTCGAGTACCAAGGGCCAAGAGGGGAGACAGGACATATCGGCAGCGATCGCAGTACCCCGTTTGACCGCATGAACCGTTATGGACGCTGGCGCGGGGGGGCCGCAGAAAACATCAGTTATGGTCCCGATACTGCCGAACAAGTGGTCATGCAACTGATTATCGATGATGGCGTCCCCAGTCGCGGTCATCGGGAAAACATCTTCAACGGCGAATTTCGCTGGACTGGGGTCGCCTGTGGTCCTCATGAAACTTACGGGCAAATGTGCGCGATCGTCTATGCCAATGGATATGACGAACAGGAATAGTCTATAAAAACCCGCACCCTCAAGGGTGGGGCTACACAGACGAAGCCCGCCTGCGCGGGCTGAAGAGAAAATCGACTTTTATTTAACAACCGGATTTGATATAACGCCTGTCTTAGCCCGCGCAGGCGGGCTTTGTCCGTATAGCCCCACCCTTCAGGGTGCGGGTTTTTGCCGAATCAGACCCCATTTCCCCAACAATAAAGGCCCCTTTCAGCAGAACTTTGATTTTTGCGGCATACTTAGATATTTGTTAAAGAGTCATCCCTCATCGCCGCAATTGCTGGTTTTTTCATGACGCTGACGCAAGTTTGGGGTACATTACTGATTTTCATCCTCTGTCCAATCTTAGGGGCCTTACCCCTGATTGATTGGATCACTCGCGCCCTCACCGGCCAAAATTTGCGTCGGGTGGGAACTGGCAATATAGGGGTCTCTGCGGCCTTCTATCATGGGGGACGAGTCGCCGGTATCCTAGCGGTGATATCCGAGGCGTCAAAAGGAATTTTAGCCGTCTTGCTGGCAAGGCAGTTTTTTCCTCAGCATCCAGAATGGGAATTAATTTCCTTGATTGCCCTAGTGATGGGGCGGTATTGGAAAGGAAGTGGGGCCGGGACCACCAATGTGGTTTGGGGGTTTGTCGTCCATGATCCGATCGCCTCGGGGTTGATTTTTTTGATTGGGGGGATTAGTTTTACTCTAGTGCGAGAGCGTCAGCAGGGTCGGACCTTAGTGTTGGTCCTCCTGCCGCTGATTACGGCTGCCTTGCACTCCCAGCAAGTCGAACGAATCGCCGCCGCGATCGCCTTGGCGGTAATACTCTACTGGATTTACCAAAAAATGCCTGACGATTTAGATTTGCCTGCCACCAACAGTCATGAACAATCGGAGAAGATGTTTCGCTTCTTCCGAGGCGATCGCGCCCTAGTCTCTCTCGACAAACCCCTAGATGCCGCCAAAGTCGGCGCAAAAGCCGCCACATTAGCCTCCCTCAAGCAGTCCGGCTATCCCGTACCCCAGGGATGGGTCCTCCCTCCCGGGGATGACCCATCCCCCTTGATTGCTCATCTCGACCCCTCACCGGACTCTCCCGTAATTGTCCGGTCCTCCGCCATTGGTGAAGATAGCGAAACTGCCTCCGCTGCGGGTCAATATCTCTCCATTGCTAACGTCATCTCGCGCCCCAGTTTGAGTGAAGCGATTACCCGCTGTTTAACCTCCTACGATCGCCCCAATGCCGCTCAATATCGTCAGGATTCTAGCCCCCGAGGCCGATCCGGCAATCCTCGGCAAGGGGCAAGAGACGCAATGGCAGTCCTGATTCAACCCCAAATTCCCGGGGTGTTTTCCGGTGTCGCCTTTAGTCGGGACCCCATCGCTGGACAAGGGGATTTTGTGGCGATCGAAGCCCTCCCTGGAGACTGTTCCCGAGTCGTCTCCGGACAAGTCACCCCAGAACGTTACCAAGTCTTTATCTCCGCTACGGATGTCGATGCCACCGCCACCTGGAAACTCCCCGAGGACCAACAACTCCCCCTCGAAGGTACCGGGGATGTCCCTCGACGATTGCTGCAACAAGTCGCCTATCTCGTCCGCCATCTGGAAAACCACTACCACGGCATTCCCCAAGACATCGAATGGACCTACGACGGGGACTCCCTCTGGCTATTACAGGCGCGTCCTATCACCACATTGCTACCCTTATGGACCCGCAAAATCGCTGCCGAAGTCATCCCCGGCACCATTCGTCCCCTCACCTGGTCCTTGAATCGTCCCCTCACCTGTGGCGTTTGGGGGAAGCTGTTTAGTCTCGTCTTAGGCAAACGCGCCCGTCATCTGGACTTTCTGCAAACTGCTACCCTGCATTTTTCTCATGCCTACTTTAATGCCTCCTTACTGGGGGAAATCTTTCTGCGGATGGGGTTACCCCCAGAAAGTCTGGAATTTCTGACCCGAGGTGCGCCCTTCAGCAAACCGCCCTTAACCTCGACCCTGATTTCTCTGCCCGGATTACTGCGCTTGCTACGGCGAGAAATCCGCCTGGGATTTAATTTTGATGACCTAGAACAGAGGCGTTTGGCCCCCGCCTTGGCGGCATTGGAATCTCAGGAGACCCTTTGCGTTGCCGATGACAAGGGACCGGGTTCCAGCGATTCTTCCTTAACGCCTCAATCCTTGCTGCACCGGATCGATGAGATTTTGGAGTTGTTAGAAACGGTCACTTATTACAATATTTTGTCTCCCCTGAGTTTTGCCTTGAGAAAGGGAATGCTCAAAGTGGGCGATCGCGAACTGGATTATGGCAAAACTCCCGAAATTTCAGCAGTCCAGGCCCTCCAAGAAATCGCCAATGCCGCCCTCTCAGTCCTACCGGACTTGGACGAAATTAGTCTCCCGGGGGATAAAACCGGCGATTGTTCTCAACTGTTTGCCGTCCTAGCTGAAATGCCCGATGGACAAACAATTTTTGACCAATTCGATGAGTTTCTCAACCGCTATGGCTATTTGAGTGATGTTGCCACGGATATCGCTGTTCCTACTTGGAAAGAAGACCCCCGCCCTGTGCGCCAACTGTTTACTCAGCAGTTGTTTCAACCTATTCCTTTGTCCAACAAACCCACATCCCAACGCATCAAAGCCCAAATTGTTCAAAGTCGTCTCGACTTAAAGGGTCGGGTGGCGATGGTTTATAATAAGTTATTGGCCCATTTGCGCTGGAGTTTTTTAGCTTTAGAGCAGCAGTTTATAGATACGGAAATAATTGCTGAATCTGGGGATATTTTCTTTTTAGAGTTTGGGGAAGTTAGGCAATTAATCGAAGGTTCAAGTCGTGAATTAAGACCTCGAATTCGGGAATTAATTGCTCATCGACGGGATGCATTCGCCCGAGATAAAAATATGAAATCTGTGCCTGCGGTGGTTTATGGAAATACACCGGCCCTGCCTTCGAGTGTAACTCCCACAGTGGTTGATATGTCTCAAGGATTGCGGGGAATTGGTGCGAGTGCGGGGGTGGTGGAAGGTCGAGTTAAAGTGCTTCGCAATTTACAAGAAGTTAGCCCGATTGATAAGGAAACGATTCTGGTTGTTGCTTACACCGATGCGGGTTGGTCGGCTGTATTAGCCCGCGCTGGGGGGTTGATTTCGGAGGTGGGAGGTCAACTCTCCCACGGGGCGATCGTGGCTCGTGAGTATGGCATTCCTGCGGTGATGGATGTTACGGATGCGACTTCTCGTCTTCACGATGGTCAGAGGGTTCGGATTGATGGTGCACAAGGGACGGTCGTGATTGTGGGGGATGGATAAATGTGGGGATGATGGGGGGGATTGAAGATAACGACTGAAGTCGTTACTACGAACATGGAGAACGACTGAAGTCGTTATAGCGTTTCTCATCTCCATAAGGTACTACCCTCACCCCAAACCCCTCTCCCAGAACGGGAGAGGGGCTTTGAAAAGTACCTCATGAGTCCGGGAACCGCTATACTACGAACTAAGAAAGATAACGACTGAAGTCGTTACTACGAACTTGGATAAGAGAACGACTGAAGTCGTTACTACGAACTTGGATAAGAGAACGACTGAAGTCGTTACTACGAACTTGGATAAGAGAACGACTGAAGTCGTTACTACGAACTAAGAAAGATAACGACTGAAGTCGTTACTACGAACATCCTACCTATCAACCAATGACAAATGACAAATGACAAATGACAAATGACAAAGGACAAATGACAAATGACAAATGACAAATATTACTCCCCGCTTTTAAACATTTTTCCCATGAAATTGACCCATAACTCACGGGGGAAAAAGCGGGGGAGATTAACAATGATGTGAGCTTTGAAGGTTCCAGTTACGACAACGGGCTGATTTTTTTCTAGGCCGCGTAGGGAGTCTTGAACGACTTTTTCCGGGGGGACAATGGTAACTTTTTGATTGTTGTTCATGGTCTGGGGAAACCCAGCTTGTTGGAAAAAGTTACTTTGGGTTGGACCGGGACAAAGGGCTTGAATCCGGAGGTTGAAGTCGCGATTTTCGGCCCAAAGGGATTCGCTAAAACTGAGGACAAAGGCTTTAGAAGCGGCATAAACGGACATATAGGGCAGGGGTTGAAAGCTGGCAATGGAAGCTACATTAATGATGCTGCCCGATCGCCGTTGTTGCATGGAGGGTAAGACACAATGAGTCAGTTCGACGAGGGCTGCTATATTGAGGTGAATCATCTCTAACTGACGACTGCGGCTGCAACTGGCAAAGGGTCCGTAATCTCCAAATCCAGCATTATTAATCAGTAAATCAACGGTCAAATCTCGGTCTTTGATGGTTTGATAAACTTGGGTGGCCGCTTGGGGTTGTCCGAGGTCTTGGACGATGACTTCGACCTGAATGGGATACTGGTTTTGGAGTTCCTGGGCGAGGGTATTGAGTTTATCTTCTGACCGGGCCACGAGAATCAAATTGCAATGACGACGAGCCAATTCTCGGGCAAATGCAGCGCCAATTCCAGAAGATGCTCCTGTAATTAAAGCAGTTTCCATGCTCATCCATATAATTGACTAAACGTTGAGTAGACTAGAGCAACCGAATTATAAACCTTGGTTTATGTTTGTGCCGATCGCCCGGATTTTCAAGAGGCAGGGATAGAGTCGATGCCCTTGCTCACAGGCCCCTACCTATTTCTTTCTGATACCCAATCCGGTTGGTAAAAGTCGGTTTTTGATTTTAGCCCGCGCAGGCGGGCTTTGTCCGTGTAGCCCCACCCTTCAGGGTGTGGGTTTTTATAGACCTTTGACAATTGGATGGAGTATGACGCCGCGCAGGCGGGCTACCCTTCGGGAAGCCGCTAGCGTGTCTACGTCCCTGTAGCCCCACCCTTGAGGGTGCAGGGTTTTATAGACTTTGACAATTGGATGGAGTATGAGGTTCTGATTCGGCGCATTGCGGGTTGAAAGTCACGCCACCACGAGCTGATCCTGCTACTCTTAAATTATGCCTTTTGCGGGTTCTAAAGGGCTAAAAGCGTAAACTGCCGTCCCCCTAATGGCAGAGGATCAGTCTGTTAAAGGTAGCTGAAATCCCCACAATTGAGGATAATAGGGGAGAAGCCGATGCTGACCTACCCAGGAGCGATCGCCCTGATTCATTCTCGACTGGCGATTTCCAATCCCCAGGATTAGCCAATTCACTCTAACTCAATTCAACGGAGGAATCATCCCTAATTCCACAAGAATCTGACACGGTTTACTGCTGATTGGTTCAGTTTGGGCAAAGCCATCTTCTGAACCTGCCACGGATCTCTACCCATTCAGTCTTTGAGCGCCAAGACTATGACCAGGCAGAATGCCAAAGCCACCAGTACCAAAATGACCTGGACACAACACCCGATTACCGTCTTGCTCATTGACGATCAACCGATCATTGGGGAGGCAGTCAGTCGGATGCTTGTCGATGAAGAAGATATTATTTTTCACTACTGCCAGGACCCTCTTGATGGTGTTCGACAAGCTACCGAAATTTCCCCCACGGTGATTTTGCAAGATTTAGTCATGCCGGATGTGGACGGGCTATTATTGCTGCGGTTTTTTCGTGCCAATGCCGCCACCCGGGAGATTCCCATGATTGTCCTGTCGGTGAAAGAAGAAGCCAAACTCAAAGCCGAAGCATTTGCTGCCGGTGCCAATGACTATTTAGTGAAACTGCCGGACCCCATCGAACTCCTGGCCCGAATTCGCTATCATTCTCAAGCTTATATTAGTCGTCTACAACGGGATGAGGCGTATCAGGCACTCCAGGAAAGCGAACTGCGTCTGCGCGCAGTTTTGGAAAATATGCCGGTGATGTTGACGGCCTTTGATCTCAAGGGAAATATTATCGTCTGGAACCGCGAGTGTGAAAGAGTCACGGGCTATTCAGCAGCGGAAATTATTGGCAATCCCCAGGCTAAACACCTGTTCTCGGATCAGTCCTTGGAGAATGAGATATCGACCGAGTTGACTGTACCCTCTACCTCGCCCATTGTCGCCCCTGTGTCGTCAGTAAATACCCTCCGGGATGCCATTATTGAAGAGGTGAATAAAGCGCGGAATCATAGACGGGCCCGGGAATGGCAAATTACCTGCAAAGATGGCGTGATCAAGACTGTGGCTTGGTCTAATATTAGCTCACGCTTCCCGATCGCCAGTTGGGCTGGATGGGGAATTGGCATTGATATTACTGAACGCAAACAAGCAGAACTGGCGCAAGAACAAGAATATCAGCAACTCCGGCAATTTATTAAAAATGCCCCGATCGCTATGGCGATGTTTGATACGGAAATGCGCTTTCTGGCCTACAGCAACCAATGGCTCACGGATCATAATTTAGTTTCCCAAAGTCTTTTAGGTTGCAGTTACTATGATATCTTTCCCGATATCAAAGCAGACTGGAAAGAAATCCATCAACAGGGATTACAAGGAAAATTTATTTCTCGCACAGAGGATAAATGGGAACGGGCGGATGGTTCGGTCTTATACTTTCGCTGGGCGGTTCAGCCTTGGTACGTCAATCCCCTCAATTCTACAGAAGATGGGGAGGCGATCGGGGGTCTGATTATCGTGGCCGATCGCGTGGATGAATTGATCCAAACCCGCGAAGCTGCCCTAGAAGCCGCCCAAGCCAAATCACAATTTCTCGCCAATATGAGTCATGAAATCCGCACCCCCATGCATGGGGTTTTGGGAATGGCGGGTTTAATGCTGCATACCGAACTCACGGACAAACAGCAAGAATATGCAGAAACTATTCGGATTTCTGCCAAACATTTACTCGGAATTATTAACGATATCCTCGACTTCTCCAAACTTGAAGCCGGGGAAATGCACTTAGAAACTTTAGATTTTGACTTATATGAATGTCTGCAAGATGTAGTGAACTTATTTAAACCTCAAGCGGAAGACCAAGGCATCACCTTAAAACTACATTGTGAGGAAAATCTGCCCCGGTTTGTGCGGGGTGACCCCAGCCGGTTGCGCCAAATTTTACTCAATTTAGTCAGTAATGCGATTAAATTTACCCCCTCCGGTTCTATTTCCCTAAAAGCTAAACTCGATGGGAAAACCAACCTCAAGACGCGGGTTTATTTTCAAGTCACCGATACGGGAATTGGAATTCCCCCGGCAGCCCAAGCTAAACTGTTTCAATCTTTCTCCCAAGTCGATCCGTCCACCAGTCGTCAGTATGGCGGAACGGGATTAGGACTGGCGATTTGTGAGCAATTGGTCTCGATTATGCAGGGGGAAATTGGCGTCACCAGTGAAGTTAATCAGGGTTCAACTTTTTGGTTTACCCTGCCATTTCAGCCTGCCAATCGTCATCGGGAAACTACAGGGAAATCTCCGGAAGGAATAGAGTGGGATGACTTAGAACAAACGGGCGATCGCTCTATGTCCCCTGGAAAAAAAGACCTGAAAATTTTGGTGGTAGAAGATCACTTAATCAATCAAACCGTTATACTTTCTCAGCTTGAAACCCTCGGCTACCAGGCAGACTGTGTGGCGAATGGGCTCGAAGCACTCAAGTGTCTGGAAGCCCAAAATTACGATATCGTCTTGATGGATTGCCAGATGCCATTGATGGATGGTTATACAGCTACTCAGGAATTAAGGCGGCGAGAGGGGAATCAAAATCGCACCGTTGTGATTGCCTTGACTGCCCATGCCATGAAAGCCGATCGCGAGAAATGTTTAGCTTCCGGCATGGATGACTATTTGAGCAAACCCGTGGATGAAGAGGATTTAGCCCGAATTGTGCAGCGATGGGCACAGAAAATTCCCCTGAGTCATCAGAGTCATTCCCTGGGGACGACAGACTCAGAATTGGCGGAATCCGGTGCTCTGGTCCCTGTGAATCCGATCTATTCCTCCACCGGAAATGGTAATGGTTCGGGAATCGACTCCCCGGATTTTAACCTGCCCATCGATCGCGAACGCCTGGAAAAAATCTCTCGGGGTAAAATCTCGGTCAAACGGCAACTCCTGCAAATGTTTCTGGAAACAGCCTCCCAAGATTTACACCCTTTAGAACGGGCGATCGCCTCCCAAGACTATTCTCAGGTGAAGCATTTCGCCCACCGACTCAAAGGTTCTGCCGCAAATATGGGGGTTCCCATGCTCTGTGATCGCGCCAAGGAGCTGGAAGAAATGGCCTGCCAACAAAGTCTGGAGGGTTCCACTGAACTCTTAGACTCGTTTCGCGAACTCCTCGATGCGGTGGATGTATTTATTGAAACGGAACTGACTTGATGATTTCTGTTTTCCGGAAAAATATCCCATTTTTAGTTCATGCAGTCGCCCACTGTTGTAATGACCGATTTGGCGGGTCCCGGTTCTCCCGTTGTAACAGAATGGTTGCCGATTCAGATTCCCCCTCTCCCCCCTCGGCAGCGGCATCCAGATGCAAAGGCAGGACCATTTTAAACTCCGTTCCCTCTCCCAGGGTTGAGTTACAAGTAAACAACCCTTGGTGTTTTTCGACAATAATTTGATAGCTAATTGACAATCCCAGTCCCGTCCCTTTGCCCATCGGTTTTGTCGTGAAAAAGGGTTCAAATAGTCGGTCCTGGATCTCGCAGGGAATCCCTGGACCATTATCGGTGATTTGAATGACCAAGGAATCATTTTGGATCTCGGTGTGAATCCAAATCGTGGGGACCCGAGGGGTCCGACTCACTTGGGGCGATCGCCCACAGATTTCCCCGCTTTCAGATCCAGAGGAATTCCCGATTTCCAACGCATCGATCGCATTTCCGAGCAGATTAATAAAGACTTGATTGAGTTGTCCAATACAGCATTCTATTTCCGGGACGTTCCCATAATCTTTGACGACTTGAATTTTATTTGCTTTTAGCCGATGTTGTAAAATAACTAAACTACTCTCAATCCCTTGATGAATATCCACCTGGATTCTTCGCCCCTGGTCCATCCGGGAGAAATTCCTCATATCATTAGAAATTTCTTGGATGCGATCGACCCCCACTTGCAGAGACGACATCAAATTCGGTAAATCCTCACAGATAAACTCCCAATCTATCTCCTGAGTAAACCCTTTAACCTCTGGACTCGGTTCTGGATTTGACCTGTGGTAAAGTTCCACCAGGGTTAATAAATCCTCAGTATATTGGCGAGCATGAGTAATATTACCCGCAATAAACTGCAAGGGATTATTGATTTCATGGGCAATTCCAGCCACCAATTGCCCGAGGGCCGACATTTTTTCTGCATGAATCAGTTGAGTTTGGGTATTTTGAAGGTTTTCTACCGTTTGCCGGAGTTCTTTCGTGCGTTCCTCAACTCGCTGTTCTAAATTTTCATGCATCAATTGCAGTTCCCTATAGGCTTCCTGCTGTTTTAAAAAATTAATATAAGCCTTGGAGTGATAGCGGATGCGCGCAATCAACTCGATAGGATCGGGAAATTTGATTAAGTAGTCACTGGCACCTGCTGCAAATGCTTCTCCCTTAAGACTGACTTCTTCCTTCGCAGAGAGTACCAACACTGGAATTTCCCGAGTTTGGGGATCCGCCCTCAAAAAGCGGAGTAACATTAATCCATCAATTTCGGGCATGACTAAATCCAGTAAAATTACGGTAGGCGAACATTCGAGTGCCATAGGCATCGCCCGAACTGGATCGCTACAGTAAAAAAAATTAATATCTTCCTCTGAGCTAATTTTTCGCCTTAAGACTTCTCCGACCAAGGGGCGATCATCGATCAGTAAAATGGTAATTGGGTAGTTCTTTTGCGGAAAACATGGAGTAATTTCTTGTGAATCCAAAGGGTTGCCTAGAGGTTCTTTCATAGCTTGCATTCCCGGATTTTATTACACAAATGATTCATTCAAACCTTTCTGGAAAATACCGTAATTTCAGTGAAATTACCGAATTGATCTCTGAGCGATATCGGATTGATTTCTCTTTTTAATTTTTCAACCCGATTAAAAATGCTATCAAGGTACATTGACCTATCTGGATTGAAAAAAGATGCTTTTAAACCCTGATGGCTTAAATATATCAAAAAAATCGCAGCTATCTATAAATAAATTTGGTGGGTATGACGGGAGCATCTCAATTTTGCCTAAACACCGATCTGACCTCTCCCCCCGGCCCCCCTGCCCTACAAGGGGAAGGGGGCTGGGGGGGTTAGGTCTCTTTTTTACTCTTCAGCCCGCGCCCCCTGGCTTCGTCTGCGAGTGCCCCACCCTTTAGGGTGTGGGTTTTTACAGACCTACGACAACCGGATTCCGGATGAGATGCTCCCGGTATGACTGATGAGCTAAGGGAACTCCAAAAAATAAAATCTCCAAAACGTTCGTTCGTAGTGACGGATCAACGGAGTAGCCCCGTCAATGTCGGAGTAAATGCACGCGCCCCAGGGGCGCAAGCATTTACTCCGACACATACTTTCAGTTGAACGGTTGGAGGATTTATATTTTGCAATCCCCTAATGTGAAAATGAGAAAAACTTTGACCCAAGGATGAGGATTTATTCAAGCTTTTCATTATCACAGAAATGAATTTTTGTCAAAATTTGGGGCTAACCAACCGAGACCAGTTTTCCAAGGGTTGCACATCTATAGCAATCCTAAATGATTTGTACCTCACCCGATGGGACATCGGATGTTCTGGGCCGCCGACGTCTTCCACAACGGCACGCAAGGACTGCTATAGCGTTTCCCGGACTGATGAGGTACTTTTCAAAGCCCCTCTCCCCTTCTGGGAGAGGGGTTTGGGGTGAGGGCGTATTCCTTATGGAGATGAGAAGCGCTATAGAGTTTGCTGGAAACATCGAAACCCTGTTTCAGGGGGAAGAGTCCGCACAATCTTCCCTAACCGGGACAATAAACCGGGTTTTATCGCCCTTTCTTTGTTACTGCGCGCTATAAATTGGCTCAAGAAACCCGGTTTATCTTACCCATACACTAGATTTGGACTATAGCAGTCCTTGCGTGCCGTTGTGGAAGATGTCGGCGGCCCCTTTCTCGTCGGCGGCCCAGAACATCCGAGGGGACATCGGGTGAGGTATAAATCATTTAGGATTGCTATAGAAGGCATCAGAGGAGGGTGGGGTATTCCCCACCCTCTGATTGACTTACAAGGTCGTGCCACATTCACTACAACACTTGTGGCTGGCGGGGTTGAGATGACCGCAGGCGGAACAACTGAGTTGATTGCTCACGGCAGACTCATCTAAGTGAGGGTGCAATCCCAGCATCCGATCGTTGCCGGTCCCGGGGACCACCATTGGATAGCAGTCTTCGTTGCGGGTGACCCGGATATCCAGAAGCATGGCTCCATCATGGGCGAGGAATTGCGCGATCGCCCCGGGGAGTTCTTCGCGCGATCGCACCGCTAAACTCTTGATGCCATAGATTTCCGCTAACTTAGCAAAATCCGGCGTTCCTTTCTCCAAATTCGTCGCTTCATAGCGATCGCCATAGAACAAATGTTGCCACTGGCGGACCATGCCTAACCAGCCATTATTCAAAATGGCAATTTTCACCTTAATGCCATACTGGGCGATCGTGCCGAGTTCCTGCATATTCATCTGGAAACTGCCATCGCCACTAATACAGATCACCTCTTCATCAGGCAGGGCTTTTTTAACCCCCACTGCTGCGGGTAATCCATATCCCATCGTCCCTAACCCGCCACTGGAGATCCAGCGACGCGGCCCATTTTTCAAAAATTGGGCGGACCACATTTGATGCTGACCCACATCGGTGGTATAGTAAGCCGTTGGTGCAAGACGCCCAATTTCAGAAATCACTTCTTGGGGAGATAGGCCATCTGCCGGACTGGGAATTTCTAAGGGATATTCGTGCCGCCACTGTTCTAGGCGATCGCGCCAGGATTTCGTTTTGGCTTCCTCCACCCCATTGCCTAATTCCCGATTTCGGTGCAATAAATCAATCAACACCTGTCGCACATCCCCGACAATCGGCACATCGGGTTTGCGATTTTTCCCCACCTCTGCCGGGTCAATTTCAATGTGAATCACCTTGGCATTCCGGGCAAAATCCTCCAACTTACCCGTCACGCGATCGTCAAAGCGAGCACCGACAGCAATCAATAAATCACAAGCGCTCACCGCAAAGTTCGCATAAGCGGTGCCATGCATCCCTAACATTCCGAGAGACAGGGGATGATGCTCATCAAAGGACCCTTTCCCCATCAGAGTAGTACAGACCGGCAGATGGAAATGTTCAGCGAGTTCCAAAATTTCTGCATGAGCCCCGGAGGCGATCGCCCCACCGCCCACATACAATAAAGGTCGTTCTGCCTCGCGAATCAAACTCAAGGCGCGATCGATTTGCCGGTTGTTGCCTTTCACCGTCGGACGGTATCCAGGCAAAGTGACATTCCCCGGTTGTACGGGAGTATAGTCAAACTCCTGAGAACCCACATCTTTCGGAACATCAATCAAAACCGGGCCAGGTCTTCCCGTACTCGCCAGATAAAACGCTTCGGCAATAATTTGTGCCATATCTTTGGGATCGCGCACTACATAAGAGTGTTTGACAATCGGTAAAGCGATCCCGAAAATATCAATCTCTTGAAACGCATCACTGCCGATCGCCGCCCGAGGCACCTGCCCCGTAATCGCCACCATTGGCACTGAATCTAAATAAGCCGTAGCGATCCCCGTCACGAGATTCGTTGCACCGGGTCCCGAGGTGGCCAAACAGACCCCCACCTTCCCCGTCGCCCGAGCATACCCATCTGCCGCATGAGCTGCACCTTGTTCATGTCGGACCAAAATATGCTGCATTTCTCCAGCCGCTTCGGCCTTATAGAGTTCATCGTAAATCGGCAGGTTCGCGCCACCTGGATACCCAAAAATATGCTTGACACCGTGGCGTTTCAAACTATCAATTAATGCAAAAGCGCCAGATACGCGCTTGACTTCTACACTGGTTACTTGCACGGGATACCTCTGCTCTTTTTTGCTACTTCGGGATTGTTTTACTCAGATTTTTTGTGCTAGATTCTACAGTCTCACCACACGAATCCCGATTTTCTTGGCTTGGGAAAAAACGATAAACGCTCTTAAGCGTGCAGTTCTGTTTCCTAGGACACGCTTCTCACCCAACTGGGGCGATCGCAGTTTATTTCTTCTGCGTACCCCCAACTGGTGCTAACCTTTATTTCTCAATTACAATCATGCCCTAAATTTTAGAATAAAGGGTTAATCTTGATATTTATTTAACAACTGGAGGGGAGATGGCGAAGAATTCTAAACCTCCGGTCCCCTCCCCTTGGCAAGGGGAGGCGTCAGGTGGGGTCCTCTTGACGTGGCGGTAAGCGGAGCTATCCCATAGGGGATCGCCACGTCAGAAGAACCCCACCCTAACCCTCCCCTTGCCAAGGGGAGGGGACCGGAGGTGCACTTAATAGAAAGGCAAATCACCATGAGTGTAAAAAACCTATTGTTTTAAGGGGGTACACCCTAGGTTAGAAACCGGGTTTCTTGCAGAGCATTTTGCCATGAGCCAGAAATTTAGGATAGAAACCCGGTTTCTGGTCCCTGCAATAGGTTAGAAACCGGGTTTCTTTCACAAATCTCTCGGATGAGCAACCCATTTAGGGCAGAAACCCGGTTTCTGGTTTTTAACCGGGCATTGTGAGACAATGGGGTGTCAAACGGTTCGGGAAAGAAGCAGAGGATTGTTGCTACTTATCCACCGGGGCGATAAATAACTGACAACTTCTTTCCGTGGGTTTGTTCACCTCACTCAACCGAGAGGTAACAAAGCGATCGAGCCAATTTTCCAGATAAGCGCGATTAGTTTGCTGTTGTTCCGGTTCCTTCGTGTCTAAGGGATAAGGGGCCAGACCCTGAATCGTGGCAGTGGTGACGCAAAACATGGATTTCTGAAAACTTTGGCAAATTTGCACCCGCAAATCATCTTCTCCCCGGCAACTGTTGCGATAGATCTCATGCAAATACTCCGGGAGATAGTGCCGCATATCTTGCATCAACAACGTGGGAGGAATTCCTGCTGCACCTGTGGGTAAGGGGTCTGCATAAAGCGCGCCATAACTAAACTGCTGTTGGAACTCGGGAATTTGATGCGCTTGAGCATTATAAGAAATCGTCCCCGGAAAGGGAGTGCCTCGGAAAAATACTGCCTCGACATAGGGCACCGCTGTGTCCGCTAGAAAGGTTAGTCCTGCTTCTTTGGGCAGAATATCATAGACCTTATCCCCTAGTTTCACGGAATAAGTAATGGGGGTACTGGCATCGGCGACTAAGCCATTCAGGATATGATTGACCACTTGAGAAATGGAAGTGATTTCTCCGGCATCATACCCATCACTCAGAGTAATGAACATATCGCTCATAATTCGCCAAAATTGTCCCAAGGCACTGTAATACGCAAGCTGGCGCACCTGTTCAAGTAAAAACTCAGGAAAGAGCTTGTTCAAGCCCAAGATAAACGGATTAAACTTTAATTTAGCCTGAATTGCTGCGTCAGCGAGTTTTTGAAATTCCGGACTATCCACATACTCATCTAAGCCGCCACCTCCATGCCAAAACATGGCTTTCATGCAATATTCTGCATATTCAAAATTAATGCGATCGTGATACCAATGCTTCCATAATTTAGCGAAAGAAAATTCTCCATTAAAGTATTTAAAAAAGGGAAATAAAACCAGAAATTGATGGTCAGCAATATAAATTAAATTGCGTGAATAGGCATCTAAAACGACGCCGTAGCTTTTGAGGATTCCCACCACTTCCATCACATTATCGGGGGAATCTGGGAGCAAATCTCCCCCGGCTTCTAGGCGTTCGATATATTCAATTAAAGGATGGTTAGAATCTTTTAGTTTTGATAAGGTCACTTTTTGAAATCTCCTGAATCAATAGCCAAGGGAAATTATTTAATAGGGCAGAATTTTAATTTCGGTTTCCTCTATCATGACAGACAAACTGAGGGCAAAGAAACTCTCGGGGGGGTGAAATCTAAACCAACGGCAGGGGTTTCAACCTCCACCCGTCGGTTTAGATTTCAGGGATTGACGGAGAAGAGGATGGGGACATCGGATTCATTGGAAACAGCGATCGCCTCCTGATGAACTGCTGCATTCAGAGTAGGCCGTCCCAGACTCAAGGCAGTGGCTGCGGTTTCACTATATGTAACCAAACCACTAGGAAGCAAGCCTAAAATCACGATAATCACCGCTAAGACGATCGCCGGAATGCGATCGGACCACTGCACCGGAGGCAAATTCACCACCTGCTCAGACAACCGCCCAAAAAAGGCCCGGTTAATCAGCAACAAGAAATAAACCGCCGTTAAACCCGTCCCAATCATACTCAAAAGAGTTTGCACCGGAAACACCGGCAAACTCCCGCGAAAGATAATAAACTCCGCAATAAATCCCGCCATCCCGGGAATCCCCGCACTCGCCATCACCGCTAACACCATCAAGGATCCAATCATCGGTAACCCGCGTTCTGGATTCAACAACCCATGCAACACGCGCAAGTCCCGAGTCCCAGCTTTCTTGTAAACTACCCCCACCAACAGAAACAGTAACGCCGAAATCAATCCGTGGCTGACCATTTGGAACACCGCGCCGACGATGCTCACTGGCGTATTAGCAGCACAAGCCAGGAGAATATATCCCATGTGGGCCACGGAACTAAAGGCCACCATTTTTTTCATGTCGGTTTGAGAAATGGCGCTAAACGCTCCATACAGAACGCTCACCACCGCCACCGTCGCTAACCAAGGGGCCCAATACGCCCAAGCATCGGGAAATAAACCGACTCCAAAGCGCAATAACCCGTAGGTTCCTAACTTCAACAACACCCCGGCTAACATCACCGAAATCGGCGTGGAGGCTTCGACGTGAGCATCGGGTAACCAGGTATGGAAGGGGACAATCGGGGTTTTGATGGCAAATCCGATTAACAAAGGGGCTAATAAAAGCTGTTGCGATTTTAACGGCAGTGACGCACCGGCAAAGGCTTGATAAGCAAAGCTATCGGCATGAGTCAGCCAAACTAAGCCTAAAAATGAGGCGAGAATTAAGATCCCAGAAATGGCGGTATAGAGTAAAAACTTGGTGGCGGCATATCCCCGTCTGGCTCCTCCCCAAATGGCAATTAAGAGATAGAGGGGAATCAGTTCAATTTCATAGAACAGGAAAAACAGCAGTAAGTCTTGGGCGAGGAATGCCCCGGCAACCCCAGCATTCAGCAGCAAGATTAAAGCGTAGTAAAATCGCGGACGGGTAATCGCCTGGTTGGTACTGTAGAGGGCGATGACGGTGAGCAATCCATTTAAGAGGATTAAGGGTAAAGACAACCCATCTAATCCGAGTCGATAGCTCAATCCGAGATATTCCAGCCAAGGCAGATTTTCCTCGAACTGTAGTCCGACTCCAGTGGGGTCAAATTGACTGACGAGAATCAGAGACCAGATGAATCCGGCAAAGGCGATCGCCAAGGCAATCTGACGCGATCGCTTTGAGTTCATCTGGTTGGGGAAAAATCCAATAAGAGCGGCACCAATCGTCGGCACCCAGATTAAAGCACTCAGCATCGCTAACTTCTATAGGGTCTTTTTTAACTGAAATCAATTGTGGAAGGGGTGAGAGAGTTTGAAAGCATTAGGGATTTAACACTTTCCTGACTTACACCTTTCTTCTAAATGTGGCCTGACTTACGCCTATTTTCTCAGCCAGCCGTCAATGTAGGGGCGATTCGCGAATCGCCTCTACATTATTTAGGGGCAATTCTCAACCTTTGCGTAAGTCCGTCCTGTGTGGGTTGATTCGCGAATCAACCCTACATTAGACCTCTTGCAAAATTCTTTAACGCCCCCCTGGAATTAAATATTTATTCCGCTGGCTTCCCCCTTGGTAAGGGGGACGGGAGGGGGATCCAAGGGGGGAAAAGGGGGATCAATCCTTTTTTTTGCAAGAGGTTTATTTAGGGCTTAAACTCAAATTCAGTAAACCCCCAGGTTTATAACAACGAACTCATCAACAGACCCAAAAGTGCAACGCCAATGAGAATGGTCAAAACATAGAGTTGAGACCCCCCAGGAACGGTATATTTTAAGCCTTGACCACTGAATACGGTGGCTAAACCGACCAAATTGACCAGTCCATCGACAAAGTAGCGGTCTATCCAAGCGGTGAATCGGGAAAACTGTTGGACAGCTAACACCACGGTGACTCCGTACAGCTTATCGATGTAAAAGTCATAAGCAAATAGGTCTTGTAACGGTTTCCAGGGAAGTTCTACGGCTTCGGTGCGGTTGGGGGTGAGATAAATCACTCCCCCGACGATACAGCCGACAATACCGGAGAGGATGACCAAGGGCAAGTCGAAGACTGCCGGATCTGGACCGGTTCTGGCCCAAGGCCCTGCCCAACTGAGCAAGAGTTGCCAATGTTGGAGCATCAGGGGAACCAGCAGGGTGACGATGCTTAAGCTCACCATCGGGACGGCCATCGGCCAAGGGACTTCCGGTGCCCGACGGGTTTTGGGTTGGGTTGGACCGAGGAAGACGAGACAGAAGACGCGGGTTAAGTTGAGGGCGGTTAAGCCGTTAAAGACAATCAGGAGGAGCAATAACCACCAGGGAACGCTCCAAAATCCGTTGACCCAGCGTTCCATTGCCCAAAAGTTCCCCAGAGGGATGAGGGCGATCGTCCCGGCGCTACCGACGACAAAGGCGAGGGTGGTGGCGGGCATTTTGGACCATAATCCACCCATTTCGGTGATGTTTTGGTTGCTGGTGGTGAGGATGATGGAACCAATGCTGGTAAAGAGGAGGGCTTTGGCGATCGCATGGGTGAGGAGCAGTAACAGCGCTACATCAACGTGCTGCATCCCTACGGCGATAAAGACTAATCCTAAAACGGCGCTGGTGGAGTGGGAGAGGGTGCGTTTAATATCGATTTGGGCGATCGCCACTAAAGAGGCTCCGATCGCTGTCATGGTCCCCACCACGATTAAAGTGGTTTCTGCCAACGGGGAGAGGGACACCACCGGGGAGAGTTTAATCAGCACATAAGCGCCACAACTCACCACTAGAGAATTTCGCAGTAAGGAGGCCGGATTTGGACCTTCCATTGCCTCATCCAACCACAAGTGCAAGGGAAATTGAGCACATTTACCAATGGGACCGGCGATTAAGGTTAATCCTAGGAAGTTGGCCACCATTGGGGAAAGTTCGGCAGTTTCGGCCCAAACTTCGATATCGGCAAAGTTGAAGCTACCGGCTAAAGTGCCGACACTAACCACCCCCATGAGTAACAAAATATCTCCCACCCGTTTGGTTAAGAAGGCATCTCGCGCAGCGGTGACAACTAAGGGTTGGGCGTACCAGAATCCGACAATTAGGTAGGTGGAAAGGGTCAGCATTTCCAGTAAGGCGTAACTCAAAAATAAGGAGTTACTAATAGCTAGACCACTCATGGCTGCTTCAAAAAATCCCATTAGGCCAAAAAACCGGGCTAAAGACCAGTCTTTTTCCATGTAGCCTAGGGCGTAAACTTGGGCAACCAGACTCAATCCAGTGATTGCTTCCAGTGCCCCGGTACTCATTTGGGAGATTTCTAGAACGAAGGAAAGATCTAAATCTCCGGTACTGAGCCAATTGATCACGATGAATTCCGGGCCGTGACCCCAGGTGGTTCTAAATAAGAATCCCCCATGAATAAATGCCACGATGGTTGCGAGGAGGTTGATGTAAGCACCGGGTCTCGGTCCTGTGCGTCGGACGATCGCCGACGACCAGGGGAGGGTGATAATTGCGCCGAGTAAGCTATATAAAGGAACCCACCAACTCGTTTGGACGAGCAACTGATTCATGACATAATTCCTTGATATCAAACGATTAAATTAACGAACAACTGTCTGTTTCTGTTCAGTCTTGTTGATCAGAAAAAGGGTTGTTAAGGCAGATCTATAAGGGTTTGATCTGTGAATTTTTCGAGGTAGATTGACCGGATCAATGTCGGCCTAAAAGGGCAGACGAGAGCGCAGGAGTCGGCTGTTGACAATCGTAAAATTTACGGACTGCTGGCCGATCGCAAGGGTTCAAGGGCCGATCCCACAGTCCCGTTGCAACGGTTCCCACTGCCAATCCTGGAAGATTTGGGGACAATTCCTGCCGAACCCTGGGCGATCGACTGTGAAGGCGAGTCGAGGGTCCGGTTCGTCGCAACGGAGCTATTCTGATCTTTTTGAGGGCCGTGACAACAGTGCCGGGACGACCCTAGGCTACTCCGTTGATTCGGTTCAGTGCAAGGATCTTGATCGGCGATTTGACCAATTCAAGTGGGACTGATCCCGGATGCGACTGCACCCACTTCAGCACTGATGGCCCCAGTCGGTCGAAGTCCTTCCCCATTTGAACATTAATTTTATTAATAAAATATTAATTTTCTTTACAATATTAGTTTTTCTAATTACTTTTATTTGCCAATATGATTATTATTTATATTGTCAAGGGATACAAGATTCACCTATTCTTGATAAAGGGAGAGGATAGCTTTACGATAACTGAAACCGTTCGGGAAGACCGATCGCTTAACGATCGCAGCTTAGATTGAATTACACCGACTCATCCATTTAGGAGACAGAAGAAATGCCTATAGCAGTGGGAATGATTGAAACCAGGGGCTTCCCAGCCGTGGTGGAAGCGGCTGACGCGATGGTAAAAGCCGCCCGCGTAACCCTTGTGGGATATGAAAAAATCGGCAGTGCTCGCGTGACCGTAATCGTGCGCGGAGATGTATCGGAAGTGCAAGCCTCCGTCTCGGCTGGGGTCGAATCGGTCAAGCGTGTCAATGGAGGAGAAGTTGTCTCCACCCACATTATTGCCCGTCCGCATGAGAACCTAGAATATGTGCTGCCGATCCGTTACACCGAAGCGGTCGAGCAGTTCCGAACGTATTAACAACCATTCAGGACCCCGGTTCTGACTGGGACCGAAACAAAGCGTCCTTGACGCATCACAGCAAATATCAACCTTAACGTTGGGAGTCAAATTTATGTCTATTGCAGTTGGAATGGTAGAAACCCTTGGGTTTCCCGCAGTCGTAGAAGCCGCAGACGCAATGGTGAAAGCCGCCCGCGTCACCTTAGTCGGATATGAGAAAATCGGAAGCGGTCGCGTCACCGTCATCGTGCGTGGAGATGTCTCGGAAGTGCAAGCCTCCGTCGGTGCAGCCGTGGAAAATGTCAGACGAGTCAATGGTGGACAAGTCTTGTCTACCCACATCATTGCCCGTCCTCATGAGAACCTGGAGTATGTTCTCCCGATTCGCTACACCGAAGCCGTGGAGCAATTCCGGGAAAGCACCACAGGCATTCGTTTAAGCCGATAAATTGAGTGTAAATCATGCAACTTGCCCAAGTTCGCGGTAGCGTCGTCAGTACGCAAAAGGATCCAAATCTGCAAGGAGTTAAATTACTCCTGTTGCAATTCATCGATGAGGAAGGACAACTCATCCCCAAATACGAAGTCGCTGCGGATAATGTAGGGGCCGGTGTAGGGGAATGGGTACTCGTCACCATTGGCAGTGCAGCAAGGCAGGTCATCCGTAGTGACGAGCGTCCCGTGGATGCGGCAGTCATTGCGATCGTAGATACGGTCAGTGTTGAAAATCGCACTCTTTACAGCAAAAAAGAAACCGATCGCTTTCGTTAGTCAGTTTTGTTAGTCAGTTGAGACAAAACAGACCAACTTCAGCGATCGCATTCGGTGTGGAGTCAGGCGTCAGGAGTCAGAATTCTTCGGATGATTCACCCCGTTGTGCGATCGCACAGCGGATGAAGGGACAGACGTGACAGCAAGCCTCTGTACCCTGGGTCCAACGAATTCTGAATTCTGAATGTCTGACGCCGATTCTAGTCGCGTTCTTCGAAGGAGTAATTCAGTTATGGTAGTCCGCAGTAAGGCGGCTCCGCCCACGCCTTGGTCAAAAAATATGGCCGAGCCGCAGATCCACAAAACCGCTTACGTTCATTCCTTCTCTAATATTATTGGAGATGTCCAGATTGGTGCTCATGTCCTCGTTGCCCCAGGGACCTCAATCCGGGCCGATGAAGGCACCCCCTTTTTGATCGGAGAGTATAGCAACATCCAAGATGGCGTCGTGATTCATGGACTCGATGAAGGACGAGTCGTCGGAGATGACAACAATGCCTATTCCGTGTGGATCGGCAAAAATTGTTCGATCGCCCACATGGCCTTAATTCACGGTCCCGCCTACGTCGGGGATAGCTGTTTTATCGGATTTCGCTCCACCGTCTTTAATGCCAGAGTCGGCAAGGGCTGTATCGTGATGATGCACGCCCTGATTCAAGATGTAGAAATTCCCCCAGGCAAATACATTCCGTCTGGAGCGATCATCACCAACCAGCAACAGGCCGATCGCTTGCCGAATGTGACAGAGACGGATACCAAATTCGCCACCCATGTCCTCGGCATCAACGAAGCCTTACGCAGCGGGTATCACTGTGTGGCAGACAGTTCCTGCGTTCTCCAGATCCGCAATGAAGCCCCAGGCCCTGTAAATTCTAATGGCAACGCTACTAAACAAGAGACTATGACTATCACTCAAGAAGCCATCTCCCAAGTCCGAGATCTCCTAGCCGGTGGATATCGGATCGGTACCGAGCACGTGGATGAGCGCCGCTTCCGCACTGGCTCCTGGCAAAGTTGTGCTCCGATTTCCAGCCAAAACCTTTCGGAAGTCATCTCCTCCCTAGAACAGTGTTTAGCGGAACATCGCGGCGAATATGTCCGCTTAATTGGCATCGATGCCAAAGCCAAGCGCCGGGTCCTGGAAACCATCGTCCAACGCCCGAATGGTCAGGTCTCCACCAGCAACGGTAAGAGTTCCTATCACCCCACGAACAGCCCCAGCAGCTACAATGCACCGACCGGGAACGGGGGTGGACTGCCCAAGGAATTGGCCGATCAAGTCCATCACATCCTGACTCAAGGATTGCGCCTGGGCACTGAGCACGTGGATGAGCGCCGCTTCCGGACCGGATCCTGGAAAAGCTGTGCGCCGATTGAAAGCAAAAATGAATCCCAAGTTCTGACCGAATTAATCAGTTGCTTGAAAGAACATCAGGGTGAATATGTGCGCTTGATCGGGATTGACCCGAAAGCCAAACGCCGGGTGGTCGAAGCCATCATCCAACGCCCCAACGAACCCGTTGCCACTAATGGCAACGGGAGCGCATCCTCTGCCGGGAAAAACTACAGCAGCAGCTATAGTAGCGCCCCCTCTGGTGGCTCGGGTAACCTCGATCAGGGAGTCGCTCAACAGGTGCGTCAAATCCTCAGCCAAGGATTGCGTCTAGGTGCCGAACACGTCAGTAAGCGGCGTTTTAACAACGGGTCCTGGGACAGCTGTGGGGCGATCGATACCCAAAATCCCTCCCAAGCTCTCGGGGCGATCGAAGGGTTTATGCGTCAATATCCGGGTGAATATGTCCGCATCATTGGCATTGACCCCAAAGCCAAGCGGCGTGTGGTGGAAACGATCGTTCAACGACCCTAGTCTGAAGGGAAGCGTCAGGGGGTGGCCCAAAAGCCAAGCGGGTTGAGTGGATGCCAAGCAGTCGCTGCATTCTGTGGCAATCCGCCCTGTGAGTCAGGGAGAGAGGCGATCGCATCGCATCTTGACTCCCCCTCAACTTGGGCTGTCCACCTCTCGTTTCCCAACTCTTCCCCATACCGGAGATTACCGGGGGGAAAAATCGAGATCGTCCGACCCTTAAAGGTTCCATTTTCCATGTATTTGCCGCCACTGCAACGCAATCGGAATCCCAATATTTATATGAGTGGCGATGTCACTATTGATGAAAGTGCCTCGATCGCCTCGGGAGTCATCCTCCAGGCATCTCCAGGCACTCGCATTGAGATCGCCGCTGGTGTCTGCATTGGCATGGGTTCCATTTTACAAGCCTGTCAAGGCAATTTGATCATTGAAGAAGGCGCGACCCTCGGTGCCGAAGTCCTGGCGATCGGAACCGGCAAAATCGGGACCAATGCTTGCATCGGCAGCGCCTCGACTTTACTGCATCCCACGGTTGCATCCAATGAAGTGATACCCCCCGGTTCCTTACTCGGGGATGAAAGTCGTCAAATCGATGTGGAAAGCACTACTGCTGCCCCCGATCCCGCTCCGGTATCGCCTGCGGGGTCCAACCCAGTCGCCCCGGATCCGGTCCCACCCGCTCCACCCCCACCGCCAGAACCGGCCACTGCATCTGATCCCGAACCTCCGACTCCGGAGCGATCGCAACCCATCAGCAATAATGGCAATGGCGCAGAACCGGCGGTGACACCCCCAGATCAGCCCCCTGTCCCATCCTCTCCCGCTTATATCTATGGACAAGCGCACCTCAACCAATTGATGCAAACCTTGTTTCCCCATAAACAACACCCTATCCAACCTATCCCAGAGGATTAGATTTACTCTCTATTCCATTTGAAATGTTACGTTTGAGATCAGGTGAAGAAATTGAGAACCGATACCCTCAGCTAATGTGGGACCTCGGTCATGTTTGAGGGAGACAGGCAAGATGGAAAGACGCGATGTAGGACTGGTAAAGCGCGAGCAAAAAAAGCGCATTCACGACCTTCAGGATTTAGCTTTGGGTTTAGTATCCACCCAAAGTTTCCCGGCGATCGTCGGCTGTGCCGATATGATGCTCAAATCCGCTGGGGTGATTTTAGTCGGATTTGAAAAAATCGGAGGGGGTCACTGTACGGCAGTGGTTCGGGGCAAAACGGCAGATGTCCGCTTGGCGGTAGAAGCGGGTGCTGAAACTGCCGAAAAGTTTGGTCAAGCGGTTTCTAAGCTGGTTATCCCCCGTCCCTTGGCCAATTTGGAAGCCATCCTCCCCATCGGTGCGCGGTTGATGGATTTGGCCCAAGGCAATCAAGGACGTCTGAGTCATCAAGCGATCGGACTCTTGGAAACCCGAGGATTTCCCGCCTTGGTGGGTGCGGCAGATGCCATGCTCAAGTCCGCTGATGTGGATTTAACCGGCTATGAAAAGATTGGCGACGGGTTATGCACGGTGATTATCCGAGGCACCGTGGCGAATGTGGTAGTCGCTGTGGAAGCGGGGATGTTTGAAGCTGAACGGATTGGAGAACTGACCTCGGTGATGGTGATTCCCAGGCCCCTGGATGACTTGGAGCGGTCTCTGCCCCTGGCGAGTTGTTTTGTTGAAACGGCCCAACCTCTGCAAATGCCGGTTGTCATCGAGGAGAAAGAGCCTGAACTGTTAGCCTTGCCAGAGTTGGAGAAACTGGGTAAACCCCAAGAAGTTGAGGCGAAACCCCTGGAACTGACGGAGTTGCAGGAATTGCAGGAATTGCAGGAGTTACAGGAATTACCCAAACTGGAACTGGAGAACCCGGATCAAGAATAAATTGAGGTCTGGCCCCTGGGGATTCGGGTTTCGAGGCGATCGCAGATGGGTTCCGTTGAGCAGGATTCCCGGTGATTTTGGCAAGCTAAGATTCAGGAATTTCTGAGGGAGACTGGCGATCGAGAATCGCTTCGGCAATCCAGCGAGCAAACGCTTCATCCCCCATCCGCGATAATGCCTCTAGCAGGATGTCTAGGGATTCTTCCGGCGCGTCCCGAGTTAATTCCACAGGTAGCGCTAACAAGGGCATATTCTGGATCAGGTCCAAGAGGTCCTCGCGGATCCGTTTGCGCTTGGTTTCCAGGACCATCACGGTTCGACGAATCGATCGCTCCCGGGTGACTTCGAGTAATAAAACATCCTGTTCATAAAAGTTATTCATCAAATACACTCCTTTGTGGATATCCTTATCCCGAATCGGGTTGCCCTTCCCTACTGAACACCAGCGTGATCGCCTATTGTGAGCCATCTTAAACGAATTTCCCCTTCCGTAACTACAGTCCCTGGGTAGGATTTAAGGCCCAAATGTGGTTTCGGCATTTTCCTATCCCTGGAGACCCCTTCAGGACTTACGCAATTAGGACTTACGCAAGGCGCTAATTTTCCCCTTTTAAACCCCCGGTAATTCGGCCTATAACTTAAAGAATCTGCCGATAGGATTAGATTCAAAATCTACAAAAAGACAGGGGGCAATTCCCGAAAATTTGTTTTATTTATAAGGGGTAGTTTAAAAAGTTTACGGAAAATTCTATGCCGACGCAAGAAAAACAACGCCCCGCTCAACATCAAAACCAACAACCGGGACGAGAATCGGAAATGACTCCTCGTCCTAAAGCCCGGGCTTCTGAGTATAAAGGCAGTGAAAAATTAGAAAATAAAGTGGCTCTGATTACCGGAGGAGATAGCGGCATTGGTCGTTCCGTGGCTATTTTGTTTGCCCGAGAAGGAGCGGATGTGGCGATCGTCTATCTGAACGAACATGACGATGCCAAAAAAACTCAAGAGATGGTAGAAGCCGAAGGGCGGCGCTGTCTGCCGATCGCCGGAGATATCGGAGAAAAAAGTTTTTGTGATCAGGTGGTTAAGCAGACCGTCGATGCTTTCGGCCATCTGGATATTCTGATTAATAATGCAGCGGAACAGCATCCCCAAGACAATATTGAGGATATTACCCAAGAACAGTTGGAAAAAACGTTCCGCACCAATATTTTCTCCATGTTTTATCTGACTCAAGCGGCCATGCCTCATTTGAAAGAAGGCAGTGCGATTGTGAATACGACCTCGGTAACCGCCTATAAGGGACATGAATCTTTACTGGATTATTCTTCCACCAAGGGGGCGATCGTTGCCTTTACCCGAGCCTTGTCTCAAAAAGTGGTCAGCAAAGGAATTCGCGTTAATGGGGTCGCACCCGGTCCAATTTGGACTCCCCTAATTCCCGCCACCTTCCCCCCGGAAAAAGTCGCGTCATTTGGTCAGCAAGTGCCAATGAACCGGGCCGGAGAACCCGAGGAAGTCGCTCCCTCTTATGTGTTCCTCGCCTCGGATGATTCTTCTTATATGACGGGTCAAATTCTGCATCCCAATGGGGGTACTGTTGTTGGCGGTTAATCTTGGAGATTGTTCCGCAAAATAGCAGGGTAATCCCCCCTCTTTTCAGTTTCAGTGGGTCAGCTAAACTCCCTGAGTTAGAGTAGATTATTTCCCGGTTCTGTGTGCGGATTTTGAAAATACATCCTAAATGTAGAGGCGAGAAAGCGAATCGCATCTATAGCCAGTCTAAATGAATTTGGCATAAATATCTGCTCCCCTCTCCCGCTCTGGGAGAGGGGTTGGGGGCCGCCATCGTCCATTGCCAAAATGATTTAGGGTCGCTATACATTTAGGGGTTCATGTTAAATATGAGACTTCTTGCAAAATTCTCTCAATTTAATTGGCGTTTTTAAGGGAGTAAGTCAGATTAAATTGGTATTTTTCAAAAGGTTTATTCCATAATTTCTGTAGAGCAGTCCTCCATGATTTTTAACAAAAATAGCAAGCAAAATATAAAGCCTCTGGCATAGCTTCGCTCTGGCTTACTCTTATGATAAGGAATCCGGTTGTGATAGGTCTATAAAAACCGGATTCCGTATAAAACGACTTTTGAACTCCGGATTGGGTATGATGGTTGTTTCCAAGATGCCGAGATTTTTGCGATTCTGACCGCTCCCCCCTGCCCCCCTCCCCACCTCTCCGGTGGCCCTCTCTATAGCAGTCCTTGCGTGCCGTTGTGGAAGACGTCGGCGGCCCCTTTCTCGTCGGCGGCCCAGAACATCCTGCAGGAGAAGACAGATGTTACAAATCCTGCAAGGAATGCTATATAGAGGAGAGGGAGAATAATCCAATTTTTTTATTGCTGGAGGGGGGAATAAATGTCTTTCTCCCCCGTACAGCAAAGACATTTATTCCTTATACCGCCCTCTCCTCGTAGGAGAGGGCCACCGGAGAGGTGGGAAGGGGGCTGGGGGGTTAGGTCTCTTTTCAAAATTGAGATGCTCCCTTTGCATCTTGATCGCTGTCTTTATGTCAAATTCATTTAGGGTCGCTATATTCAACTGCGCCGATAGCGCATTCCCGGTAATTGCTCGACCAAGCCGATTAATTCGAGTTGCAATAACGCACTGGACACCGAGGCGGCATCGAGTTGGGCTTGGGATACAATGAGATCGAAGGCGATAGGCTCGATCGCCGTCGCCTCCCAGACTTGTTGCAAGGGAGGATCTAAATCCGGGACCGATGGCAGGGGTGGCACCACGGCAGTGGGAGCAGGGGGGTTTGCAGCAGTGGGGGAAGGGGTGGGATGATATTTGGACATGGCCCCTAGCATTTCCAGCAATTCCGTTTCATTAATGATGGTTTCGGCCCCATTTTTCAACAGTCGTAAACAGCCTTGAGAATTGGGGTCATCAATGCGTCCGGGTAAGGCAAAGACATCTCGACTGTATTCATTGGCGACTTTGGCCGTAATCAGCGCCCCCGATCGCTCTGGTGCTTCCATGACTAGAACAGCCTGACTTAACCCGGCAATAATCCGATTGCGTTGCGCGAAATGCTCTCGCCTTGTGAGTGTTCCCAGGGGATGCTCACTCAAAAACAATCCTTTTTGGAGAATCTTTTCAGAGAGATGACGATTGGTCTCCGGATATATTTTGTTGAGGGGAGTTCCGAAGACGGCGATCGTGCGACCATCAGCATCTAAACAACCGAGATGGGCGTGAGTATCGATGCCGGAGGCCATGCCAGAGACAATGGTAAAGCCACATTCCGCCAGAATCTGGCTAATTCGGCGAGTCCATCGCTGCCCATATTCCGAGGGGTGCCGAGTGCCGACAATGCCGACAATGGGGCGATTGCCGAGGGTTTCCTGGCGATCAATCTGACCCTGGTAATACAGCAGGGGGGGTGGGTTAGGAATTTCCCTGAGCAAACGTGGATAATCGGGGTCGGCAGGGGTCCAAAAATTGGGGTTTTGGTGCAGATGTTCGCTGTAGAGTTGTTCGGGATTCAGTTGCGATCGCCTGGTGACAATTTTTTCCACCAGTTGCGGACCCAAACCCTGGACCTGAGTGAGAGCCTCCGGTTCAGCTTGCCAAGCAGCAGCTAAACTGCCGAAATATTTAAACAAGCGACCCAGTAACACCGGGCCGACTGCGGGAATTTGCGACCAAGCCACCCAAAATGCACGTTCTTCCAGATACATTAACCCTCATGACTCCTGTCGAAAAATTGGGGGGAAATCTAGGCGATCGCATCTTACGAGTAGCCTTGTCAATCCTTCCTTGGAGAGCCATCATTATTGAGGCTGATCATCCCGGGATATGGCGATCGTACCCCCTTGAAAACCCACCCTAAATGTAGAGGCGATTCGCTTTTTCGCCTCTACATGTAGGTCTCGATGTTACAGATTGCGTAAGTCTTATGTAGGCATTAGGCGATCGCCGGGTCCAGGGACTGGCTGGATTGGACCAGCAGTGTACTGTATAAGTGACTCAGTTGACGAGCCACGCCATCCCAGCTAAACTGGCTTTCTACCCGTTCGCGAGCGGCTTGACCTAAGTCGGTTTGCCAGTCGGGATGAGCTAAAATCCGGTCAATGGCGACAGCAAAGGCAGCATCATCCTGGGGTGGACAGAGTAGACCTGTTTCTTCTGAAACCACTGTAAACTGTAATCCGCCTACATCCGAGGCTACAACGGGAGTCCGGCTGGCCATTGCTTCGATCGCCACTAACCCAAAGGGTTCATAATGGCTCGGAACCACACAGACATTGGCTGCGGCATAATATAAGGGTAACTCGTCATGGCCGATCCGTCCGGGAAAGGTCGTCAAGTCGGCAATCCCCAATTCTTCTACTAGACTGGCAATGCGATCGCGTTCTTTCCCATCGCTTTGACCCGGACGCCAACCCCCACCAATCATCAGCCGGAGATCCTGCTGATCCCGCAGGGTGGAACGACTCACCGCCCGGACTAAGGTTTCAATCCCTTTGCGTCGGTCAAATCGACCCACATAAAAGACCACAGAACTATCCTGGGGAATGCCCAGTTTTTCCCGCGCTATGACCTGGGAAACACTGCCAAATTGAGCAATATCGGTCCCGCAAGGAATCACATCGATCTGTCCCTTGGTAGAAACCAGGGTTCTCATATGTTCTTTTTCCTGGGGAGAGGTTGCCACAATGCGATCGGCATTTTCCAAACAAGCCTTTTCAATGCCTAAGCGGGTACTGGCAATCATCGGAATAGTGGAAACGGCTTTATACTTAACCGCACCCAGAGAGTGGTAAGTATGAACCTGTTGAATGGGTTGAAATTTTTTCAACTCTATTCCCACTGCGGCTGAAATCCAGTAATTCGTATGAACCAGGCGATAGTCTAGGCGCTGTTGTTCTTGAAATTTCAGAAATTCCTGAACAAACTCTGGGACATATTCATAAATTTTTTGCCGGGGAACGAATTCTTCGGGTCCAGCGACTAAGCGAATCGTGCGACAATTGGGGGTATGTTGTACCACCGTCGGTTGTGTTGCATTGGACTTACGGGTGAACAAATCTACTTGCCACCCCAGATTTCCTAACGCTTCTCCAACCTTACGGACATAAACATTTTGGCCTCCGGCCTCTTCTTTACCAATTTCTATGGCCGGGTCGCCATGAACGGAAATTAAAGCAATCGACTTTGAGTTGATCATGGGTATAAGCTAGGGGTGAAGAAACTGAATCATGAAAACACGGCCAATGTTGATCGCTGCGATTCCAGTTCGGTTAGGTTATCCCTGACTACGGGAGTTGACCTGGATTCTCTGGGGACCTCTAAACAATACTCGGGCTGATTGACTTCAGGACTGTTGCTGGAACTCAAAGCTTTGAACGAACCCTCATAATTTTCAGCCAAAATCTGAGGTAAAAACTCTATATTACGGGTTCAGATTGGTCATTTTTGATCCTTGACTAAAACGAATCGGGAATACCGCCACATTCAGTATAGCTTTGTATTCCGATTTTTTGTCCAGGGAAATTCATAAAAACAATAATAACAAATAACTCGGATAACTCGCGTCTACCCGAGGAAATAAGGGAACTCCAAAAATAAAATATCCAAAAAACCCGCACCCTGTTCTATAGCAATCCTTCCGTGCCGTTGTGGAAGACGTCGGCGGCCCCAACATCAGGCGGCCCAAAGCATCCGAGGGGACATCGGGTGAGGTATAAATCCTGTAAGGAATGCTATATGAGCGTTCCCTAATGATACGGAATCCGGTTGGGATAGGTCTGTAAAAACCCACACCCTCAAGGGTGTGGAAAAAAGCGGACGAAGCCAGCGGGCGCGGGCTAAAGAGTAAAATCGACTTTTAACAACCGGATTTGGTATGAAAGGGTCTGGCTCCAGGGACCCAGCCTGCCTGAACCCCCTGCAAGAGTCTTGCTAGGTCCTTAACCATCGAATGCAAGATGATTTATTTGTTGGAATACCCTAAGTCGAGGGGAATAGCTGAAGGAACAGGGCCTCAAGCCCTAGCCCTGTCAAGGTGTCATGCAACGAGCAATTGTAGGGTGGGCATTACCCACCTGACTGTAGAAGAACGGTTTGTAGCAATTGTAGGGTGGGCATTGCCGAGTTGACTGTATAAGAAATTACGGTGGGCAATGACCACCCTACTCCTAAATTGTCATGATTGATTGACAATTAGCGGCAAGGCGCATTTTTTCTGAGAATTGAGCGGCAGTCAAACCCTAAAGATTGGCACTGTCGCCCTCTGGGAGAATCGATCAGGCTTGGATCCGAAAAAAGTCACCTATTTTCTCTGGTATTTTTGTTCTGTACAACTCTGTCCCAAAATAGGACTCAGCCGATTAATTCTTCGCATTTTCCTGTTCCTTGAGGTAGGCAAAAACACTTTTGTCTCCAATATCTGAGGGAATGTCTTGTCCCGCTTTTCGCAGGGCAAAGACTAGAAAGAGAATCGCCCAAGCTGCTAATAGATTTTTTTCCATTGAGGGTGTTAATAAACCCGCGAGGTGACCTAAAATCAGCAGGGGTACTAAGGGGGTGAGTAATTTAGTTTCTAGGCGATTGAAACAAAAGGCTTCTTTAAAATAGATACCCGTTAATGCGACAAAGGTAAATCCAATACCGACGAGGGCGATCGCCTCGTGATAAACTGTCACGACGAAAGGGTCAGGGCGAGTAAAAATCACCGTTAATGCAGTGACAGCACCGATCGCCCAACAGACTTGCAGGAAGCGATGGAGGACTTTGAGATAGATGTGAATCGTCAGTAAGCTGACGCCGAGTGCCAGACAGAAACAGGCATAGAGTGCGCTGAGACTGGTGAGGATTGCGGCGGGGGTTCCTTGCCAGAAGATGAGAACCGTGGCGATGGCGAAACTCAGGGCGGCTACCATCAAGCCACTGCGATAGATGATAACAGATTGGCGATCGCTCGGGGTAATGCTAAATTCCCCAAACTGCCCTTGATAGACTGGAGATTCCATAGAATTAGCTTGAGTCATGATGAATTTGACCGATCTACTCCAAGATAATGGGTGTTCGAGATACACTTTGATTATGACCGATCTGATGACTGACCCACTCCTGATAGGCTCTAAAGATGACTAAATCAAAAAAACCTCCGAAACAAAGCGCCTCATCCCCCTCGATCCCGAAAATGATAGAAATTGATGAAGGGGTTTTTGGCCCCCGACTCATCGAACGCGGGGAACTTCCCATCAATCCTAATCAAATCATCGATTTAGTCAAACGAATGAGCCAGATAGAAGAGTTATTACTCTATGATGATGAGGATGAGGATGAGGATGATTTATGTTTAGAAGATATTTTTGATGAAGATGAGTTTGAACTAGAATTAAAAGAAATTTTAGGAACTGATGATTTGGAGGTCAATGAAGAAAATTTAAACCGATATTTAAAGTTTCTCAAAGATCGGATTAAACCCCCTTATAAGCTGACTGGAAATGGAGAATTTGACTGGGAAGAAGAGTATGTGAGTGGCGGCAAGAGCAAAAAAGAATATGAAAAACTGAAAAAACAACAGCCTTCTTATACGGATACCTTTAGCTTGGTTCAGTTCTGTGATGTCGGCACAGAGGGAATTATGGTTAAGGTGGAACGGACGAGCGATCGCCGCCAGTTTATCTTGCCTTTAATTGATTTAGATGTGACCGAAGAAGATCCCGAGCATTTTGAATTAATTGATAATTATCTTCTGTGGTTTTTCAGTTATTAGACCCATTTGCCGACAGTTGAGGGTTGACGATCGCCCTCCTGAACAACCCACCCGGATCCTTTAGCTCAACCTCACCCTCACCGTTGCACCAACGGCGAGTTGGAGTGTATCAGCAGCATTGCCGCCATTGATGGCAATTTCCACCCAACCATGAGAACCGACGAGGGCGATCGCACCCCCTCTGGGTGCGTCACTGTAAGTCTTTCCGCCCGGAATCATGCGATCGCCCACCCCAACAGACCCCGGTTTTTCCATCACCCAAGTGCCAGGAATATTCGTAATCAGGTTACCAAAGCGATCGATATATTGGATACAACCGGCAATTTCCTGGTTTTCCCACTGACATTGCGGCAGATCCAGGGTGACTAACGTCTGGGGATCAATTTTTGGTCCTAGATCCTCTAAAGGCACTCCCTTAGTCAAATGAGCGCCCACCGGAGCAAAAATATCTCGCCCATGAAACGTCGTACTCGGGTCAGGGGTGCGCCAGTAGTCAGAATTGCTCAGTTCCACCGCCGCGAGAATGGGGTTTTCTGGACTGAGGACCCCAGAGAACAACCCGTTATCAGGTCCCACCAAGATGGAGTGTGGCAATTGGAGGGCGATCGCCCTCCGAGCACTGCCTACACCTGGATCCACGACCGCCACATGAACGGTCCCCTCGGGGAAATAGGGATAAGCATTCATCAGACAAAAACGCGCAGCAGCAACATCCTGGGGAGGAATTTCATGGGTGAGGTCCACAATGGTGACCCCGGGATTAATACAGGCGATCGCGCCCTTCATCACACCGACATAGACATCATGGGAACCAAAATCGGTTAAAAGGGTAAGCATGGGGATGGGGAGGATGGGGAAGATGGGGAGGATGGGGAAGATGGGAGAAGTTCGTAGTAACGACTTCAGTCGTTATCCCCCGTTCGTAGTAACGACTTCAGTCGTTATCCCCCGTTCGTAGTAACGACTTTAGTCGTTTCTTTCTGATGGGGGGTGGCGATCGCTTGTTGGTGTTTTTCCAGTCTTGGGTGACTCCATGAGGTTAATGCCCGGAAACGACTGAAGTCGTTACTACAAACTAAGAGATTTATCCCGGGTTTCTGTGCTTATGGGGGGTGGCGATCGCTTGTTGGTGTTTTTCCAGTCTTGGGTTACTCCCGGGGGTTAATGCCCGGAAACGACTGAAGTCGTTACTACAAACTAAGAGATTTATCCCGGGTTTCTGTGCTTATGGGGGGTGGCGATCGCCTGTTGGTGTTTTTCCAGTCTTGGGTTACTTCCGGGGGTTCATGCCCGGAAACGACTGAAGTCGTTACTACAAACCAAGAAATTTATTCCCAGAACGCTAGTTATAAAAACCTAGCCTTCCCTGGTCCCTTGTCAGGATCGGGGGGAGGAATCCGAGATAAATATTAAAATTTTGGTAAATTTTGATACTATTCCTGATTTTAAGTGTTATTTTAGAAGTAAGGGAAAATACACAAATTGAAAACGGAAAAAGTCCACCATGAACAAAATTAGTCATGAAACCTTGAAACAAGCCGCTGCCATGCACCGCGCAACTATCCGCCAGAAGCTACAGTATCGCCTGGAAATGGCTAGACAAAAAGGGGATGAAACCTTGATTCGGATGCTTGAAGCCGAAGCCAACTATTTCAGCTAACGCCCGATTATAAGGAAACCCATTGATAAAACCCCGAATACAGAACAGATTTAGAGACGCCTCATTTCGCGTCTCTATCATAGTTTAAGGGTCTAGTATCAGATTTGGGGCTTCTCATCAGGATTAGATATCAGCTTTGCAATATTTTAGCAAGTGGGAGCATCTCAGGGGCTTGATCGGCCAGGGAGATGCTCCCATTTGTCTGTACAGCAGGAGTTAGAAACCGGGTTTCTGGCTGAAATTTGTGGCAAATTGCAGAAAATTTGTGAAGAAACCCGGTTTCTGGTCCTTGTATCGAGGGGGGAGGATTATCGTCCGCCAACCACGACATTTTGAATGGAAATGTGGGGTCCACCGACACTCACGGGTAACGGGGATTGTCCGCCTTTACCACATCCACCATTGAGATAAACCGAATCAGCACCGATCGCCTGAATATCTTTAAGGGTTTGGAAAACATTCCCCGAAAGGGTCACATCACTCACAGGTTCCGCAATTTTGCCATTGCGAATCATGTACCCTTCTGCTGCGGCAAAGGTAAACATTTCCCCATTGGTTTGACCCCCAAGCATCCGGACGGCATAAACCCCTTCATCGATATTGGCAATCATGTCCTCAAAGGAGCAATCTCCTGCTTCAATGGCGGTATTGGTCATCCGCACAATGGGGGCGTAGGTGGCACTGAGGGCGCGAGCATTTCCCGTGGGTGCTTCGTGCATTTTTCCGGCAGTTTCTCGATTATGTAAACGCTGAGTTAAAACACCATCTTTGATTAAATATTTGCGTTGACCCTCGACGCCTTCATCATCATATTTCATCGAACCCGGTAGGTTGGGAATGGTGGCATCATCGACGACATTTAATTGGGAAATTCCCAAGGGTTTACCGAGTTGGAGGACTTCCTGCATTTGCGGATTTTCATAGACAAAATCGGCTTCGGACAAATGACCGAATGCTTCGTGAATGAAGACTCCGGCGAGATATGGGTCAAGAACAACAGTATATTGACCGCCTTTAACAGATTTGGCTTCTAACTGGCGAATGGCGCGTTCTGCGGCACTGCGAACCCGATTTTCAATGCCGGTGAAGGCATCATAATCCGATCGCGAGTGGACCGATTCATAGCCTTGGCGGACTAAACCGCCTTCACCTCGGGCGATCGCCCCAAAACCGCCGGAAACATCTAGGCGTTCTTGAGCAATACAGGTGCCGGTGGAGTTGACAAAATAGGTAATACCAAAGCGATCTCGATAGCTGGAACTGGTGGTTTGAATCCTTGGGTCGAAATCGAGCAACAGTTGATTATAATTTTCCACCATTTGCCGCTTTTCTTCCAAAGAGACTCCCCGGGGGTCCCGGAGTAAGGACTCGGCGACATAATCCTGAATGGGTTTAATATCAGCCAGTTGGGTGGTTTCTGAACCGATTAATTTGGCTTGAGAAATGGCTTCTTCCAGGCGATCGGCCAACTCGTCTAATCCATTAAACGTGACAAAACTCCAACCCCCCTTATGACAGGCGCGGACCCCACCTGCGAGGGAAAAATTGCGATTCACCGCATCGAGGCGATCGCCGCGAAACGAGATCGCCGTGGATTCGCTTTGTTCCATGCGAATTTCTAAATAATCGACGCGATCGCGGTAAGGGGCGATCGTCGAGAGTAACCGATCCTGCATTGAATGATTCACGCGCTAACTTTCCCGATTGGACAACTTGTCATCTTTCTTACTTCCAGTCTAATGTGCCAAACTCGGACCCCGGTACAGTAACGATTAAAAACCGGGGTTATGCCAGAAATTTCCAGCCTTTTGCAGCATTCTGAGGGCCATCATACGGAATTCGGTTGTTAAAGGTCTATAAAAACCCGCACCCTCAAGGGTGGGGCTATACGAACAAAGCCCGCCTGCGCGGGCTGCGGAGCGAAAACCGACTCTTACCAACCGGATTTGGAATCATACCAAATCCGGGCATGAAAAGTCGTTCTTATGGAGTAGCCTGCGTAGGCAGGCTTTGTCTGTATAGCCCCAGGCTTAAGCCTGCGGGTTTTTATAGACTTGACAACCGGATTCCCTATCACCCCGGTTTTGGGTTCCTGCCACCTCAGCACAGGATCAGTACAGGAGAAGTCAGACAACCCCGAGGGGCTTCTGCGACCCCTTCAAGAGGGACCCAACCCCCTAGAATTGAAAACCGGACCGATGCTCTAAAATCTCTAGCGTCTGGAAAATGCAATGGTATAAGATAAAAGCTTGTCCCATTACCCACCTTGAAGATGGCAGAAACCCTTTTCTTCAACGCGCTCAAAGCCGCCATTGACGAAGAAATGGCCCGCGACCCTACGGTATTCGTCCTCGGTGAAGACGTCGGTCAATATGGCGGATCCTACAAAGTCACCAAGGACCTGTACGAAAAATATGGCGAACTGAGGGTACTCGACACCCCGATCGCGGAAAATAGCTTTACTGGGATGGCGGTTGGTGCTGCCATGACGGGATTGCGCCCGATTATTGAAGGCATGAACATGGGCTTTTTGCTCCTCGCCTTCAACCAAATCGCCAACAATGCCATGCTGCGCTATACCTCCGGTGGCAACTTTACAATGCCGATGGTGATTCGCGGTCCCGGTGGGGTTGGACGACAACTCGGTGCAGAACATTCCCAGCGCTTAGAAACCTATTTTCAGGCCGTTCCTGGCTTAAAAATGGTCGCCTGTTCCACCCCATACAACGCCAAAGGATTGCTCAAGAGTGCCATCCGTGACAATAACCCCGTGCTATTTTTTGAGCACGTGCTTCTTTATAATTTGAAAGAAGACCTGCCCTCGGAAGAATATCTCGTGCCTTTGGATAAAGCGGAAATGGTCCGACGGGGCAAAGATGTCACGATTTTGACCTATTCGCGGATGCGTCATCACGTTCTGCAAGCGGTGCCGCAGATGGTGAAAGAAGGGTTTGATCCCGAAGTCATTGACTTAATTTCCCTCAAACCCCTGGATCTCGACACCATTGGCGAATCCATTCGCAAAACCCATCGGGTGATTATTGTAGAGGAAGCGATGAAAACCGGGGGAATTGGGGCTGAAATTATTGCTTCAATTAATGATCGGTTCTTTGATGAGCTGGATGCACCTGTGCTGAGACTTTCGTCACAGGATATTCCCACGCCCTACAATGGGACCTTAGAGCGACTAACCATCGTGCAACCGCCCCAAATTGTCGAAGCGGTGCAAAAAATGGTTGGCCTGAAAATATAAGACAGTGTTGAAATGTGAGTTTTGAGTTTTGAGTGAAATTGTCTAAATTTAAACTTAAAACTCAATTCTCAAAACTCTAGAAACAGGTAAAGTCATGCAAAAAAACCGTTCATTATTGGCTTTAATTCTGGTTCTGGTTATTGCCGCGATCGTTGCGTTGGTGAATGTCCCGTTCCGATTGGGATTGGATCTTCAGGGGGGTTCCCAACTCACCCTTCTGGTGCGACCCTCGGAAGAGGTCCCGCAAATTACCTCCTCCGTGATGGAAGCTGTGCAGAGCGTAGTCAGAAACCGGGTTGATGCCCTTGGGGTATCTGAACCCATTGTTCAGTCCGTCGGGACGGATCAGATTCTCGTCCAACTCCCGGGGGTCAGTGATCCCGCCCAAGCCGAGCGAGTGCTCGGGGGAACGGCAATCTTGGAGTTTCGCGAAGAAAGTGCGAGTCAGGAAATCCGGGCGCAACTAGACGTGCGGATCCAAGAAGCCACCCAAATCGCCCTAGAGTTGGGGGCGTTACAAGAGTCGGGAGAACAAGGACAAATTGCCGAAAAGCAAGCTGAGTTCGATCGCAAGCGCGAAGAAATTCAGGAACTCAATCTCCAACTCTATGAAAAAACCCCCCTCACCGGGTCTAACCTGGAGGATGCCTATCCCGAACCGGCCCAAGCCGGGGGTGGGGCTTGGAATGTGGGTCTGGTCTTTGATAACGAAGGCGGAGATCTGTTCGCCGAACTGACCCGGAATCTGGCGGGAACCGGACGGACTCTGGGGATTTTTCTCGATGATCAATTGATTAGTTCTCCCACAGTCCCCGCAGAATTTGCCACTACGGGAATTACAGGGGGACGTGCCGTGATTCAAGGCAACTTTGCCGTGCAACAGGCGAATGAACTCGCGGTCCAACTACGCGGTGGGGCCTTGCCGGTGCCGGTGGAAATTGTGGAAAATCGCACCGTTGGCGCAACCCTGGGGCGCGATAGCATTGTTAGAAGTATCTATGCCGGAATCGGGGGCCTGCTGTTGGTCCTGATTTTTATGGTGGTCTATTACCGCTTACCCGGTGTGATTGCGGATCTATCCTTGATCATCTATGCCACGCTAACTTTAGCCAGTTTCTCCCTGTTGGGGGTGACTTTGACTCTACCGGGGATTGCGGGATTTATCCTCAGTATTGGGATGGCGGTGGATGCCAATGTCCTAATTTTTGAACGGACCCGAGAAGAATTGCGGGCGGGAAAGAGTTTGTATCGGTCTGTGGAGTCGGGTTTTTACCGCGCTTTTTCGAGCATTTTGGATAGCAACGTCACCACGCTGATTGCCTGTGTCGCGTTGTTTTGGCTGGGTGCAGGTTTGGTGAAAGGGTTCGCCTTGACCCTGGGAATTGGGGTGGCGGTGAGTATGTTTACAGCGATTACTTGCAGTCGCACGTTAATGTTTTTAGCAATTAGTGTGGATGACCTTCGCAAACCCGAACTGTTTTGTCCAAACCTTCAAAATGTTAGGAAAGTTTAGGGGGATGTGTTACCAGAGGCAGATTCGATGAAATTAGATGTTAACAAACAGCGCCGATTGTGGTGGACATTATCGGCAGGAATCGTGGCGGCAGGGTTACTGTCGATGGTTATTTCCTGGCAAATGTTGGGTTTCCCCCTGCGTCCGAGTTTGGATTTTGTGGGGGGGACTCGGTTGCAGTTGGAACTCGATTGTTCGGTTCCGCTTAATTGCGATCGCCCCATTGAATCGGGAACGGTGCGATCGATTCTCACGACCCAAGGATTGGGCAGCAGTAGCATTCAAGTGGTCGGTGAGGAGAGTCTGGGTTTATCGATTCGCACCTCTAATCTGGATGTGGATCAACGCACTCAACTGATCAATTCTTTAACGGAAGAACTCGGCAGTTTTGACCCAGAAAAGAATCAAATTGATACCGTGGGTCCAACCATTGGCCGTCAATTGTTTACCCAAGGACTTTTGGCCCTGATTGTCTCGTTTGCCGGGATTATTGTCTATCTCAGTTTCCGGTTCCAGTTCGATTACGCCCTGTTTGCGATCGTGGCTTTATTCCACGATGTTTTGATTACCCTGGGGATTTTCTCGATTCTGGGACTGGGGTTTGGGTTAGAAGTGGATAGCTTGTTTATTGTGGCGTTGCTGACGATTATCGGGTTCTCGGTGAACGATACCGTGGTGATTTACGATCGCATCCGGGAAACCCTCGCTCAGGATCAGTTGAATCGCCCCATTGACCAAATCGTGGATGATGCGGTGAATCAAACCCTGGGGCGATCGATTAATACTACGGCCACTACGATGCTACCCTTGGTCGGGATTTTCCTGTTTGGCGGGGAAACTCTCAAATTCTTTGCCTTAGCCTTAATTGTGGGGTTTTTGGCTGGGGTCTATTCCAGTCTCTTTTTAGCCAGTACCTTGTTAGTCTGGTGGCGACAACGCAACGGACAAGGAATGTCCCCGGTTGCAGAGGGTCCAGCCCCGGTGGAGGCATCCCCAGACTCTAATGAGGGTTAGTCCGGGTTAATGCTGCGTTGTTTTTCTGGATTTAGCGAGGTTGAAGTGAGCTTCTATCAATTGAGATTGCTCTGATGGAGAACAATCACGACTTTAGCGATCGCCCCCTCGACGCCGTTCCTCTGCAACAGGACCCCAGGTTCGAGCAAGAAGTGCAACGGTTACATGAGTACACCGTTGCCGCTCGTTGGGTGGTGGTGTTGCTGCTGTGGCTCACGGTGGGGAGTTTTAGCCTGTGGGCATTGCGAGACGATATCAGACTCCTGTCTGAATATTTTACCTGGGCGAGTCTGCGCTATGCCCTGAGTATGCGGTACAATCCGATCCCGGCGCTCGGACTCACCTTCACCGTGAGTATGACTGTCGCGGTCCTGGTTTGGCAAAGTCGCAACATTTTATTTGGAATGCCACAATCAGAGCGATCGCGCTTAGAACAACAACTACTCCAGATTCGCCAACAGGGTCCCTCTCATCCCCTCTATTCCTGGATTGTCCAGTCTCCCCGGCTCAAATAACCCCCTCGTTAGTTCCTCTTTTTCCCTCTCAAAGCTCACAGCAACAGCCGGGAACCTTTCCTTTAAGGGTCGCTTTTCAAACCTAGCCCGGTCAAGGGGGTAAATTTAGTTAATGATGAAAAATCGTTGTTTCTTGGGGAACTCCAAAAAATAAAATCTCCAAAACGTTCGTTCGTAGATCAACGGAGTAGACCCGTCAATGTAGGGGCGCAATGCTTGCGCCCTCCGGAGGGCG
>JAABSJ010000262.1 GCA_011390515.1 Oscillatoria sp.
CCGAATTGGGCGATAAATCTGGGATGGCAGCAACTTGGGCAAGTTTGGGAGATATCGAGCAATCTCGGGGGAACTGGGATGAGGCGGAGCGTCTGTATCAGCAATCTTTGGCATTGAGAACCGAATTGGGCGATAAATCTGGGATGGCAGCAACTTGGGCAAGTTTGGGATATATCGAGCAATCTCGGGGGAACTGGGATGAGGCGGAGCGTCTGTATCGGCAATGTTTGGCAGTGAGAACCGAATTGGGCGATCGCTCAGGCATGGCAGAATCTTGGGGAGTCTTGGGAGAGATCGAGCGAAATCGGGGCAACTGGGATGAGGCAGAGCGTCTGTATCAGCAATGTTTAGCAATTAAAACCGAATTAGGCCATCGCTCGGGCATGGCAGCCGTTTGGGGATCTCTCGGAGAAAACGAACTCGGTAAAGGCAATCTCGATGCTGCTGAACAATATTTAACCGAAGCATTGGCACAGATGGAAGAATTGGGAATGACTTGGCATATTGCGGAAACTAATTATCGCCTCGCGCAACTCTGGCGCAAACGCGGGAATGAAGAAATTGCCCAGGAGCATTACCAAAAATCCCACCAACTCTATCAACAATTAGGTGCAGCAAAGGATTTAGAACGGATTGAGCGGGAGTGGAATCAGGAAGTTTAGGGCTGTAGTAAAATAGGGGCGAGGGCCAGAAACCTGGTTGGGGCGATAATTGGGGAATTTGTCCCCAGATCAGATCAAGCAACAGGGTTCTGATTTTATACAATTTTATCCGACAATACAACCCTGTCAATCCCTCTCAAATTATTGATTTATTCTACAAATAACCAATTCATCAAAAGATGGAATAATGTTGAATATTAGTCTCTTAATAATACAATAAAAAATGACAAAACCGCCTTTGAATGTAATCATAATAGCCGGTCCCAATGGGGCAGGCAAATCCACTACCGCCCCTGATTTACTGCAAAAAACCCTTCAAGTTGTAGAATATGTCAACGCTGATACCATTGCTGCTGGATTATCCGCTTTTCAACCGGAAAAAGCGGCATTGCAGGCAGGGAGAATCATGCTGAATCGCTTGCGCCAATTAGCTGGAGAACGAGCGAATTTTGCCTTTGAAACCACCTTAGCGAGTCGCACTTTTGCCCCTTGGATTGCTGATTTACGTCAACAGGGTTATCGATTTCATTTGGTCTTTTTGTGGTTGCCGAGTCCTGATTTTGCTAGGATTAGGGTAGATGAAAGAGTTTACCAGGGGGGACATGATATCCCCGAGGCAACGATTCACCGTCGCTATCATCGCGGGTTGTCCAATTTCTTTCAGTTGTATCGTCCTTTAGCAGATGTTTGGCATTTTTATGACAATTCCAATCCTGCCGGTGCTAGAATTATCGCCAGTGGCATCCGGGATATTCAGGAAACCATTCATGATGCTGAAACCTGGGAGAGGATTACAGGAGAATTTAACCGATGAACGAACAACCGTCAAAATCCATCTCTGAAATCTTTGAGGAGAGAACCCTCATCGATCGCGCCTTAAAAGTTGCCGCCAATCGTGCCTTTTTGCGTCACAAACAATTGGGACGTCCGATTGTAGTCTGGCAGGATGGAAAAATTGTCAAAATTCCCCCGGAAGAGATTTGCGTAGATGAAGAATATTTGTAAACTCATCAGTCCCACCCGGTGTTACGGATAGTGGTCCAACTTCAAGGGTTAGAAACCGGGTTTCTTAATCAGATGTTGGCAATTGGTATTAGAGGGGGTGAAAAACCCGGTTTCTGGTCCAGTTTTAAGGGTTATAAACTGGGTGTTCTCGTGACGTGGCAGAGCCCCCTCACGAGGAAAAAAAGGATAAATTTGCTAAACTGAACCCATGAACCTATAAAAAGGCGGTTTGAGCGACAGATTAACACACAATTTGAGGTCAAGCAATGAAAGCAGTTGAAGTCATGGGCAAAATCGATGATAAGGGCCAACTTTTGTTAGATGAACCTTTAGACATTAAATCCGAGAGCCGAGTCAAAGTGATTCTCTTGATATCCGATGAAGATGACTTGGATCCGGATGATACTCCCGCCGAGGAAATTAAAGCTAGTTTAATCCGAGCTTTGCAAGAAGTCAAAGCAGGGAAAACCAGACCCATTTCTGAACTCTGGGAGAGAATTGAGCATGAATAATATACCAATTTCGGTGAGATTTGCCGATGAATTTGAAAGAAGATTATATCGGCTCTCCAAAAAATACCGGAGTATTCGACAAGATGTTGAGCCGATTCTTGAACAACTCCAGCAAAAAATACTATTAGGCGATCGCCTTTCTGGTTTTGGCTCTAACCTTTATGTTTAAAAGGTTAGAGCCAAAAATAGTAATATCCAGAAAGGAAAAAGTGGCGGCGATCGCATTATTTATTTGCTCGAATCAGAAACCAGTATTTTGTTGTTGACGATTTATAGCAAATCTGAGCAAGAAGATATGACAACGGAGCAAATTCAAACGATTTTAGAGGAGCTGTCTCAATCAGAATAAATAGGGAGCATCTCAATCCCGAACAGTTCTCCCCCCTCCCCGATATCTTGGGATGGGGTCTTTCTCGTGACGCGGCTGAAGCCCCCTCACGAGGATAAAAGCCACGTTACGAGGAAGCCGCTATAACATGAAAATACAATCCCTTGAACTCAAATACTTTAAAAAGTTTCCGCATCTTAGATTAGATTTCACCGATTCCGAAACTGGATTCGCCCGAGATTTGATGGTGTTAATCGGCATGAATGGGGCTGGAAAAACCAGTTTATTACAGGCAATTGCTGCCACCCTAGGAGTCGCTACGGGACGATTGCAGAAACTTCAGGACTTAGACTGGTCCGGATTTAATCCTGAACTGTTAGGAACTGGGGACGATTGACACCGGAAGTCAACCTAGGGGTAGAATTTTCCCCATTGGAACTGAAAGCGGTTCAGGAATTCCACCAGAAATTGTCAGAACAGGGACGAGATTTGCCACCTCCGGCACAGGAAGAAATTGTCCACTTAAAATGGCAAAATCAGCGCGTTCAAGCCCAGAGTGCGGCTGAATTAGGCCAATTTAGAGGACGAGACTATGCCAAGCCATTACTCCGCGCTGAAGGGTTCCAGGTGTTTGAGCGAGTCGGTACAATTCTCTGGTACACCGAGGAGCGAACTTCCACTACTTTAACCCCAGAAAACCTTCAAAATCAACTGGAAATCACCGATGACCTTTTACGGGACCGATTATCCAAGTGGCGACAGTTTCATCAAGATTTAACCACGGGAAAAATCCCCCAACTGCGTCCCGGACAAAAAGACCTCTATGCAGAAATAGAAACCGCTTATCAGACAGTTTTCCCTGGGCGAAGTTTTCAGGGCCCCGTTCCCCGGCAGGACATTGATGACTTGTTTAGTGAACCTTGGTTTTATCTGTTTGATGGTAAAAACCAGTATGAAATTTCGGAAATGTCCGGAGGGGAACGGGCAATTTTTCCGATTCTTATGGACTTTGCCAGTTGGAATATTCATAATTCGGTGATTTTGATTGATGAACTGGAGTTACATTTACATCCACCAATGCAACAGGCATTTTTGAGGGCTCTACCGAAGTTGGGGAAAAATAATCAATTTATTATTACCACCCATTCCGATTATGTGGAGGAACTCGTACCCGAATCAGCGATTATTCGATTAGAGGTTTGTGAAAAGCCCGCACCCTAAAGGGTGGGGCTATACGGACGAAGCCCGCCTGCGCGGGCTAAAAAAAACCCCGCAGGCTAAAGCCTGGGGCTATACGGACGAAGCCCGCCTGCGCGGGCTAAAGAGAAAAAGGACTTTTTATAGGGGGATGATGGAGTAGAATTGATTGTTTTCTAGTCCAATTTCAATGGTTAGAAACCTGGTTTTTGATTGACAGGCGATTCGCGAATCGCCGCTACAGGGAGATTGGAATTTGTTTTTTTGATGTTGTAAATTGGGATTAGATGAAGTTAGAAACCTGGTTTTTGATTGACAGGCGATTCGCGAATCGCCGCTACAGGGAGATTATTAAATTGTACTCTTGAGCCCGCGCAGGCGGGCTTCGTCCGTGTAGCCCCTTGACGCTGCGGGTCTTTTTGATTGACTCTTGAGCCCGCGCAGGCGGGCTTCGTCCGTATAGCCCCAGGCTTCAGCCTGCGGGTCTTTGCTACAAAAAAGCAGCCTCCGAAAAGGCTGCTTTCTCTCACATCAGGCTTACTCTAATTTACTCCACCGTCACTGACTTCGCCAAATTACGGGGTTGATCCACATCTAAACCGCGTCGGGCTGCGATGTGATAGGCGAGTAACTGTAACGGGATGACGGCTAAGATAGGTGAGAGCAACTCGTCTACAACCGGAACTTGTAAGACATCGTTAAAAATCTCTGCTGCATCAAACCCATTTTGGGGCGTGACCCCAATCAGGCGGGCATCCCGCGCTTTTGCTTCTTGGGCGTTGGAAATCACTTTCTCGTAGACGGTTCCCGGCATGGCGATCGCCACTACAGGGACTTTCGCATCCAACAGGGCGATCGGTCCATGTTTCATCTCCCCTGCCGGATATCCTTCCGCATGGATATAGCTGATTTCCTTCAGTTTTAACGCCCCCTCTAAGGCGATCGGGAAATTAATCCCCCGTCCCAAAAAGATGAAATCCTGAGTTTCGGCAAATTCATGGGCCAACTCCTCAATACTACCCTCTTGAGAACTCAGCACCTGTTCAATTTGGGCGGGAAGTTGGCGCAATCCTTGGATAATCTCCTCGATGCGCGCTTCTGGTAGGGTTTTGCGTTGATAGGCCAAGTCTAAGGCTAAACTATAAAACGCCATCAACTGCGCCACAAAAGTCTTCGTTGCCGCCACCCCAATTTCAATTCCGGCATGGGTATTAATAATGTCGGGGACGAGGTTCCCCAAGGAAGACTCAGGACGATTGGTAATCCCCAGCAGTCGCGCTTGATAGGCAGCAGAAAGTCCAGTTCGGCGCTGGTTTTCCATTGCTAGGGCCGCCAGAGTATCCGCCGTTTCTCCGGACTGACTGATGCCGACTGCCAGGGTGTAGGGGCGCAATGGGGCCGGTGCATAGCGATATTCTGAGGCATAGTTGACCGAAGTGGGAATTCCCGCCAACTGTTCCAGCAAGTATTTCCCAACTAACCCGGCGTGCCAACTGGTCCCACAAGCAAGGATTTCAATCTGTTGCAAATCCTTGTACAGTTCCGGATTAATTCCCAAATTAATCGGCGCAACTTGATTATCCCCCGGTTGCCACTCCCGGTTAAAATAGGCTTCCAAACAGGTGCGGACCACTGCCGGTTGTTCGTAAATCTCCTTGTGCATGAAATGGCGGAATCCTTGTTTTTCCACCAGGACCGGGTTCAAGTTGAGGACTCGGGGAGTTTTTTTGAGGCGATCGCCTGCAAAGTTATAAACCTCCACCCCTAACGGCGTCAACCGGGCCATTTCCTCATTTTCCAAAGACAAAACCGCCCGGGTATAGGGCACGATCGCCGGAGTATCCGAGGCACAGAAAAATTCCCCCTGTCCAAATCCCACCACTAAAGGGGCCTGCTGTCGGGCCACAATCAGTTCATCCGGGTAGTCACCACAAATCACGGCGATCGCAAATGCCCCCTCTAACTTATTCACCGCCTTGCGTACCGCCTCAAAAAACTGGGAGATTAACGGCATAAACCCTGGTGCATCCACCATCGGTTCCATCATAAACTCGGCAATTAAATGGGGGATAACCTCTGTATCCGTATCGGACCGAAATTCATGACCTCTACCCTTGAGTTCCTCGCGCAACTCCCGATAATTTTCAATAATCCCATTTTGGACCACCGCCACCTTGCCATGAGTGTCCATGTGGGGATGGGCGTTGTATTCCTCCGGTTTACCATGAGTCGCCCAACGGGTATGTCCGATCCCGATTTGCGCGGGATTGTCGATGCCTTGGATTTTTTCTCGCAGGTTGTGGAGTTTGCCTTTTGCGCGGACACAGTTGAGTTTTCCGTCCCAAATCGTGGCCACCCCTGCTGAGTCGTAACCGCGATATTCTAGTTTTTCCAATCCGGCGAGTAAAACTTCGTTCGCCGCTTGAGTGCCAATATAGCCAACAATTCCGCACATTTATCCGTTAACTCCTCTCGATACGGTGCAATGGATAGAATTTTAGTTTTTCCGTGCTGTTTCTGCTATAATTGCATCCCTTTATAGTTTCCTAACGTCTCAAGTGGCGATCGCCCGGTATGAGCAGAAATCGACAGTGCGATCGTGGATGCAAATAAACCCTACAGCAAGTTGATAGTCTCTTCCTCCGTGCAGTCTCTGATTCCGGAAATGAGTTCCCCTGGCCTGAAGCACAGGGACGCGAAAAAAGAGGGGCGCAAGGCTCCCTCTTTCTATTTAAACTCTAAATGTTTTAAAAGCACTCTTGAACCCAAAGTGCCTTCAAATCATCTCTCTCTAGTAAGCCAGACCCATACTGCGAGTCGTTTCAGCGCCGAGATAGACTCGGATGCTCAAAAAGTCAGTCGGACAGGCAGTTTCGCAACGCTTGCAACCTACACAGTCTTCAGTCCGGGGAGAAGAGGCAATCTGGCCAGCTTTACAGCCATCCCAGGGGACCATCTCCAGAACGTCTAAGGGACAAGCCCGAACGCATTGTGTACAACCGATGCAGGTGTCATAGATTTTTACGGCATGAGACATGGATTATAAGCTCCCAATGTGTTCTCAACAAATTTTTGGATCTGGTAATAGCCGCTTCAACCGCTAGAGTAACGGTTAAAGCTGTCGAAATCTTGGCTTAGTTTATCGTAGTCCTACCTACTCCTCTCAGAAAAGGAGCGAGAACTTAAAAGATCGTAATATATTGTCCGGTCCTTTTACTAGAGGGGGAGGGTGGCGATCGGGCTTAAGCGCTTTCCAACCCGCCTAGGTTCATCATTTTGTCATAAATCTTTACAAGTTCCGAGGGACCTGCCATCAAGGTCGCTCAATCCATTCCCCCGTTCGTAGTAACGCCTTCAGTCGTTCTCCGGTGTTCGTAGTAACGACTTCAGGCGTTATCCGGCTGTTCGTAGTAACGCCTTCAGGCGTTCCCTCTTCAGTTCGTAGTAACGACTTCAGTCGTTCTCCACGTTCGTAGTAACGACTTCAGTCGTTCTCCACGTTCGTAGTAACGACTTCAGTCGTTCTCTTAGGGGATTGCAAAATATAAATCATCCAACCGTTCAACTGAAAGGAAGGTATCTGTAGGGGCGCAATGCTTGCGCCCCTGGGGCGCAAGCATTGCGCCCCTACATTGACGGGGCTACTCCGTTGATCCGTTACTACGAACGAACGTTTTGGAGATTTTATTTTTTGGAGTTCCCTTAGTTAAGAACGCATGGAGAAATGGGGACCCTGTTTAACCTCAAAACGGGGAGAACGACTGA
>JAABSJ010000263.1 GCA_011390515.1 Oscillatoria sp.
CCCTCTCCTGGGAGGAGAGGGAGAATCAAGAGACCTCTCCCCGGCCCTCTCCTGGGAGGAGAGGGAGAATCAAGAGACCTCTCCCCGGCCCTCTCCTAAGAGGAGAGGGAGAATCAAGAGACCTCTCCCCGGCCCTCTCCTAAGAGGAGAGGGAGAATCAAGAAATTTCCGGCCCCCCCTTCCCTAAGAGGGAAGGGGGCTGGGGGGTTAGGTCTCCGAGTCTTCACCTGAAAGGGTTGCTGGATAAGGGTTTTAGCCTCCACTTCTGAGCTTATCTAACACACTGCGGTCTTGTAGAGTCGAGGTATCTCCGGCAATTTCTTCACCCGCAGCGAGATTACGGAGGATGCGGCGCATGATTTTGCCCGATCGCGTTTTGGGTAAATCATCGGTAAATCGGATTTCCGTGGGTCGCGCTAAAGCCCCAATTTCATTAACGACGTGCTGTTTCAAGGCTTTTTCCAGTTCTGGACTCGGTTCATATCCGTCTTCTAAGGACAAGAAGGCCACGATCGCCTCCCCGCGTACTTCATCCGGTTTACCCACCACGGCAGCTTCAGCGACGGACTCATGAGAGACTAGGGCGGACTCGATTTCCATTGTCCCTAAACGGTGTCCCGAAACATTAATCACGTCATCGACGCGACCCATTACCCAGAAATAGCCGTCTTCGTCGCAACGGGCACCATCTCCCGCAAAGTAGAGGTAATGGCCGTCTTTGGGGGCGATATGTTCCCAATAGGTGCGCCGGAAGCGGTCTGGGTCTCCGTAAACGGTTCGCATCATTCCCGGCCAAGGGTGCTTAATGACTAGATATCCCCCTTCGTTGGCGGGGACGGGACTGCCGTCTAGGTCTACAATTTCGGCCAAAATTCCGGGAAAGGGGCGAGTGGCAGAACCGGGTTTGGTGGCGATCGCACCGGGTAAGGGGGTAATCATAAATCCGCCGGTTTCGGTTTGCCACCAGGTATCGACAATCGGACAGCGATCGGCCCCAATCACATGAGCGTACCAGATCCAGGCTTCTGGGTTAATCGGTTCGCCGACAGTTCCCAGTAATCTCAGGGAAGACAAATCCCGGGCGTTGGGATGTTGGTCCCCCATTTTGATGAAGGACCGAATCGCTGTGGGGGCAGTATAGAAGATGGTGACCCCATATTTTTCGATGACATCCCAGAAACAACCCGGGTTTGAGGGTCGCGGTGCCCCTTCATACATCACCGTGGTTGCACCGTTGGACAAGGGTCCATAGACGATATAACTATGGCCGGTAATCCAACCGACATCAGCAGTACACCAATAGACATCGGTTTCTTGCAGGTCGAATGTCCATTGCAGGGTGACATGGGTATAAAGGTTGTATCCCGCAGTGGTATGGACGACGCCTTTGGGTTTGCCAGTAGTCCCGGAGGTGTAGAGGATAAAGAGTAAGTCTTCGCTGTCCATCGGTTCTGCTGGACAGTTGGCCGAGGCAGTGGGTTGCAGTTCATGCCACCACCGATCGCGGTCCGGTGTCATGGCAATTTCTTGTCCAGTGCGTTTGACAACCAGAACGTGCTCTACGCTGCTGGCCCCTAGTTCTAGGGCTTTATCCACTTGCTCTTTCAGGGCGACAATGGATTCTTTGCGCCATCCACCATCAGCAGTAATCACCAATTTAGCTTGGGCATCCACCAGGCGGTCCTTGAGGGATTCGGCGCTGAATCCGCCAAAAATCACTGTATGGGCGGCCCCGATGCGGGCACAGGCTAACATGGCGACTGCTGCTTCAGGAATCATTGGCATATAGATGCCGACGCGATCGCCTTTTTTCACCCCCATGTCTTTGATCACGTTTGCCATTTGGCAGACTTCCCGGTGCAATTGGGCGTAGGTGAGGGTCCGGGAATCTCCCGGTTCTCCTTCCCAAATCAGGGCCGCTTTATTTTTGCGGTGGGTGGTTAAGTGGCGATCGAGACAGTTGTAGGAAATATTCATCTGACCCCCGACAAACCATTTGGCGTTGGGGGGTTGCCAGTCGAGGACTTTATCCCATTTTTTAAACCAGTGCAGTTCTTTCTCTGCAAGCTGTTCCCAAAACTGTTCGGGATTGGCGGCAGCTTGGTCATAAAGCGCCTGGTACTCTTCTAAACTCTTGATGCGAGCATTTTGGGAAAATTCCGCTGATGGCGGAAACTGCCGTTTTTCGTTAAGAATCGATTCAATCGTGGATTCGGACATTGTGGTTACAGTCTCTATATTTGGGCTTATTTATTATTTTTGATCTAGAAGGCCACTTCAAACCTTGAGATTTTTTAAGCGGGGATTCACCCAGGACCGATGACCGACGAGTGATAAAATCCCCTAAACTAGAGGATGGTAAGCGTTAAGGTGAATTGGTCATTGGGGATTTGTCCTGTGTCATTCGGATGAATAAGCAACGACCAAGGACTAACGACAAATAAACCTCTTGCAACATTCTCGATTGATCCCCCCAAACCCCCCTTAAAAAGGGGGGCTTAAGAGATTTAGGCAAGAGGTCCAATGACAAAGGACAAACAACAAAGGACAAAGGACAAATCACCCATGACCCTCTATCTCGGCATAGACTTCGGGACTTCTGGTGCTCGTGCAGTGGCGATCGATGACCATGCAGGGATTCAGGCACAGGCGGAGTTTCCCCTGGACCGACAAACCCCGGAACTGTGGCAGGAGGGGTTATTTGCATTACTGGACCAACTTCCGCTGACTGTGCGCCAGTCTATTGGCGCGATCGCCATTGATGGGACATCCTCCACGGTTTTGCTATGCGATCGCAGTGGGACTCCGGTGGCGGAACCGATTCTCTACAATGATGCCCGGGGAATCACGGTGATGGAGACATTACGGGAAATCGCCCCCCCCAATCATCCGGCGATCGCCGCGACTTCCAGTTTGGCCAAGCTGTTGTGGTATGCCCGTCATCCCAAATTGTATCCTGATGCCCTTCATCGGGTGGCAACCACGGGTTTATTCTTTCTGCATCAAGCGGATTGGTTGGGGTTTCAACTCCACGGTCAAATGGGCATCAGCGACTATCACAATGCCCTAAAACTGGGGTATGACCCAGAGTATTTATTTTATCCAGAATGGTTGCGATCGGCCTTGCCCCATCTGTTTACCAAGTTCATCCCCTATTTGCCTCATGTGGTCAAACCGGGAACCCCCATCGCCCCGGTTACCGCAGAAATGGGCGATCGCTTTGGATTGCCTGCGGATTGCGTAATTTGCGCCGGAACTACGGACAGTATTGCGGCATTTCTAGCATCTGGGGCCAGGGAACCGGGAGAGGCGGTGACTTCCCTGGGTTCAACCTTGGTGCTCAAGCTACTAAGTCGCGATCGCGTCGATGATGCGCGCTATGGGATTTATAGTCATCGTCTCGGCAATTTATGGCTAACGGGCGGGGCATCCAATACCGGAGGGGCAGTCCTGGGTCAGTTTTTCAGCGATCGGCAACTGGCAGAATTCAGCCAAAGCATTGACCCAAACCTGGAAAGTCCTCTGAAATATTATCCCCTACTCAAACCCGGGGAACGCTTTCCTTTAAATAATCCCGAACTCCCCCCGCGATTAGAACCCCGTCCTCAGTCCGATGTGGAATTTTTGCATGGATTATTAGAAAGCATGGCCCGGATTGAAGCGCGGGGATATGAACTGTTACAAGAATTTGGTGCCACCGGACTCAAGCGGGTTTACACCGCAGGAGGCGGGTCAAAAAACCCCACCTGGACCGCAATTCGCCAACGTCGCTTGAATGTTCCGGTCACTACGCCCACGCAGACAGAAGCGGCCTATGGTGCCGCATTATTGGCCCGAATGCAAGACCGGGGGTGATACGGAATTCGGTTATCAAAATAAAAACCCACACCCTAAAGGGTGGGGCTACACGGACAAAGCCCGCCTGCGCGGGCTAAAACCCATGCCCCGCACCCTCTTTGGGTGGGGCTACACGAACAAAGCCCGCCTACGCGGGCTAAAACCCATGCCCCGCACCCTCTTTGGGTGGGGCTACACGAACAAAGCCCGCCTACGCGGGCTAAAACCCATGCCCCGCACCCTCTTTGGGTGGGGCTACACGAACAAAGCCCGCCTACGCGGGCTAATCCAGGAAATCGACTTTTACCAATCGGATTTGGTATGAGGCTTCTAAAAACCCGCACCCAAAGAGCCTGCGGGCCCCTTCTTCAGCCCGCGCAGGCGGGCTTCGTCCGTATAGCCCCACCCTTTAGGGTGCGGGTTCTCTTCAGCCCGCGCAGGCGGGCTTCGTCCGTATAGCCCCAGGCTTTAGCCTGCGGGCCCCTTCTTCAGCCCGCGCAGGCGGGCTTCGTCCGTATAGCCCCAGGCTTTAGCCTGCGGGCCTCTTCCTACCGACCTAATTCCCAAATATTGATGCTATTATCATTCCCCGCCGTCGCCACTCTTCTCCCATCGGGTGCCATTGAAATCGAAAATATCGATTTCTCATGACCCGTAAGGGTTTCCACTAATCTCCCACTCCCGATATCCCAGAGTCGGACCGTGCGATCGTCGCTGACGGAGGCAACCGTGCGTCCATCGGGGGTAATGGCAATTTGATACACAGGGAAAGCGTGACCCGTCAGAGTCCGCAACAATTGCCCACGATTCACATCCCAAATCTTGACAGTATTATCATAACTACCACTGACCAGAGTCTGTCCATCAGGGGTAAAGGCAACGGAACTCACCCAATCATCATGGGCGGGAATGGTGGTGATTAACTCCCCAGTATTCAGATTCCACAGTTTGACATTGTTATCCAGTCCCCCAGATGCCAATGTCCCGCCATTGGGACTAAATGCCACGGCATCCACTCCGTCCTCATGGGCGGTCAAAGTGCGAATGATTTGCCCATTCTCGACGTTCCACAGTTTAACCGTATTATCCCAACTGCCCGTAGCCAGGGTCCGGCCATCGGGACTAAATGCCACGGTTCTCACCCCTTTTGTATGACCGAAAAGGGTAGAAATCAACTGTCCGGTTTCCATGTTCCAGAGGTTCGCGGTATTGTCATCGCTACCACTGGCCAGGATTTGGCCGTTGGGAGAGATATCCAAGGCCCTCACGTCATCTAAATGAACAGAAGCGGTATAGTTCAGTTCTCCGGTGTCGGCATTCCAAAATTTGATGGTATCTTCATTGCTGCCACTGACGACGACAGGTGAAGTCGGGCTATAGGCAACGGCAAAAATCGGGAAAGCCCGATCGCCTATGGTGCGGACGAGTCGGGAACTGGGGGTGCGCTGTTGGGCCAGCAATGGGGGGGTACTAACTAGAAAATGGACGGGAAACACTGCCAGGGTCGCCATTCCAGCTACGATTAAGGCACTAAATTTTTTCAAGGACGAGGGTTTTAAGGTCATATTGGCTTCATTAGAAAATTAAGTGTTCACCTAGGATCTAACACTATTTTAGAGTTTAGATTCACGGATTTTTAAGGGAGGCGTTGACTCAATCCACCTTCCCCTCCTGCCACTTTTGCCACTGTTGTTGTAAATATTTTGTCCATTCCAAGGCGATCGCCACTTCGGTAAAGGGAATCTGCACTGATTGTTTTGGGGATGGAAACAAAAATTCTAAGGCAATGGTCTTGGCTTTGAGATTCTCCGGTAGGGCATCGACTGCCACGGGTTGTTGATTCACCAACAGTTGCAATGACTGTACCTCTTTTAAGGAAAAGGTTTCTTGATTCACCGGACCTTTGCGGGTGGGTTTTCCCCAAGTCAGGCAGTCGCCCTTCTCTCCTAATACCGCATAAATATCATACTTGGTGCGATCAAATCCCTGCGCCCAAGTCTGATAAGCTTCCACTTTTTGATATTCGTTCCATCCTGCCCAAGCCAGTCCTATAAATAGGGCCAGCAAGGGTAACCACATCAGTCCTCTTTCCATCGGTTTAATCTCTGCGATCGCGATATATAGTCTGTTCTTTGAGTCACGGTTCCTTGGGTCCAAAATCCAGGCTGTTCCCAGACGCAATTTCTCCCTTTTAGTTCCGCTGTGAAGCCCCCCTTAATAAGGGGGGTTGGGGGGATCTCTTGATAATTTTGCCAGAAGTTTAATTTAATTTTTCCATCGGTGCCGTTTGCGGGTCGATAATTTTTTGTCCCCCGCGCATAAATTTAATCGCCAAGGACATCTTAGTAGCCGACCCAAAAACGTGAGATACTTCCCCCGGACCAAAAGTATCATGAACCACCATATCCCCCACCACCCAAGTCTCCTTTGCTGCTGCGCCTTTTTGCGTTTTTGCAGTCCCGGAACTGCGGCGAGTTTTTTCCTTGGGAACCGAATTTCCTTGCAGTAAATCCCGGGGTAATTCGGCTAAAAAACGCGAGGGTTGAGCGCGTTCATAAGACCCCCACAACCGCCGTTCTAAGGCATGAGTTAAAAACAATCGTTCCTGGGCGCGAGTAATTCCTACATAGCAAAGTCGGCGTTCTTCTTCCAGACTACGCGGGTCATTCACACTGCGGAAATTGGGGAATAAACCCTCTTCCATTCCCACCAAAAAGACCACGGGAAATTCTAATCCTTTGGCGGAATGAATGGTTAACAAAGACACCGCCTGTTCCCCTTCTTCTAAATTATCTAACTCCGAAGCAAGGGAAGCACTCGACAGAAATCCCGTTAAGGAATTGTCTTCATTTTCTTCAGCAAATTGCATCGTGGCGTTATACAACTGTTCGATGTTTGCCATGCGGTTTAACGCTTCATCGGTGTTTTCCAGTTTCAGGGATTCCATATACTTGGATTCTTCCATAATCCCTTTCAGGATTTCAATCGCCGGTAAGGTTTCCACTTGTTCCTGCCATCGGGACATTAATGCAGCAAATTCTAACACTTGTTTCACCGATCGCCCTGCCAGGGTTTTCACCGATGTCTCATCACTGAGAATTTCCCACAGGGGAACGCCTAACTGCTTTGCCGCTTCATCGAGACGGTCTAAAGTCGTTTTCCCAATACTGCGTTTGGGGGTATTAATAATCCGCCGCAAACTAATCGAATCCGAGGGGTTGGCAAGGGCGCGCAAATAGGCAACCGCATCCTTAACTTCCTTGCGATCGTAAAACTTCAAACCCCCCACCACCCGATAGGGGATATTCATTTTAACTAACACATCCTCAAAAGAGCGCGATTGAGCATTGGTCCGATACAAAATCGCAAACGAACCCCAATCCAACTCGGGATGCTGATTGTGCAACATCCGAATTTGAGTCACCACATATTGCGCTTCATCTAAATCATTTTCGGTGCGATAACAGATAATCGCTTCCCCTTCCCCCCGAGTCGGACGCAACACCTTCTCAATGCGTTCTGTATTATTCTCAATCAGTTTATTAGCAACTTCTAGGATATTTTCCCGGGACCGATAATTTTCCTCTAATTTCACCAAAGTTTGGGTTTC
>JAABSJ010000264.1 GCA_011390515.1 Oscillatoria sp.
GTCCCAAAAGGTGGCTGAGACGAAAATTAAAACCGTCAAAGCGACGAATATCCAACTGGAAGAAAAAAGCCTGAAACGGAAAACTCTGGTTGAGATTGACAATGCCTTGCTTAAAGTAGGCGATCGCCTGTTAATCGAGAATTTTCGGTTGCATCTGGATTCGGGCGATCGGGTAGTCATCGCCGGTCCCAATGGTTCTGGCAAATCCACCCTGATTAAAGCCCTGTTTAACCCCGACGGGGTGGGCGTTCTAGAAGCAGAGCAAATGCGACTCGCCCCAGCCATAACCGTAGTTTATCTTGACCAAAGCTATGGATTTGTGAACCGTCAGCAAACGATATTAGAAAATATGCAGTCCGCTAATCCCCAGTTATCCTATCAACTGTTACGGCAACAGTTAGGGCATTTTCTGTTCTTTAACGATGATGTGTATAAGTCGGCGGCGGTGTTAAGCGGGGGAGAGTTAGCCCGATTAGCGATCGCCATGATCAGTATTTCGGAAATTGACTTACTGATTCTCGATGAACCCACCAACAACCTAGACATTGAAACCGTAGAAGAAATGATTCAAGCAATTAATGACTATCAAGGCGCAATCTGGGTGATTTCCCATGATTTGGACTTTTTGAGCCAAATCCAAATTAATCAAGCCTTTAAGATTAAGGAACAATCCCTGCAACCCACTACATTTTTACCCCTAGACACGGAGGCTTATTATCAGGAATTGCTCTATTCTTAGTCTAGGAAAGAGGGAGCATCTCAATTTTGAAAAGAGACCTAACCCCCCAGCCCCCTTCCCTAAGAGGGAAGGGGGAGAAAGAAAGAAAGAAAGATGTAAATTCCCCCCTTTAAGAGCAATAAAAAAATTTCCTGATTCTCCCTCTCCTCTTAGGAGAGGGCCACCGGAGAGGTCAGACTGGTTTTTATACCCAATCCGGTTGGTAAAAATTAATTTTCGTTTTTAGCCCGCGCAGGCGGGCTTCGTCCGTATAGCCTCCGGGCTTCAGCCTGCGGGTTTTTACAGACCTTTGACAACCGGATTCCGTATGAGATAGGGGTGGGGCAAGAAACCGGGTTTCTAAGCTAGATTGGGGTGAGGATGCACAGACTATGGCAGAAACCCGGTTTCTGGGATGTGACTAACGCCGCCTACCCCTGCTATAATTACCAAAATCTCCCATAATCCGCCATAACCTAACTCCCTGGGGTGACACATTATGGACTATTCCCGACTGGTGCGACTCAATCAACCTCTGTTAGCCGGAACTGCCCTCGTGGGCTTATGTTCCATCGTCACCGGAGGGTTAGCGGCTTCTGGGGCGGGGTTAGCGGTTCCCGTGTTAGCCGGGTTTTCTAACTTTTTCGCCGGGATGACTGGGAATAATTAGCGAATCCCCAAGCCTTCAGTCCCATCGCCAACGTGAGCAAGGATGGCGTGAACTTCAGGTCGAGAAAAAACTGTCGGCAAGCGTTTGGGGCGTTGGGGTCGCTCGATTTCTTCAATATCTGGTAAGTCGAGGTGCAGGAGTTGGCGGTAAAGAAAGAGCAGGGCACTGAGGGCAATGTTTTGAGTGGAAGCGGCAATTTTCTTATCGAGAGCGAGGCGGGATAGGTAGGCGCGTACTTCTGGTGCTCCCATATCTTGGGGGTGGCGCTTCTGATGAAACAGGATGAAGTCTCGGAGGTAGTACAGGTAGGATTTTTCAGTTTTGCGACTGAGATGCCGAAAGCGAGCAGTCTGGCGCAGGCGATCGAGGAGTTTAGGCTGCTGTGGTCTTTCCATGACGCTGGCTGCGGGAAAAGTCTCTCAATTGGGGTGTGATCTAGCAGTTGCAGGATAACACCCATAATATCTGAGTTAGACCGCAAGCGCTTGACAACAACCCGATGAGGTATTATAATGGTTTTCCGGTTTAATAAATAGTTATATCTCATCGAGCACTCAAAAATCTTGGCGTTTTAATATATAGTGATCACTTTTTTGGATAGAGCATGAAAAGACCCGTAGCTATTGATCTTTTTTCAGGATGTGGCGGAATGTCTCTCGGTTTAGAAGCCGCTGGATTTGACATTGCTGCTGCCGTTGAATTTGATGCGATTCACACATTAGTACATCACTTCAATTTCCCTTACGGTGCAAACATTTGTAAGGATATCTCTAGGCTTGCCTCACAAGATTTACTCAAGGCTGTAGAGGAAAAAGGATTTTCTCGCGAAATAGATTTAATAGCGGGCGGCCCACCATGCCAAGGATTTTCTCATATAGGAAAGCGACAGATTGATGATCCTAGAAATGCCTTGGTATTCGAGTACGTTCGGATAATAAAGGAAATAAGACCTAAATATTTCATATTTGAGAACGTCCCTGGAATTGCATCAGGCAAGCACAAGAAGTTTTTAGATGAATTAATCGTTGAGTTTGAAAGTATTGGATACTCGGTTGAAAAACCCGTATCCATCCTTGATGCGTCTCTTTATGGCGCACCACAGAAGAGGAAAAGACTCATTCTGATTGGATCAAGGTTAGATGTTGAGAAAGCCACCTACCCTGTACAAACTCATGGGGATATTGATACAGCAGAGTCTGCGATTTTTGATTTAGACTTGTTGTCACTATCAACGTGCGGAGATGCAATAAGTGATCTAGTGAAACATCGTGCGTTTACCGAGGGCGATCGCGGTATAGATTCTTCGCAGTTGGATTATTCAGGTTTAAGAAACAGCTTTTCACTCAAGTCAAGTGGTGAATATTCACTATGCCATACGAGACAAGTCCCAAACAAGGTTTATGGTCATATTGGCTCTAAGCATACAGAGCAATCAATTAAAAAATTTAGGGCGACCAATCCAGGCTCTGTAGAAAAAACAAGTAGATTTTTTAAGATAGCAATGAATGGTCAATGCAATACGCTAAGAGCTGGAACAGCTAGTGATAAAGGCGCATATACTGCACCCAGGCCAATACACTATTCTGAACCACGGTGCATAACTGTCAGAGAAGCAGCACGATTACACACCTTCCCAGATTGGTTCCGTTTTCATAACACTATTTGGCATGGTTTTAGAGAGATTGGGAATGCAGTGATTCCATTTCTATCTAAATCGTTGGGAAGTCAAGTTATTAAAGCTATGAATTTAGATCCTAGAGAATTTGAAACCTATGTGTTAAATCGTCAGGATGAAGATTTGTTAAATTACAACATGGGGCAAGCGTCAAAATACTGGGACATCCCAGATGATGTAATTCCTAAAAGAAAAAGGTTAGATAAGGTTGTCGCATGAGCAAGTACAAAAATGTAATTGAAAGGGTTTTTATTAATAATTATGTCGAGGGCGACATCAAGGTTGCCTTTAATCGAGATGAATTGGCGCAGGCGTGTGATGACTTAGGGATTCCACGCATTAAAAACCTTGGTGATATTCCATACTCATATAGATTTCGCAAAGAGTTACCTGAGACTATAAAGAGTAAATGCCCAGCCAATTCGGAATGGATAATAATTGGGACAGGTATAGGTGCGTATGAATTCAGATTGGCATCACCCGGCAAAATTGTGCCTACTATAAACAGGCAAAGGGTAAAGGTTCCTGATGCAACTCCTGAGATTGTAAGAAAGTATGCCCCAGGCACGGATGAACAAGCGCTTCTTACCAAAGTTAGATATAACCGACTTGTCGATATCTTTACTGGGTTAACTTGTTATTCCATTCAGAATCACCTTAGAACAAACATTCAAAATGTTGGGCAGATTGAAATTGATGAAGTGTATCTGGGTGTTAATAAAAAAGGTGCACACTTTGTCATTCCTTGTCAGGCTAAATCTCCAGGAGACAGGTTTGGAATAGTGCAAGTCATGCAAGATATAGAGTTTTGCAAGGCTCGGTACCCCAACGCGATTTGCAAACCTATTGCATTGCAATTCTTATCTGAAAATGATGTCGCCATTCTAGAATTGGCAGTTGAAGAAACCAATGATATTTTCCATCTTTCAGTCGTTGATGAGCGACACTATAAGTTAGTTGGTAGAGATGGGATAACTGATGAAGAAATTAGGCTTATGTCTCAATATGAAGAATAAAGATATAACAAGGTGCTGCACATGGATAAATTACTCGCTGCGCTCACAATTTACCTGTGAGTACGGCGTTAAACCAGTTCATCTAAAGGACTGCGAACACCGTGATCGCCGCGATTGAGAACGTGGGTATAAATCATGGTGTTTTTCACATCTTTGTGGCCTAAAAGTTCTTGCACCGTGCCAATGTCGTAGCCATCCTCAAGTAAGTGGATGACGAAGCTATGGCGGAGGGTGTGGCAACTACCGTGCTTGGCAATACCGGCTTGTTGTTTTGCGTGCTTCATCCTGCGCTGAATGCGATCTTCAAAGAGGTGGTGGCGGCGAACGGCTCCGGAATGGGGGTCGCGAGAACGGTAGGCGGCTGGGAATACATACTGCCAGCCTCAGGGGTTGGAGGGGTTGAGGGGTTGAGAAACCGGGTTGCTTAACCCGATGAGGGTGAGGCGGCAAAGGTAATGGCAGCAACCGGGTTTCTACAGCAGGAGGTTGCTGCTTGAAGAGTTAACGGATGGGCTAAAATCCTGATTAGATAGCCATTAGAGACAAACGATGAAAATAAAAGCAATGATTTGGCAAGAAGATGAAGTCCAAGTTCAGTCCCCGCCCTTCCCGGTTGTCACACCAGGGCATCGAGTTATGAAGAATTGTTAGAAATGCTTGCAGATGCGGTTCTTTCTTTGGCTGGAAGTGGCGAGTGAACAACAAGAAGTCACCCCGGAAAAACAATTCATTGAGTTGTGTTTATGAAATCGATTTCCGGGAAAGCACTCTGCAAAATTGTTGCACGATTGGGTAAAATACAGAAGCGATGTGATTTGGCGGTGTTAACTGCTACTGAAAAATGACAGAACTACTTCAACAGGCGATCGCCCAAATCCAACAACTCCCACCGGACCAACAAGATGCGATCGCGGCTCGATTTTTGGCGGAGTTGCAGGATGAGCAAAAATGGGAAACCCGTTTTGCTACCACGACAGACGATCAATGGGATCAGATGGCGGCAATGGTGCGGCAGGAAATCGCAGCAGGAGAAACTGTTCCCCTTGATGAGGTCTTCCCAACACAAAAATGAAATCAAGCGTCACAAAGTCATTTCGCAAGCGGCTAGGTGATTTGCCTGCATCAGTTCAAGAACAAGCCAATAAAGCTTACGCCCTTTGGCAAGAAGATCCTTATCATCCGAGCCTTCAGTTCAAGCGAGTCAGTCAGAAGCAACCGATTTATTCTGCTCGTGTCAGTCTCAATTATCGTGTTTTAGGTTTACTCGAAGGCGACCATATTTACTGGTATTGGATTAGCACACACGATGAGTACGATGAATTGCTAAAACGAATGTAGTCAGTAGGATTAGGGTGCTTTAGACGGGATCAATGATGATATTAAATGGGGGGCAGGTGTATTTTCTGCGGTTGGAGGGGTTGAGGGGTTGAGAAACCGGGTTGCTTAACCCGATTGGGGTGAGGAGGCAAAGGTTAGGGCAGAAACTGAGTTTATGGGATGTGGGTAGAGGGCAAGAAACCAGGTTGCTGGGACGATTTGAGCAAAGCCTCAAGGACAGTCAAACCTATAATGGAGAAGCACATTTCCTGGAGCGGACTCTATGTTACTCAGCGAACTGTTACCTACCGTTAATCAGTTATCTCATCAAGATAAACTTCGACTGATCCACTTTCTCCTCTTGGCAGTCGCTAAGGAGGAAGGGTGTAGCCTAGAACTAACCAGAGGAGTTGACTCAGCGAATGAGTTGCTCCAGCAGCTTGCATTGACTGAGGCAGTGGTATGGTCGCCGCAAACAGATAGCGCATCTGTTCAGGCATTGTCGGATCTTTTGGTGGCAGCAAAGGAAGGCAGCATCTAATGATTGATGGACAACGATATTCATTCACTGAACGCATTGATAGTCTTGGGCGCTCCTACTGCGACTATTTACCCTTGACGCTCACGTTAGGAGATCGCTCTGTGGAAGTGACTGCGTTGCTAGATACAGGCGCAAGTGTCAATGTTTTGCCCTACGAAATCGGTTTACAACTAGGAGCAATCTGGGAAAATCAGACGGTTTCAATCCCCTTAAGCGGTAATTTGGGTCGGAGGGATTCACGAGGTTTGGTTGTATCTGGTGCGATCGCTCAGTTTCCTCCCGTGCTACTTGCATTTGCTTGGACTGAATCGAGAGATATACCCGTTATTCTTGGACAAATGAACTTCTTTGCCGAGTTCAACGTATGTTTTTATCGACACGAGTCGGCTTTTGAAGTTTGCCCGAAGGATAGATGAAATCAATCAACTTATTCGTGAGGGATTTGTGGTGGTTGCCGACTTAACCTATTCTGAAAAACAACAAGCAAAATTTGTGGCAAAACAGATTTATTGATAGGGAAAAACTCAAAATATGCCAGCAACAAAGTACCTGTTACAGCAATCAATTAATTGAAACTCTTGCAGAAACTTACGGAAGGTAAACTATGACTCAACAAGTTCCCGAACCCAATGCCGAGTTACTATCAGTTGATGATATTCATCAAGATGTGATGACCCTAACAACGGTTTTAGAACAAAGCCATGCTGAACGCAAAGCCTATCAGATTTTATCCCAACCAGATATCCGTAATTTGCTCGATCGCATCCTAGCCAGTGGAATTTGTACCACAGAAGAGTCAGCCATAGAACGGGCCCTGACCCTCTTGATAACTGAAAGTTGAGAAAGCGAGTTTTTGTTGGTTCAGATAGCCAGTAGAGAAAAACGATGAAAATTAAAGCAATCATTTGGCAAGAAGATGATATGTGGTGTGGTTCAGTCCCCGCCCTTCCCGGTTGTCACACCTGGGCATCGAGTTATGAAGAATTGTTAGAGATGCTTGCAGATGCGGTTCAGGGTTGGCTGGAAGTGGCGAGTGAACAACAAGAAGTCACCCCGGAAAAACAAGTCATTGAGTTGTCTTTATAAAATCAATTTCTGGGAAAGAACTCTGCAAAATTGTTGAACGGCAGGGTTGGCAGCTAAAACGAATCACCGGCAGCCATCATATTTATGCAAAAGAGGGGGTTACGGTCATTCTCTCAATTCCAGTCCATAGCAATCGAGATTTACCGACTGGAACCTTAAGAGGTATTCTCAAGGATGCTGGAATGACAGAGGACGACCTGCAATAAACCTCAGTGGGGGCAAGAAACCGGGTTTCTGCGCTAGATTTGGGTGAGGATGCAGAGATTTTGCTAAAAACCCGGTGTCTGAGGGTTTCTGGGTTGTGGGTGGTGGCTAAAAACCCGGTTTCTTGACTTGCATCTGAATGACCTACCCGAGAGCTATAATGGCGAGAAAGCAGGTTTCT
>JAABSJ010000265.1 GCA_011390515.1 Oscillatoria sp.
ATCCTCACGCAGGGATAGCACCACCTTGACAAACGGAATTTGAAAACAATCCCCCAAAAATTTAAAGAATTTCCGGCGCTTTTCCGGTTCCTTACATACAAAGAAAAACTCTTCAAATTGGTCAAAAATCAGCACCGTTAGCAGATGATTCGATTCATTTTGACGCAACTGTTCCAAAACCCTATCCACCGCATCAGGAATAGCGTCAATCTGAATCCCTCGTTGTACCAGGGCTTCACCCAGTAAGTGACCCAACGTTTTCGCCCAATCCGTGTATAGACGTTGGGAAACGGGTAATATATCCCGATCGCCCATGATGGTTTTTTTCAAAGCAGGCAGTAATCCCGCTTGCACCAAAGAACTTTTCCCCACCCCAGATGGACCATGAATCACTGTCAATTTGTATTGGGTACTGCCGATCCGTTGGATTAACCGTTCCACATCCTTTTGTCGTCCCGAGGCGAGAATCTCTCGGGCGACGCTTCCCTGAGACTCCGTTGGCGTCGGTTGCGATCGCGCTTGTCGTTGGGATTCCAACCGTCCTGCACCAATAAAGGCCCGTAAGCCAAATTGCTGCTCAATCGACAGTCTTTGTTGCTTGCGATTAAAGGCTTTCGCATACTGGGATTGCTCGTAGTATAGCGATCGCAACTCCTCCAAAATCTCAATATATAACTGCGGATCATCCTCCGGGTCACCCTTCGCCGCCTCTTCCAGGCGATCGATTGCTTCCCCAGTCTCCCCTAACTGCCGCAAACTCCGCGCCAACAGCAGCAAATATAATCCCTGATGCTGATGTTCTTGTTGGGAGTCGGTGGCTAAAATTTCCAGAGCCTTTTCTGCGAGTTCTTGAGCATGGTCCCACTCCTGCTCATGGAGGGCCACTTGGGCTAAAAATCCATAATCTCGGGCTAAAAGTACCGGATTCGCGGATTGTTCATGTAATTTTATGGCAGTTTGTACCAGGTCCTGCAAGCTGGAATAGTCATTTAATTGGAGCAAAACTTCCCCAAGCTGACCGATAAATTGGGCCACCAAGTCGGGTCTTCCCGCTGCCTCAAAGGACTCTAGGCACTGTTGGAACGCGGACTGCGCTTGTTTCCAGTACCCTTCACTATTCCCTCGGTCCAGTTCCGCCTTGCGGCTGTAACACAATCCGATGTGATAACTCACCGCTGCCGCCCTTTCTCGGACCCCTTCGGCATCCAGTGTCTGCCACAATTCTAAGCTGTGGTGATAGGAGTCTAATGCCTCATCCATGCGATCGCAGGTATAAGCCTCACGACCCTGGACAAAGGGCAAGGTGGCTGCCAACTCAGGAGTCAACGCCTGACCCGCCTTTTGCAAATCCTGTAACGCTAAGGTCATTTCAAAGGGATAGCGATAGCGGTTCTCAAAAATTTCTTGGTTGCTCACAAACCGTTGATTTCCAGCGGCGAACACCTCTGCAAATAGGTGTTCCTGCACCTTTTTGAGGGCCGACAGTAAATCCGTGGGGATGATTTCAAATTGAGTCAAGCTGGCCCAACTCTCAAAATCCGGGGCTAACCGGGTTAACTGCACCGACACTTCGTCATTGATCCAAAACACCACCGGAAAGGGGTAGTTCTTTCTAAATTCATCCCGCACTTGGTTGAGGGAAGTGAGTACCGCATCCAATGCCGTTACCGAACCCAACCCAAATACCATCAAGGCATCAGGGATTTCTCCACCCAGGCGATCGCCCAAGGTGGAATACACCTGTTTGACCGTAGGTTCGAGGACAATTTCCCGAATATTCAACGAACAGTCTCGATGTAGTTTTTTGACAAGCTGACGGCGCAAGGTAACATAATTACACCGGACCAACATCAGCTTAAATTGTCCCTGGGACATTTCCAATGCCCAGATTAGTTCGGCCAATGCCCGCTGATTGTGATTCATGACATCCGCATCGGATATATTCTCACTCATGAGTTTCACTCCTTTGCTGATGCCAAAATTGGATTAATATCGAACCAAGACCCGGCAGCATCCCGATACTCGTAGACGAACATACTGCGAATTAGGGTGTGATAGCCATCGTCTCCCGCCACCTTTTTTCGATCCATGACGAGGCGGAGTAATTCCCACTCTTCATCGGTGACGGCTAAGGTGCGTTCGTTGCGATAGGCACTAATTACATCCTCTAGGGTTTGACGGGCGATCGGGAGTCCCCGTTGCTTTTTAATGCTATCGTTGAGCATTCGCAAAATATTACGGACATGACCCCCACTGACTTGGCACAATCGGTCCAGGGTCTGTGCATCTTCAAAGAGTGCCGTAATTTTTTCCAGGCGCTGTTCTGGACCCAACTCAGGAAAAGCTCGGGCGAGGACCATTTGGCGCAGGAGTTCCATGCCTTCGGCGTTCTCACTCCCATCTCGACAGAGGACCGGCACCATCGGCAGCATCTGGGGTTTAATCATAAACCGTTCCATCAGGGTGCCGAAGTCGTTGGAGAAGCGCAAGGCTAGGGGCATGGTATAAACCAGATGGCAGTGGAGCGATCGCAACTGTTCGCCGCGATCGACAAATAAATATTCTTGTTGAGGGCGTCCCCAAGGTTTGGGTGCACTATCCACCTTGTCCAGATTATCCACGATCGCCACCAGTCCTTTTTTGCCATGCTGCTTCAGCTTGGCGATCGCAGGTTCGAGGATTTCTTTATTAATCGCATCGATAATCCCATTAGTTTGGGGTTCGAGATATCCTCTTAATTTACTGCGGAGATCGGGACTGGCTTTCACCTTAGCGGTAATTGTAGCAATGCCCATTGCGACAACAGTGAGCCCTTCTTTACTGGCGCTGAATTGATTGCCCAAGACATCGATTTCAAACTTATCAAACTCGATTTCTGTTTGTAACAGTTTCGCCGCGCCTTGGAGAATGCTTTTCAGGCGTTTGGGTTCTTCTAGGGTGAGGCGATCGACACTTTCACTCACTCGCTTGGCGATCGCCAGTAAAATATCTCCCACATCCACATCGCCCATTTCCAAATCTTTGGACGACTCAAAATAGACCACGTGAAAGCCTTCCCGTTCTAATTCCGCCTTGAGACGCAGTAATTCCGTGGACTTTCCGCAGCCGATATGTCCTGTAAACAGTTGACAGGTGGGTTGTTCTGGGGACCAGAGGGTAATGTTATCCCTTAAATCCTCAATGATTTTGCCCCCACGCACGGAGGAAAAATCAATATAATATTGCTGATCCAATTCCGAATCTTCGACAAATAGGGTCTTACTCGGATTGGTCGCATCAAAGAATTGCTTTAAATTAACCATCATAATGCTGGCCCTGTTAATGAGGGATGAAACCCGCCTGATGCGGGTTAGGGGCTAGATGCCGACCTGATGGTTATTTCAGCCTGATGTCTGAGTCTTCGGGAGAGTTTAAATTAGATTAATTTAAACTTTTGTATGTTTCTGTATTACTCGATTCCCACTGCAATTGTCAAGAGCTAAATTAATAAGTTTTAATAAAGATACGCGGAGTGAAGGCGGTTATAAAAAGCAGTTTTCAGATGAGATATTGTAGCAAATCCAGACCCGGTAAAGATTCTCCAGAGGCGGAACCTGAACAACGGGCTAAATTAAAATGTGAAGAATGGGTAAAGCCCTGAAACGGTTCTCCTCAGCCCTAAAACAGTTAGGGGCCAAAGACTAAGAATTATGGTTTAGGTTGCCACAACTTCCCAGACTCTAGCCCCTAACTTCAGGGTTGAGGGAATTACATTGCTCAACAGAGCAAAATGCAATTACTTCTTACGGGGAACCAACGCTTCGTAATTCATATTGAACGTAGAAACGCGGGTGGGGGGGTTACCTTTCCCGTTGTTCAGGTTACGCGCCATATCCATATAGAGGGACGGATCCCCTGCACGAGCCACCTTGTCTTGGGGAACGTAGCGGCGCACTTGGGTTTGCCAGATGATTTGTGGGAAGCCCAACTGAGCGCGATGGTAGTCACCATAACGGGGAGTCTTCAGGTTAAAGGGAGTTTCGCCTTTAGCCTGTTGGGGTAGAATCCGGCGACGCTGATAGGGAACGGTATTGTACCCAAAGTTGTTCAGGTACTCTTCGCTATCGAGTACGGCATCGATAAAGCCTTGGACACCCTTGGTGGCGATGACGATAGACCACGCAATTTTTTCGCGTTCGTTGTAAACGTCGCGGCCTAAAATGCGCTGGACGCAGATTTCGGCGAAACGGTAGTTGCTGTTGGTCTCGTAGTTGAGCCGAATGAAGGCATCCGAAGTGGCCAAAGCGCGAATGAAATCACGAACCGTGATTTGACCATATCTCAGTTGAGATTCCGCGAAGGTTTGGCGGTTGCTCTTGAGGATTTGGTGTTCGCTGAACACTTGGCGGTAGCTGGCCCAAATCACCTCATCCATCTCGCTAGGAGAAGGCAGGTTTTCGGTGGTATAGATTTTGGGTTGCTCATCGCTTCCCACTTCATATCCAGCAACCCGCTGGTTTTGGCTCTTAGGAGCGTACTGTAACAAAGGTAATGCCACGTCAGAATCTCCGTAAGTTCAAATTTTAACTTCTGCTTTCAGTGGCAGATGCAGCGAATTGGCCCTGCAGGTATGGGAACCGCCTAGAAAGACCGAGCGGGTCTGTTCTAGGGATGGCTTGAACCCGTAGCGCTCAACGGTCACTGCTACCGACTGACTGCCGATTTCAATAAATAGACATCCTTCAGATTACGGGATGACGGTCAGATCAGTCTCATTTTTCTCACCGAACGCAACAATCTGTAATATTTCGCCACAAAAAGTATTATCCGTTACCTCGCCAGAAGGCTAGGGGTTCAGCAGTGGCGTTACAGTGTGGCCAATTTCTTAACATCTGATCCATTGAGTTCTCATCCATGCCGGTGGCATTGGGGGGTTCGAGTCCCAGTCCCAGACACAGATGAGTGAGGACATCCAGGAGTCGGCCATCATGTCCGGGGGAACTCAAATAGGCATGAGCATATTCATGGACAACAATGCTTAACCAGTCCTGGGGTGCAGTCCGACCCACATCAATGACGATCGCCACCGGATCCACCAGGATATTGCAGAGGGCATCTATCCCATATTCCGGGGCGATCGGGGCGGCAAAAATCACAATCTCCCGCCGTTCAGATGCTGGAAAACACTGATGGCAGGCTTCCAGATACTCCCGCAGTTCCTGGTTAATCGTTTCGATATGCTCTCCAATCCAGGTACAGACTTGGATCCGCTCGATAATATCCTCACCGGACCAAATGGTGCTCGGGTCGATCGCAATCTGACGCACCGCATTGAGATAATCGGACCCCCGGACCAAGGGGTCGGACATGATGGGGGGGATGGGGGAGGTGGGGGAGGTGGGGGGGATAGGGGGGATGGGGGAGCCTTTGGGACTCCCCGGGTCTTCCTGGGGATTACCAGCCGAAGGCGGAATGGAATTGGGGGGTGGTTCTGGCATTCTCTTCCGAGTCAGGGAGGCGATCGCTACTGTTGGGGGCGGATTCGACCTGGATCCGGCTTTCGCTACAGAATGAAGCCGTGCTAAATCCCCCAAACCGGGTGACGGTACTCGTCCGCAGGCGCAGATCCGGACTGGCAAACCAGAACCGTTCTACGACACTCATCGTTTCATATTCCGTCACGAGAATCAGACCCTCTTCCTCGTCCATTTCATACAAACCCGCCACCGGGACTATTTCGGCATAACCTCTTTCTCTGAGGAGTTTTCCCGCTTTGGGGTTATCCTCTTCCGGGACCAAGGCAAAGACGGTGGAACCCGAGTGATTCTCATCATTCTGGTCCCATTCCATTGAACCCGCCCAGGAGACAAAGGCTCCACCGACTGCCCGTTGCGGATCAATTTGATGTAACTCGCAGATTCCGACAACTTGGGGATCATCCTTGTCTAACGTTTCCACCCGGATTTCTGAATCTCCTAGTTCGGCTCGTCGGAAGGCAAGGTGATGGGTCGTGCGCTGCGATCGCCATTTCCCTGCACTCCGGCGAAAAAACTCCATTGCGTCCATTAGGCTTATCTCCGTTGGCTGATGTTTCGGCGCTTTTTCCCTTTTATAATAAGGCTTACAGGGCTTTGATAAACTTTTGTAGCGAAAATAAATCTTAAACTGTACATCTTGGACAGTTTGTCAAGCAAACTTAATGATAATTTACAATTAATGGAACCAAACCAAACGGATCACCCGTCTATTCCCGTAGTAAATAAAAATAACCAACGAAACAACCAGGAGCAAACCGATGGATATGCCAACCAATTTGAGCTTGGAACAAGAGTTTAAACTCCAACTGTTGAAAGAACAAGTCCGCAACCTAACTCAAGAGCAAGCCCAGGAATATTTACTCGAAGTCCTACGGCAAAATATGGTCAAAGACAATATGTTCAAATACCTGCTCAAAAAGTCAGCGTAGTGCAGAGCATCAGCAGGAAAAGTCCACTAAACACCGATGTTCTGACTCTTTCAGGGCCTAATCCACCTGTCATTTTGCAGGCAACACCCGGGCGATCGCCAATTTCAACATGATTAATTCTTAAACCTTGAGAATTTCCCTAGGGAGGTGAGGTTGCACTTCATGATTTTTTCTTCCACACCGCTTGTCCCCAGGCCGTAATTTATCTTGATTTGTCATGGGTTAGGGTGACACCCGAATCGTTAATTATTCACACCTAAAAATAGTGCCTTAACCCATCATTATCAAAATCCACTCGAAAACGGTAAAGCCCCGATGGTAAAATGCCAGAACTTCAGGAACTGTCATAGAAGGGCTGAAAGTGGTTCAAGCACCCGTATCCAAAATTTCCCATCCATCCGTAGAAGTTGCCGAGAATGACGCCGCTAGAGGGACAACCGAAACCCTGGGCGAGTCCCTCAAGCAACTGGCCGATCGCATTATTGCTGGGCATCGCCTCACCCGAGAAGAAGCGATCGCCCTGACCCAAATTGAAGGTCAAGACTCCATCCTGCTGCTGTGCGAAGCCGCAGATGCCGTCCGCCAAGCCTGCTGCGGTAATACCGTCGATTTATGTAGCATTATCAACGTCAAATCCGGCAATTGCTCGGAAAACTGTGGCTTTTGCTCCCAATCCGTGCATCATCCGGGCACGGATTCTCCTATTTATGGACTCAAACCCCGGGACGAAATTCTCGCCCAAGCCAAAGCCGCTGAATCCGCTGGTGCCAGCCGGTTTTGCCTAGTTTCCCAAGGCCGGGGACCCAAATACAGCAGTCCGAAATCCAAAGAATTTGAAGAGATTCTGGCAACGGTCCGCCAGATTATTGAGGAGACCAACGTCAAACCCTGCTGTGCCTTGGGTGAAGTGACGCCAGAACAAGC
>JAABSJ010000266.1 GCA_011390515.1 Oscillatoria sp.
GCCTTTTTCCCGAAAAGGAAAAACTCGTGTCCCAACCCTAGCTTGCGATCATGATTTTAATTCAAACAGTAAAGTCATACCTTATGGGATTTTTTTACCGAAGTCAGATGACTTATTTTTATATTTTATAGAATCCAAAGTGACTAGCGATTGCATTGTTGATATTTTAGAACAGTGGTGGCAAGAGTTTGGCTCCATGTTCGGGGAGTGTAAAACTCTGCTAATCAAACAAGATAATGGGCCAGAGAATCATTCACGAAGAACTCAATTTATGAACCGCATTGTCCAGTTTGTCGAAACTTATAAAATCAACGTGCGTCTGGCATACTATCCGCCATACCACAGTAAATATAATCCAGTTGAGCGGACTTGGGCCGTGTTAGAGAATCATTGGAATGGTACCATTATTGAGGATATAAAAACCGCTTTACAGTGGGCAGAAACCATGACTTGGAAAGGCAATAATCCCGTGGTAAAATTCGTGAATAAGACATATCAAACAGGAGTTAAGCTAACTTCTAAAGCAATGGAAAAGCTAGAAACCAAGCTCACTCGTTTTACAAACATAGAGCCAGAAAATCAGTACAACTTGGGTAAATGGTTTGTAGACATCTTCTATAATGCCCCGTAAATTTTGCAGATTTTATTTTGTGGAACTTCCTTAAGTCAGCTTCATGCAAAATTGGACCACTGAGGTTGGTGACGATTAAGGAGGTACTGCTGAGATTGGCCCCCATCAGGTTGGCGTCGAGCAGAGAGGCTCCATTGAGATTGGCTCCACTGAGATTGGCCCCGCTGAGGTTGACGCCGTTAAGATTGGCCCCGCTAAGGTTGATGCCGCTAAGGTTGATGCCGCTGAGTTCGCAGTTGCGACAGTCTCGGGTATTGAAGAGTTGTTGCAGGTGCAGGGAGTTCTCAGCACTCAGGGGAATTGCTGTAGTCACCCAGAAGGCGATCGCCAGTAGGATTTGTTTCATGGGTGCCTCGAAGTTGCCTCTTCTGTTCTCATTGTCTCCCCCAGGTTTTCCCATTGGCTATTAGACAGAAGTGGAATGCGATCGGCTTCCTGTTGATCCCGAAGCAATATGCTCCCACTCCTTTTATCAAGGACAGGACTGACGCATATTTTGAGAATCCCCTTAAATAAATGTAGGGGCGATTCGCTTTCTCGCCTCTACATTTAGGCTAGTCAGGGAGCAAGATGCTCCCACTCCTTTTTATCCAGAGCAATACAATTTTTTAAGGAGTGCGAGCATCTTGCTCGCTACTGCTTCTATGACAAACTGATTGAGACTCGCTCTATATAATATTCACGGGCAATTGTGATCAGAATGCGATATTCACTATTAAGTCGGTTTCAGGGAAGCCTACTCGGTGCTAATCTAGGCTATGGGATAGGCAGCGGTATGATTTCCTTGAGCGGACCTGGGCTTGATGTGGGCCCGAGGCCAGGGGAAAATGAATATTTGGTGGCGAGTGGGAAAAGTTTAATTCAAAAGGGGGGATTTGACTCCTCAAGCTGGTTTGAGGCAGTTGCCTCGGTGTCTCAACGGTCCGAGGGAATTGAATCGACGGCCATCTTAGGGACCGATCGCCTGATGGCTGTGCTTCCGGTTCTCCTCTTCTATCATGAACAATTAGAATTTTTGAGAACAACCCTATATCAGATTAGTGAACATTTGTCAATCCCCTTAGCCGAAAGAGATGGACTGTTGGCAATGGGGTATGCGATCGCCGCCAGTTTGACGGAACGGCTGAACCGGCACAGTTTGATTGGCGAAACCATTGCCTATCTCCAGGAGAGTCCATCCCCTCTGATCATCCAACTGGCCATTGTGGAAACCCTCCTCGCCGAAGGGGCCAGTTTAGAACGGGTTCGATCGCAATTGGTCCGGACTGAGGAGACTGGCAGCATCCCCTTTGCCCTAGGGTTTTACTGCCTTCTGAGTACCCTAGAAGACTTCCGATTATCCATCAGTCGTGCCACGGACACGGGGATTTCATCCCCTCAGACGACTATCATCACGGGAATCTTGTCCGGGGTTTATAATAGCATTCCGGGCATTCCTTGGACCGGGCAACTGGGGCCATTGCCAACAGAGCAAATCTTCCACCTGGGCGATCGCCTTCTCGCCTCCTGGTCTGGGGTCTATGATGTTCAGTATCAACCGGAAGAAGCGAGTCATTTTCGCGCTGTTGCGGCCCCTAATGTCATTCGTCCCTGGCAACTCTAGGGCCTCAGTGGGGAGATGGGGGATTTGTCATTTGTCATTTGTCATTTGTCATTTGTCATTTGTCATTTGTCATTTGTCATTTGTCATTTGTCCTTGGTGGATGGGGGAGAATTGGTTGATGGGGGAGAATTGGGAGATGGGGGGGGGAGAAAAATTGGATTTTTTTACAAAATTTCCGGTCTTCACCCACAGATTAGAGCCAAAACCCCCAGGATTGGGTCCGCTTGATCTCATCCAGAACGGATGCCCTGAGCAACCCTGGGGGTTTGAACCCCAGCCTGATCTGGATTGACCGAACCGATCCCCGGCTTTGGGGGTGAAGATTTAGGCTTGAAGAAGACTGCCTCTATAATAGTGCATAACGCCTTGCCTTCTACTCCTAGCAATCCTCTAATTTAGAACAGGCACGAGAGATCCATGAGATCAATTCAGATGCTGACTCGGCAACTCGAACAATGGGGAAGAGATTGCGCCAACATTTACTCGCGCAATCTTTCCAACCGCAAACGCAGGAAGAGAGGGACCCTCCCTCAAGAGTCCCCTCCGTCTTTGCCCCGCGAGTTACCTTCCCCACCCCGTCAAGGTGCGACCGAACCGACGGCTTGGAGAAAGGGACTCCAATCTCGGATGAATAGCACAGTCCATTCACCTGTAGCGGTTCTGCTGGCGGTGACTTGCCTGACTGCAACCATCGGACAGCGCTTTTACAATCAGCCGCAACTGGATGTAGGCACCATTGCCCCACAAACCTTTATCGCCCTTGAAGATGCTAGGGTAGAGGACACCAAAACCACCGAAGACAATCGCAGGGCGGCCCGCATTGGGTCCAGTCCGGTTTTAATGATCGATCGCCCCGTGTCTCAGCAAATTGAGAAAGTCTTGCAACGAGTGTTGGACGAGGGGACCCAATTGCGCCAAGTCGGGGGACAATTTCCCTTTGTGGATACCAGCATCTTGTCTACTTCCACCCAGCTTTATCTAAGACAGGCGCAAGAGTGGGAATATAACGCGGTGGTGAGGGCAGCCGGAGAAGATGCGCCCCTGGTAGAGACCCCCAGCGATTCAGTCGAGGACCCCGACCCCAATAACTCATCTCGGACAGCTTGGGCGATCGAACGGGGTCTGTTAACGGACTCCGGACAGCAAGCGGTGATGGAACTGCAAGCCTACCGCAAACGCGGGGGGTCCGTGGCATTTTCGACCTTGATTGAGCAAATTTCTCAGGCGCGTCAAACCTATCGTTTAGCGGTGGCGGCGATCGCCGATACCACCAGTGTCGCCTCAACCCATATTTACGGGCTCAACTTATTTGAACTCTCCGATGAAGAGTGGATTCAAACTCAATTAGGTCTCCACAATGCCTTAAAGCGGATGTTGTCCCAAGGGATTCCACCGGGACTACCCAAAAATGTTCTGCAAATGGCGGTGATGATCCAGTTGGAGGGTCAGGTCCCACATGGGGCAGTGGAACTCTCTCAGAATTTGCTGTTAGAGGTCTTGCAGCCTAATTTAACTAAAGATTTAGAACGGACCCGAGTTCTCGCTGAACAAGCGGCCCTGGAAGTCAATCCGGTGTTTGTCAGCGTTGAAGCTGGGGAGGTGATTATTGAACAGGGTGAACCGATTTCTCAGTCGCAATTTGTGCTCCTCGATCGCTTTGATATGAGTCGCCGCGAAATTAATTGGGTGGGACTCTTTGGGTTTGGCGGAACGGTGACGATCGCCGTGGGGATTTTTTGGCTGACGGAACGGCGAGTTCATCCCAAGTTACGACGGCGCGATCGCTGTCTGGTGTTACTCCTGTCCTTGACGGCCCCCCTGCTGATTTCTCTGGGGATTCCGTACACCACCTTACCGGCGATCGGCTTATTACTCGGCAGTTTCTATGGGTCTTTCCTCGGAGGGACCGTTGTGGGACTTCTGAGTATGCTCTTACCTATGGGTATTGAAATTGAGTGGACTTATTTACTGGCGAATGCGGCTGCGGGTCTCATCAGTGGCATCCTAGCCGGACGAATGCGATCGCGAGAAGAACTGGCAATGGTTGGGGGTGTAGCTGGTTTAACCCAAGGTGGGGTGTACCTGATTGGGACCCTGATTCCCAGTGCCACTGCCGGGACCATCTGGTACACGATTCTCGGGGCCGCTGGGATTCAGGCGATCGCTGGGGTTTCCTGGAGTATTGTCGCCCTCGGCTTGAGTCCCTACCTCGAACATCTGTTTGACCTGGTAACCCCCATCCGTCTGGCAGAACTGGCTAACCCCAATCGCCCCCTCTTAAAACGCTTGGCTTCCGAAGCGCCGGGAACCTTCCAACATACCCTGTTTGTCGCCACCCTCGCCGAAGCTGCCGCCAAGGAACTCGGCTGTAATGTGGAATTGATTCGCACGGGTACTCTGTATCATGACATCGGTAAAATGCACGACCCCCAAGGGTTTATTGAGAACCAAATGGGGGGACCGAACAAACACGATGAAATCGATGACCCTTGGGAAAGTGCGTCCATTATTAAAAAGCACGTCAGCGAAGGGCTGGTGATGGCCCGGAAATTCCGCTTACCGAAAGCAATTCAAGCCTTTATTCCCGAACATCAAGGCACGATGTTGATTGCTTATTTTTACCATCAAGCGAAACAACGTGCGGAACAAGAAGGGCGAGAAGTCCGGGATGAAGATTTCCGCTATGATGGTCCGATTCCCCAATGTCGGGAAACGGCGATCGTCATGTTGGCCGACTCTTGTGAGGCAGCCTTACGCAGTCTCAAGGATGTTACCCCAGAGGAAGCCCTGAATATGGTGAATAAAATTCTCAAAGCCCGGTGGCAAGACAATCAACTGGGTGAGTCGGGTCTGAAACGGGAAGAAATGCCGAAAATTGCCGAAATCTTTGTGAGGGTTTGGCAACAGTTCAATCACAAACGGATTGCTTATCCCAAAGCGGCGCTTTCTCTCCAGTCTAAGTAAGGGGAGGGGGAACTCAACCCCCCGCTTATACTTACCCTTTGACTCCGGTCCCGGCATCGGTGGGGACAATGTATTGCTGCAACAGGAGAAATAAGAGTAAGACTGGGGCGACGGCGATCGTTGACCCCGCCGCAATCAACCGCCAATCTAAGGAAAATGTCCCTTCTAATCGCGCCACCCCTAAAGGTAATGTATAAAATTCCGGGCGGTCAATTACCAGTAACGGCCACAGAAAATCACTCCATGACCCGATAAAGACAAACATCGCTAACGTCACTAGGGCGGGTCTCACCGCCGGAATCATCACATTCCACCAAATCCCTAATTCTGAACAGCCATCTATCCGTCCCGCTTCTTCTAATTCTTTGGGCACGCCTTTAAAGGCTTGGCGCAATAAAAAGATGCCAAAGGCTGAGGCGAGAGAGGGGAAGATAATCCCTAAATAAGTGTTTTTTAATCCCAATTGGACGGTTAAAATATACAAGGGAATCATCACGATTTGAAAGGGAATCATAATGGTCGAAACTATCCCGGAAAAAATTAGATTCCTGCCGGGAAATTCTAATCGGGCCAGGGGATAAGCCGCTAAGGCACAAAATATCACATTAAAGCTCACCGTGAGGACCGCAACCAGGGTGCTATTAAACAGATATTGTCCGAAGGGACTCGCTTCCCAGACCCGAACAAAGTTCTGGAAGGTGGGTTCTGCGGGTAGGAATTGCGGAGGAACTTGAAAGATGTTTTCACTCGGGGATTTGAAGGCGGTACTCACCAGCCAAAGTAAGGGGAGTAGGGTGAGGAAGGCGATCGCACTCAACAGGGCATAGAAGCCCAACCGTTTCCATCGGGATTGGGCTTGACTCGCAACGGTCAGCTTGAGGGAATCTTTCATAGAGGTTAGCCTGGAGAGTTGAGAATAAAGACAATTAAAGGGATTTAAACGGTAATATTTTACCACAAAAAGCAGTTTTATTCTACCCCTATAACCATTTTTATTTTTTGAATAACCCCAACAAGCTACTAAATTAACACAAAAAAATATCCCATTCACAGGCCCATTTCTATAGACCCTCAACACTTGAAAATTACCAACGTAATATCATCCCGTAAAGCCACCTCTCCAATAAACTGATTAAAATCTGCTAAAATCGCCTGTTTGATTTCCTCTGAGGATTGAGACCAAGATTGCCTCAAAACGTCACAGAATCTCTCCATTCCATACATTTTTTTCGCCTCATTGCGGGCTTCGGTAATGCCATCGGTATAAAGCACCACTCCATCCCCCGGTCCGAGGTCAAGGGTTAGGCAATTTAAAAATGGGGTGATATCCTCTTCTAATCCAATGGGTAAGCCTAAATCCATCGTGTCAATCCGCTCAAGCGTACCGTTGGCCCGACCGATAATTACCTCTTCATGTTGACCACTAATTATTAAGTGGGAATTCGCATAATTAACCAGAGATAAAGTAATACTTTTATCACTGCTCATGCGCTGAATGCTACGAAACAAAGTGCCATTTAAAAAATTTAATATCTCCATCAAGTCATGGCTTGCTGATTCAATTAAAGTGCGAACAGCAACTTGAGTCATTACCATTAAAATCCCACTTTCTAAGCCATGTCCAGTGACATCGCCAATACAAAAAGTAATCCCTCCTGGATGGGGGAGAATATCGTAATAATCTCCCCCCACTTCTGTAGCCGACTGGATATAAGTTGCGATATCCAGTTTTGCAATGCCTTGCAGTTCTTCCGGTTTAGGTAACACCATGTTCTGAATTTCCGTGAGAATCAGCAGTTCGGCTTCCATTCGGCCATTCTCAAGGGTGAGTTTGTGATTTAAGTCCGTGATGAGTTGATTGGCTTTGGCTAATTCCTGCGTCCGTTCTTTGACCTTTTCTTCTAACTGGTCAAATAAATCTTTAAGTTGTTGAGCCATTGCATTAAAAGACTGGGCCAGCAGGCCAATTTCATCGGGCTTTTTAGCCATGACAGACTGGGTTAAATCTCCTTGGGCCGTTAATTGAACTGCCCGGTTTAACTGGTGAATGGGTTTGATAGTTTGGGTTGCAATAATCCAAGTGATGCCACTCACAGCCAGGAGTACACCAACCGCCAGGAAGACGGAAAATTCCCT
>JAABSJ010000267.1 GCA_011390515.1 Oscillatoria sp.
AGAGTCAGGGCAATTCTAACCGTTATATTGAAGACTTCCATCGAATTGGTTGTGTGATGGCCGGGGGTCACTTGGCAGAGGTTCCCCAGGAAGGGGAGGGAGAACTGGCGATCGCCACCGCCACCAATCCCTTTCTCGATACCTTCAAAAACACCCGATGGAATCCCACCGGCAGCGGCAAAGAAGTCTGGGAACAGTTTTCTCGGGATGGTTCTTTATTGGATTGCACCGATGAAACCCCTGCCGCCAAGGGAGAACGGATTGGGGTAGCATTGGCCGTTCGCTTCACCATTCGACCGGGAAAAACCCGCAAAATTCCCTTTATCCTTGCTTGGGATTTTCCCGTCACTGAATTCGCTGCCGGAGTCTGGGAATACCGCCGCTATACCGACTTTTTCGGGCGTAATGGCAAAAATTCCTGGTCCATGATTCGCACTGCACTCAAGCATTCGGATATGTGGCGTGAGAATATCATCACCTGGCAACAAGCGATATTAGACCGGGAGGATTTATCCGACTCGGTAAAAATGGCACTGTTTAATGAGTTGTATATTCTAACTCAAGGAGGAACATTATGGACCGCCCAGGATGCGGAGGAACCTCGGGGTAAATTTGCGGTGCTTGAATGTCTCGATTATCGTTGGTATGAGAGCTTGGATGTGCGCTTATACGGGTCTTTTGCCCTGTTAATGTTGTGGCCGGAATTGGAAAAATCGGTGATGCGAGGGTTTGCCCGGGCGATTCCTACGGGGGATGATACACCCAGGATTATTGGGTATAATCAAGCGGCAGCGGTTCGCAAAGTGACCGATGCCACGCCTCATGATTTGGGTGCACCGAATGAACATCCTTGGGTGAAAACAAATTATACCAGTTATCAGGATTGTAATTTGTGGAAGGATTTACCCTGTGATTTTGCCTTGCTGGTGTATCGGGATTTTCTGTTGACGGGGGGGGATGATTATGAATTTTTATGGGATTGTTGGCCCTCAATGGTACAGGCGATCGCCTATTTAAAAACCTTCGATACCGATGGGGATGGGATTCCCGAAAATGGCGGCGCACCGGATCAGACGTTCGATGATTGGCCGATGCGGGGGGTGAGTGCCTATTGTGGCGGATTGTGGATGGCGGCATTACAAGCGGCGATCGCCATTGGTGAGGTGATTTTAAACAATCCCCCCCATTCTGGCGTGTTCACCGATACGATTTATGAACAGAAGCGATCGCAATTACTGGAACCAGTAACCATTCAAGCAACCCTGACTACCTATCAAGACTGGTTGGAACAAGCAGGAACCCTATATCAAGAAAAACTCTGGAATGGAACTTATTATCGCCTCGACAGCGAAAGCGGTTCGGATGTGGTGATGGCGGATCAGCTTTGTGGTCAATTCTATGCCCGGTTATTAGGGTTGGCCGATATTGTGCCAATCAACTGTGCAGAATCAGCCTTGAAAACCGTCTATGAGTCTTGTTTTCTGAAGTTTCATAATGGGGAATTTGGGGCAGCCAATGGCGTATTAATTGATGGTTCACCCGTGAATCCGGATGCGACGCATCCCTTAGAAGTCTGGACTGGGATTAATTTCGGATTGGCGGCATTTTTGTTGCAAATGGGAATGAAGGATGAAGGGTTTAAATTGACCGAAACCGTGATTCAGCAAGTGTATGAAAATGGGTTGCAGTTCCGCACTCCAGAAGCGATTACGGCAGTGGGAACGTTTCGCGCTTCTCATTATTTACGGGCGATGGCAATTTGGGCGGTTTATGGGATGTTGACTGGATTTAAATAGGGGAAAAATCAGAAAGGACAAGAAAGGACAAGGGAGTGCCTTGTCCTTTCGGGGGAAATCCTTATAAAATGGCGTTGCCGTGGCGATCGAAGAGGTAGAGTTGGCGGGTATCGACGGCGAGGGAGAGGCAGTCGGCATGGTGCAGTTTTTGGGCGGAACCGACTCGGGCAACTGCAATGGATTGAGTCTCTCCTGTGGGTTTTTCTAGCACTTTGGCTAGGTCGTCTTTATCTTGAATTTCAATTTTGGCTAGGGGAGAATTGAAATAGATAATGGTTTCATGACCCAGGGATTCAAGGGTTGTGACTTCTACTTCAATTTTATGACTTTCTGGAGTATTGTTATCGCCTATTAAAAAGGCTTCGGGACGCAATCCGGCAAAAATGGGTTTGTTGAGATAGCGCTCAATTTCGCGGTAGCGATCGCAGGTTTCCGGGCCGATCGCCAGGTGTTGGGTTCCGTAAGTGATGGCAAATTGGCCGCTTTCGGTTTTGCGTAACTCACTATGAAAGATATTCATCGCCGGAGACCCCATAAATCCGGCAACAAAGACATTTTTGGGGCAGTCGTATAACTCTTGAGGCGGGGCGACTTGCTGGAGTTCCCCCAAGCGCATCACCGCCACGCGATCGCCCATCGTCATCGCCTCCACCTGATCGTGCGTCACATACACCGTTGTTGTTCCCATCTTGCGCTGCAAATCCGCAATTTCTGTACGAATTTGCACCCGCATTTTGGCATCCAAATTCGACAGCGGTTCATCCATTAAAAACACCGCTGGGTTTCGCACAATGGCTCGTCCCATTGCCACCCGTTGCCGTTGTCCCCCAGACATTTGTTTAGGTTTATTATCCAGCAAAGGGGTCAATCCCAACTTTTCAGCCGCCTCCATCACCCGCCGTTGTCGTTCCCCTTTGGCAACTTTCATCATGCGCAGGGGAAATTCCATATTCTGCCGCACCGTCATGTGCGGATACAGGGCATAATTTTGAAAGACCATTGCAATATTCCGGTCCTGGGGGCTTTTATTATTCACCACATCCTGACCGATGATTAATTTACCCGCACTAATATCTTCCAACCCCGCCAACATCCGCAGGGCGGTCGATTTGCCACAACCGGAAGGTCCAACAAAGACCATAAATTCACCATCTTCAATGGTTAAACAGAGGTCTTTCATGGCAGTGAAGCCATTGGCATAAACTTTGTAAATGTGGTCGAATTCTACTTTTGCCATTGTTTTAATTTTTGGATAGTTTCAACAACCTGCGGGGGTTAAAACCCCCGCCTCATAGCTAAAGTCGTCTAAAGACGACTGCAAGTCTGATTCCGTGGTGTTTTTAGTCGGTTTTAACCGACTTGAGCTGTTAGGCGGGGGTTTTAACCCCCGCCGTTGTTTTAACCCGCCGTTGTTTTAACCCTTAATACCCGAAGAAGCAACTCCCTGAACAAACCATTTTTGGAAGATTAAGAAAATCACTAACATCGGTGCAACCATCATCACCCCAAAGGCCATAATATCCCCCCATTGGATGGGAGGTAAGGTTTGAAATTGAGCGATCGCCACGGGTAAAGGACGAACTCTTTCCCCCACAGCAATCATCGTCGGCCACAGAAATGACCCCCATTGGGTTAAAAAAGTCAGAATCGCTACGGAAGCAAACACAGGTTTAGAAACTGGGACGATAATTTCAAAAAAGGTCCGGATTGGACCCGCCCCATCTACTCTGGCTGCTTCTTCCAATTCCTTGGGCAAGACGATAAAAAAGGTGTAAAATAAATAGATGGAAAAGGCATTGGCAATAAACGGAATGATTTGGGCGGTGTAAGTATTGCGTAATCCTAACCAAGTCATTTGAAAGAACAGAGGAACGGCAATGGCTTCAAAAGGGATAATCATTAACGCGATAATCACCGGGAAAATTATATCCCGTCCCCGCCACTGCAAGCGCGAAAAGGCATAAGCTGCCATTGAATTGACCAGGAGTCCGAACAGGACGATCGCCCCAGTAATAAAAATCGAATTCCAGAAAAACCGGGTAAAATTGACTCGGGTAAATACATCCTCATAGTTCTGCAACGAGGGATTATCAGGGACAAACGCTTTTAAGGAACCCGCCTCAACTAACACCAAATTATCTGGCTTAAAACTGCCGATAATCATAAATAAAATCGGCGCAATAAACAGCAACGCCAAAATCGTCAAAACCACATAGCTGAGAATGATACTAAGTCGCTGCTGGTTTTTGCGCTTTGCCATTAATTCCTGATGAGCAGGTTGATTGGCAACTCGCTCACCGAGATTGGGTTTTTCTTTGGGTAGTCCGGAAATTGGCTTCATGGAACTCTATGCTGAACAACATTAAAAATGGGGAGAATTATCATGAAATTCCCCTAACTCTTGTTTGAATTAATCAATTGCTCGCTCTTCTTTAATCAAGGTCCGTTGGATCAGGGTAATCATCAAGACGACTAGGAAAAAGACCACCGTCATCGCCGCCCCTTTGGCCATTTTTTGCTGTTGATAGGCAGCAGATACCGCTTCATACATCACCGTTGTGGTAGCATCCAGCGGTCCTCCATTGGTCATGATTTCGATTTGGTCATACAGGCGAAATGACAGAATGGAAGTCACCAACATGACGAATATTAAAGTATTTCGCAGTTGGGGTAAGGTGACGTGCCGAAACTGGTTCCATTTATTGCTGCCATCAATAGCGGCAGCTTCGTATAAATCACTGGGAATTGACTGTAAACCCGCTAGGATAATCACCATTTGAAATCCCACCCCCTGCCACATAGAAAGCAGCATAATTGAGGGCAAAGCTAGATAGGGGTCACGGAGAAAATCTCGCGGTTCCCATAATCCAAAGGTGATTAAGTCGAGAAAGGAATTCATCATGCCATTGGCACCGGGGGCGTAAATCAAAATCCAAATCACGGATACCAATGCCATTGGAAAAACCACCGGCATGAAAAACAGGGTGCGAAAGATTGCCATGCCGCGCAGGGGACGGTTGAGTAAGAGGGCTAATCCGAGGGCGATCGCAGTTTGCAAAGGCACGACTACCAAGGCAAAAATGGCATTATTGAGTAAGGCGCGACGAAACGAGGGTTCGCTAAAAATTCGGGCATATTGTTCTAATCCAATAAACCGGGTAGGTAACGGCGAACCGAGTCGTAAATTCGTAAACGACAAAATGGCCGCTAAGGTAAAAGGCAAAGCCACAAATAGGAATAATCCAATCAAGGCGGGGGCTGCCATCCCTAGGGCGCTGCGCGCATCATTTTGAGCAGTTAGAGGGGTTTGATTGGCCATAAGTTTAGATTAAAATTCATCTTGAAAATCCCTGAATTGACTCAAATACCCGGTCACCCCTAGGAAAGAGTTCGCGGATATTTGGGGAGGTTCGGGGAGTGCTAACTGACGTTAGGATACCCTTCATTATCCCGAATGTCTAGGTCAATCTCGGTTGCGGCCCGTTCTAAGGCTTGTTCCACTTCTAAACCATTGCGAATGTTATTAAAGGCTTCTTGAAAGGCTGAAGTAATCACTGGATAACCGGGAGTTTGGGGACGGGGAACGGTCTTGTTATTCAACAATTGGGATGAGAATAAGCGCAACGGACCGCCTTCGCGGTATAACGGAGATTGAGCGATCGCACTTTGGGTCGCGGGGACGGCCCCATTCGCATTGGACATAGCCAGCACTTCATCCTGCTGTAACAGAAACTCTAAAAATGTCATTGCCGCTTGGGGGTTGTTACTTCTTTTTGTGATTCCCCAATTCCAAGAACCCTGGGCAGTTTTCGAGCCATTGCCTAAATTGGGCAGGGGTAACACGACTAAATCATCCCCAAATGCGTCTGCATAACTCGGATATACCCAGTGTCCCACCCAAGAAAGCGCCACCCGTCCGGTGGTAAAGGCAGCGTCATCTACATTGGGATCAACGTAGCCATTTTGCATCCAAGACTGCACCTGTTCCATTGCTGCCACGGATTCGGGACTATCCAGGACGCCAGAAGCAGTTTGGTAATTTGTGCGATCAATGGTTGCACCGCCCGCAGAATATAATAGCGGCATAAAGGCATAAGTAAACCACTCTCCGGAATAGTTCAGTTTGAGGTCCAGCACTTGTCCGTCTGGGTCATTTTCCGCTAAGGTGGCTAATGCGCCATTAAATTCCTCTGCGGTCCAAGCGTCGGCATTGCCTTGGGGGATGCGAATTCCGGCTGATTCTAGCACACTGCGGCGTCCGTAAATGCCCAGTCCGGAGTCAAATGTTCCGACGGAATAGAGGCGATCGTTATAGGTTCCCTGGGTGAGAATTGACGGCAGCAAATCCATGCGAACTTCTGGAGAAATCAAGTCATCAATCGGTCGGAGGTTTTGCTGCCAGACATAATTGTAGATAAATGGCCCATCAAATTCGAGAACATCGGGCAAATCCCGTGAGATTGCTGCCGCTTGGACTTGGGCATTATAGGAGCCTTCTGGGAGAAATGTGAGCCTAACGGTGACATCATCGTGAGCGGCATTAAAGCGATTGACTTGTTCTTGCAGGGTGATTCGTTCGGCATCTTGACCTGCGTGCGCCCAGACTTCCAGGGTTCCGGGGTCCCGGGCATTCCTGACACATCCAACTACGATGCTGAGGAGGAATACGGTAAAAGCAAGCATTCGATATAAACGTTTAAATTTCATGGCGGGTTGATTGTGATTCCCAAACATCATTGGTTCCCGTTCTACCTCTATCTTCACTACAAATTGGATCTTTTTGTGGGTTTAGGGAAGAAAAAACAAATAATTTCAAGTTTCTTAACTAAACTTCATCAAAATTTGAATTTTTTTAAAGCAGGATTTGGCTTACTTCCAGGTGAGACTCTTTTCTATTCAATTCACCAGGCGTGAGAGTAGACATAATGAGTCTGACAGGAGGCGATCGCCGACTGCCTGGGGATCTCCTCAGATTTCAGACTCTTTTGCCTTTCCCTCTGTTATCCCGATGAAAAAGCCGGTTCAACGGGTTTTTACTGGGGCTTTGTGATGGAGCAGGATGAGAGTTAGGAACGGCTTTTTTTCAAGAAAAACCAAGTTTGGTGATCGACTTGTCCATCGATAATTACCGTGGCTTCAGGATATTGCAAATTAATATCGGCTTGAAAATTTTTAACCGCTGCTTCAGTTTGAGGACTAAATGTCCCATCAACCCCCGCCTCGCCTAAATCGTATCCCATGCTTAATAAAATCTGTTGAATTTCTTTAACATCTTTCCCTTGACTTCCTCGTTCTAATATGCGTTGAGCTAACATGATTGTGCCTCCAATTTTTTCTAAAGATTTGATAAAATTCCCACAGGTTCTCCTCTGGGTATGACTGGGTACAAACTTCGGAGTCCTACCGATTCAGAGCCAGTTTAGCCCCGTCTCGGGTGGGTCTCCCACTATCCCAGGATATATTTTGGCGATGAA
>JAABSJ010000268.1 GCA_011390515.1 Oscillatoria sp.
CAAGGCTGCAATTTCCTCCAGCAAATTGGGCAGATCCAGTCGTTCCCATTGATGTTGTTTGAGGGCTGACCCTTGCTGTTGCGTCCAAGCATAAAAGTCATTATCATAAAGATTCATCGCCATCAATCCTTTATAGAAAACCATCAGATGTTCGCGAAAACCCCTGCCATCCTTCATACAACGGCATCCCACAAACAAGTGTGGATAAAACCTTTTTCATCCCTCCTCACCCGCAATCTGTCGAGCCGTTTCATACAAATCCTGGCTCATCCGAAATCCTGAAGCTACCAAAGCATTGAGTAGAGGGGTTACTTCCAGAATCAAGCCTTGTGTTTTTGCAGCCACCAATGTTCCTAATGTACCGCTGGTAGTGATTCCTTCTGCCTCAGCGACTCTTCTGCCCCTAGCTTCATCGATTAATAACAAATCGGCATTTAGCTCTTGCGCTAAAACAATTGCTTCACTTTCCCCAGCGTCTAACCGCCCTCTGAGAATCTGAACCGCCTCTAGATTAGACACATTCACGCTACGGATCCAAGTTGCCCCTCTAACTTCCTCAATTCCTGGGCGATTTTTCTCTATTTTCTCTGAGTCTGAACCAATCCTTGCCACCTCCTCTCGAACCGCGTCAGGAATCCATAACTCCTCATACAGTTCAAACTCTCCAATCTGAGCTAAAGCAATTAAAGGGCTAGAATTGGAAACCACAATCATTTCTGGTTATCACCCAAAAGTTTTTTTAAATTCGCCACCTCGGCCATCAACTCTTCTGGAGTTTCATTAAAATAAGGAATATTATGCTTTGCCAAAAGCTGAATAAAATCCCATTTAGTCTTCCCTACTAACTCTCCCCCTTTCCCAGAGGAAATTAACCCTTCTCGAAATAACTCCAGCGCTATCAATTCTCGAAGACGGCTTGACAAACTCGTTTCGGGGACATCCAGCACCCCAAGTAAATCACGGGGTAAGTTTAAGCTAACGGTTAATTCTTTCATAATTTTCAAAGTTTTTATGTTGATTCTATGACTCTAGCATTCACATTGCTAATGGATTCTGCTGTGGCAAAAAAAGCGGTTAATTGCCCCTTGAACTTCATCTTTGATTTGCTCGTACTGAGGCTTGAGGTCTAAAACGGGAATTTTAATTGGGTTCATGTTGCTGGACTTAGTTTTAATGTCAATTGTCTGATATTAAACAGAAAACTTATGTTCCCCATACGATCGCCTGCTAAACATGGGGATTACCCAACTGATTAGTCAGAGTATTTGCTTCTTGCGCTAATTCCTTCAGACTAATTTTCAGCAAACCCTCTTGCCGCCATTGGGTGTAATCAAAGCGATCGCGTGTCATCACGAGGATAAAACGCTCTGCTTCCACAAGTCCCAGGGTACTAATCAAGGCTTGCATTCCTTCAATGCGAATTTCTGAATCAGTTTTTATACCATTTCTCCACAAAAGCTAATGCTTCTCCAGGCAACATTCCTAAAATATTGTTGACCGATCGCCCAAGCTTTAGCAAGCTATCATCTGTTGAAACAAATAAATTAGCTTGGCCATGAATTGCTGATGCCAGATGCAAAGCATCATAGTTACCAATCCCTAGGCGATCGCCCCCAAGCCAATCCCCAGGGTCTCTAAATCCCTATTCAGGGCGATCGCGTGCTTAACCCCCAAATACTCAGCCACTTATGGAAACCAATTTTCATCTAAAACTTGTTCTAGAGTAACCGTCATTGTTTCCGGAAAGTGACTTAAAGGAAGTTGTGATTTATCGCTGACAATTTCTCTAGCATCTTGATAGCATTCCCCGTGAATTTCCTGCAAATAATTCTTGAGACTAGGGCTATCTGACAATTCATCTTGAATTTGCTTGCGAAAATTCCTAATTTCACCTTGCCAATGAAATTGATTTCTCTCGACCTCAGATTCCCAGTAGGTTAATTTCAGTAAATGTTCCCACAAATTCCTTAATAAACTTTTCAGTTTCTTTTTTTGCCGCCGACTCAAGTCAGATACCTCTTCAATTAAGTTCTGCCAGTCAACAGAATCAAAGTCGCGCTTTTCCAATTGTTTAACCGTTTCCATCACCCAAAGATGATAGTCATTGTCATACAAGATTTTGGAGACTGGTTCTAATGGAGTTGCCATAAAACCTCCTGATTTAAGGCTAATAAAATGAGAATTTCCCGCCGTTGCTCTCGAACCGTCGCCAACCCACGATTTCCTCTAAATTCAGGCTGGTACTGCCATTGGAGTAAATGTCCCAGCAAAATGCCCAAACGATTTCTCAGGTCCTGCCGTTCTCGTCTGCCCAAGGCTGCAATTTCCTCCAGCAAATTGGGAAGATCCAGCCGTTCCCATTGATGTTGTTTGAGGGCTGACCCTTGCTGTTGCGCCCAAGCATAAAAGTGCATATCATAAAGATTCATCCTAGTCAAGCCTCTATAGAAACAACCTTAAGCACAAGCCGACGGAGAATCAGGCCAAAAATCTTCACTCAAAACTTCCTCTAAAGAAAACGGACAGACTTCAGGAAACTGCTCATCAGGTAAATCCGTTTCCACAATAGCTAAATCTCTCGCTTCAGGCCAACTTTCCCGGATCGCTTCATCTAAACGAGATTTCAGCCCTGGATTGCGCCGCAGTAACTTGGCGATCGCAGTTCTTTGCACTCTAATCGTTGCTCGCCAGCTATTGGTTTGTTTCCAATGCTGAACTTGCCACTTCAACAAATCAGCGTTCAACTGGATGAATCGAGATTCGAGCTGATCATAATGACGATTTCCCAAATCTTCTAACTCCTCAACTAGGTGGGACAAATCCAACTGCTCAAACTTGCCCTCACGCAGTAAATGGGCTTGATTGAACGCCCAGCTATAAAAATCCTGCTCGTAAAGTGTTTTCCCCACCATTTTCTCCTCCCTTCCCTAGGGCGTCGGTACAGTATTAGATAGCGTCGGACAAGAAACCAGGTTTCTTCACCAAAATGTGGGTGATTAGCAACAGATTAGGACAGAAACCTGGTTTGTCTTCCCTTTACTGTACCCCCGGACTAGAATGCTTCATCCTCATCTTTGTCCAGCCTGGGCTGAAATTCTCTGGGCGCTCAACCCGTGGGACTGATCATGCCTCCCGTTGTTCGTCAAGCTGGAAGCAAGAGACGATGTTGTGGATAATCCCAAGATTTTGAACCAAGAGGGGTTATCCGGCGATCGCCTGAAGTGAACAGAGTCATGAAGCGAACAGCCACATCAGGGAATTGCCTCACCCTGCAACCCAGGCAGAACAGAGCACCACTCTATCCCTCCAGGGAATTGGTTTGCAACCAAATTTCAAACTCTGAAATTTCTTCAAAATCTAATAAAGCCTCCCCCAGCGACTCCAGTTGAGAAATCGAGAGACTCCGCACTTGCGAAACTTGTTCGGGACTCAGCACCCCAAAACGACGAGATATCTGACGCACAATCAGATTCGCTTCTCCGAGTTGTTCTCCTTCTTGGCGTCCTTCTTGGCGTCCTTCTTGGCGTCCTTCTTGGCGTCCTTCTTGGCGTCCTTCTTGGCGTCCTTCTTGGCGTCCTTCTTGGCGTCCAATTTGAAGCACCTCCTGATAAAAACGAGTTTGGGTCACATTTGCTTCCCTCAAATCCAACATACGACGGATCTCCTCAATGCTTAAATTAGGGAACTCCAAAAAATAAAATCTTCTAGGAGAGATCCCCCCAACCCCCCTTAAGAAGGGGGGCTTTTCCAATTCTGCAAAACTTCTAATGCAGAACTTTTTTTATGGAAATCCCTTAGAAAACTTATTAACCAGTATAGCCTCGACCAAATCCAGGTATTTCTCAAATTCCCCCTGGGTTTGAGCGCGGCTTAAAATCGACTTGGCCACCACAGGTGCCTCGGTCTCAGGCATCACCACCAACTTCAGCAGCGACAAATTCGGACTGAGATTTTCTACTGATAGTAAATCCTCTAGATACAACCGCGTGACTGAACTCGATAACAAGCTCTGATAGGGAATGTCTGACCCTAAGTTCAAACGGCGATTTTGCAGGATTAATAATCCCTGCCACGGTCGAGTAATTTTATATTGAAATAGATAAACAAAGATTCCCGTGAAGTAGCGACCATAAAATTCATTGTCCGGCTGCATTTGGGCTTCGAGAAACACCAAGGGTAAACTGACATCTGGGGAAACCGGAGTGAGTAAACCATCAAGGCGAACTTCCTTTTCCTTCACCACCGGCGCACTATAATCAAATTCACAGTCTGGAGGAATTCCGGGTAAGAGTTCGGAAATCAGACTCGGTTGATTTAAGAAAATTCGGTAAAATAATTTATCTGTGTTCATTTGGTCTAAGTTTTAGCTTAATTTTACACCCTAATAGATAGAGCGGAAAGAGGAACGGTTGAAAATGGGCGATCGCCTCTGTTAACTCCCAAACACTCAGCCACTTCCTGCTCAAACCCCGTCACATCAGGCCCCATGATGAACTGGCCTGATTCTAAAACGCGGTTAATCGGGGCTTACACTTCATCCTTGATTTGCTCGTACTGGGGTTTCAGGTCTAAAATGGGAATTTTACTGTCAGTCATATCCTCAGTTGTGAATTTGATATTGAATGATATAAATTCCAGAACTTTTGTCAATGATGCCCGGTTGTGAATTCCCTTATGGGTGCGAGACACAGAAGGGTTCGCAGGCGATATGTCCCTCCGAATCACAAAGGATTAATAACAAATTCTGGTACTCAATTGGTCATCATATAGCGGTTCCCGGACTGATGAGGTACTTTTCAAAGCCCCTCTCCCGTTCTGGGAGAGGGGTTTGGGGTGAGGGATGTACCTTATGGACATGAGAAAGGCTATATCAACAAAGAACTGTTTAAATAAAGAGACGGAAATAATCCTCGTCCTCCCTAAGTTTTGAGCCTCCGTAAAATCTCTATCTCCTGTAATCAGAAAATCTGCATTCACCGTCTGAGCACAAGCGATAAACTTAGCATCCTTTCTATCCCTAGGAAAATCAACCTCTAGCTCGACATCGACTAATATAGGGACAGTATCAAGCACTTCTACTCATTCGGCAATCACCTCCTGTGTTAATTTAAACTTGGTCCGGGTCAAAACTTCTTTATATAGCAATCCTAAATCAGTTGTACCTCACCCCCGTCCCCTCTCCCGTTCTGGGAGAGGGGTTGGGGGCCGCCATCGTCTTCCACAAATCATTTAGGAATGCTATATTCAGCTAAAATTTCTGGGGAAACCATCCAAGAATAATCAGAAGCGTCAATAATAAATTGAATTACTGCCCTGGGATTGCGTCCGCGTAAAATAGCCGAAACCAAAACATTAGTGTCAACAACAACTCTCATTCACCGATCCGGTAGTCGTCAATTTCTGCGGCAATCTCCTCCTCAGTAATTTCCTGAACTCCTGGAATAGCTTGTGTTTTATCAAATAAATTTTTCACCTTTTGGCTCATCGCCTGCCGCCGATTGTTGGCTTCTAGCAATAACAACGCTTCAGCAATCACCTGTTCCACTGTTGCATATTTTCCGGTTTGTAACTGAGACTTGACTAGCTGTTCCAGATCTCTCGTTAAAGTAATATTCATCATAAAATTTTCTCGCATTTGGCCCTTTACCCTATAGATTACCTAAACTCAGCACAGCCCAGCCACACCCGACGGGGGTTAAAACGATTGGCGGTCTAACAGCGTGCATTCGGTTGAAACCGACTAAAAGTCTTATCCCGTAATGTCTTTAGTCGGTTTTTAACCGAATGCACGCTAATAAGGCCGCCAATCAATTAATCCCCCGCCAGATATTGCGGTCTGAGCAAAGTGAACGAACACACCCAGCCTACTAAACATCAGAATTACTCCCGTGACTAGCTAGAGTATTTGCTGCCTCTGCTCATTCCTTGAGACTAATTTGGGACAAATTCCTGGCACGAAGCTACATTCATGGGACATCATTTTCTATTCTTGGCGCAAGTGGCTGATTAATAATGCTTTTGCAACTAAGGTGACATCCAGTTTTCTAATTTTAGCTCAGGAATTCGGTGATAATGACGAGTATTGTTGGTGACTAGACTATAATTTTTAGTCAATGCAATACTAGCAATGAGTAAATCAAAATCCGCTACAGGTTGTCCCATTTTACGAAGACTAGCTTTTAATTCTCCAAACTTTTGTCCCGCGCGATCGTCCAAATAGATGACTTCAATGTTTTGAATGAACTCTTGGACTCGGATTAAGTTTTCCGCTACCCGATGAGAATTATAAGCCCCAAAATACAATTCTGCCACAGTTATATTACAGATATAAATTTTCTCCCATCCTATTTGAGAAATTTTATCCTGGATTGACCTAATGTTTTTCATCCAATAAATGCAGATGTCAGTATCTAGTAAATAACTCATAACCTAATATCGGGGTTACTAACAGTGCGGCTATCATAGATTTCTTTGACTATTTCTTCGGCTGCACGTTCATCTTCCCAAGCCCCATGTTTCTCGGTAAATGTATCTAGTGGATGTGGTTTTGGACTTGAACCAGAGGGTAAAAGTACATCATTTTTCCTGACTTTGTTTTTTGTTTCTGTTGATAAATAACGATTTTTGAGCAACTCGATAAAATCCAAGAGTAAAATTTGAGCTTCTTCGGGTAAAGTGTCAATATCTTGACAAACTTCTTCAAACTTGATAATCATTTTAAACTCCTTATAATAGGCAAAAGGAAAAATTGTCCAGTTCACGCTCCAGGTTTCACGTTTCCCTTTTAGTTCGCAAAAAATTCTGAATCTAAGCCTTCCAAGTATATAGCAATCCTTGCGTGCCGTTGTGGAAGACGATGGCGGCCCCTTTCTCGTTGGCGGCCCAGAACGGGAGAGGGGTAGGCCTAGCCCTGTCAAGGTGTATTTGTAGGGGCGTATTGCATACGCCCTCTGATACCAAATCCGGTTGTTAAAAGTCGGTTTTCGCTCCGCAGCCCGCGCAGGCGGGCTTCGTCCGTATAGCCCCACCCTTCAGGGTGTGGGTTTTTATAGACCTACAGCAACCGAATTCCGTATGATGTATGCAATACGCCCCTACAAGAAACTCCGGATGAGGCGGGATTAAAGAGGGCGTATGCAATACGCCCCTACAAGAAACTCCGGATGAGGCGGGATTAAAGAGGGCGTATGCAATACGCCCCTACAAGAAACTCCGGATGAGGCGGGATTAA
>JAABSJ010000269.1 GCA_011390515.1 Oscillatoria sp.
TTCCCCCAGTAACTAAACATTTATTCCTCTGGCTTCCCCCTTCTTAAGGGGGACGGGAGGGGGATCTAAGGGGGACGGGAGGGGGATCCAAGGGGGACGGGAGGGGGATCTCCCGGGGGGTTGGGGGGATCAATCCTTTTTTTTGCAAGAGGTCTAATGCAGAATTTTTTTTATGCAAATCCCTAAGTAAGTCGCAACACCCGGCAGGGGTTAAAACCCCCGCAGGACCCGACTTCAGTTGTTAGGCGGGGGTTTTAACCCCCGCCGGACCCGCCGGACCTTCAGGTAGCGCCCCTTGCATTCGTCCTAACCAATCAATCAGAGTCTCTAATTGATACTCTGCACGCATGATGCCAATCCCTCGAACAGTAACTTTACCGGGTCTGTAAACAAACTTTTCTTGCACATTAGCAGGCAGATTTTGGGCGAGTAAGTTCCAGGCGGGTTCCTCCATTGGGGTTTCTAAAACGATGTTTTGAGTGCCTTCCGGTTTGATTCGGGAGAATCCTAACGGTTTGGCGATTTGTTTGAGTTTCATGACTTGCATGAGTTGATTGACGGGTTTGGGAATCGGTCCGTAGCGATCGCGCCAATCTGCTTCGATTTCTGCCAATTCTTTCTCCGAGGTTGCCAAGGCCACGGACCGATAGGCACTCATCTTTTGGTCCAAATCCACGATGTAATCCCCAGGAATAAAGGCAGTCAAGGTGAGGTCGATTTGCGTCTCTTCTACCGTCGGAATTTCTTGGCCGCGAATCTCTCGAATTGCTTCCTCTAACATTTCCATATAGAGGTCAAACCCGATCGCATCCAATTGTCCCGACTGTTCGGCCCCTAACAAATTACCGACCCCTCGGATTTCCATATCTCGCATGGCGAGTTGATATCCTGACCCTAATTGGGCAAACTCTTTAATCGCCCTTAATCGTTTGCGCGCTTCATCGGTTAATCGGCCACTTTTCGGGTAAAATAACCAAGCATGAGCTTGAATTCCAGACCGTCCCACTCGTCCCCGTAATTGATACAATTGGGCCAATCCGAAGCGGTGAGCATCTTCAATTAAAATCGTATTCACCCGAGGAATATCTAACCCGGATTCGATAATTGTGGTACAGACTAAAATATCCGCTTCTCCCGAACTAAAAGCAATCGTAATCGCTTCTAATTCTGAGGGGTTCATTTGACCGTGGGCGATCGCCACTCTGGCACTCGGAACCATCTGTTGCAAGGCCCCCCCCACTTCCTCAATGCCTTCCACCCGAGGCACCACATAAAACACCTGTCCCCCTCGGTCCAACTCTTGACGAATGGCCGATCGCGCCGTTTCTAGGTCATAAGGGGCCAAGTGAGTCTGAATCGGGCGACGAGAGGGCGGGGGTGTGGCAATCAAACTCATCTCTCGCACACCAGATAACGACATATACAATGTCCGAGGAATAGGCGTTGCCGTTAACGTTAGCACATCTACTTGGGTTTTCAATGCCTTGATTTTTTCCTTCTGATTCACCCCAAACCGTTGTTCTTCATCCACCACTAACAGTCCTAAATCTCGGAACTGAATCGATTTACTCAAAACCGAGTGAGTTCCCACCACTAAATCCAATTCCCCCGTAGCAAGGCGGTTTTGAATATCTTGGCGTTCTGCTTGACTGCGGAAACGATTGAGTAATCCAATTTGAATCGGATAGGGGGCAAATCGTTCTTTAATGGTGTGATAATGTTGTTGGGTTAAAATAGTCGTTGGGGCCAACAATGCCACCTGTTTTCCAGCAGTAATTGCTTTAAAAATGGCCCGGATTGCCACTTCAGTTTTACCAAATCCCACATCCCCACAGACTAAGCGATCCATCGGGCGCTCACTTTCCATATCCCGCTTGACATCATGAGTCGCCTTCAACTGATCCGGGGTGGGTTGATAGGAGAAGGAGTCTTCTAACTCTTGCTGCCAAGGCATATCCGGGGGATAGGCAAACCCTTGTTGATCCGATCGCTTGGCATATAAATTCAACAAATCCACCGCCAGTTTCTTCACCGCTTTGCGGACTTTATTGCGGGTGGTTTCCCAGGATTTGCTGGTGAGTTTATTCAGTTCGGGTCTTTTCCCGCCAGTCGTCCGGAAGCGGGAAAGAGATTCCAGTTGGTCTACAGGAACTCGCAGCAGTCCATCGCTATATTTAACAACTAAATATTCCCGGTTTTGGAGTTTTTCTAGTTTGATAAATTGGCCGATGCCATGATGCCGATGGACGACAAAATCCCCTTGACGCAGTTTATTGGGGTCTACCTGTTTAGAAGCGGCGCGCCGACGTTTACGGACGTAGGTGGGGGTGGCGAGGGTATGTTGTCCATAAAATTCGCGATCGGTGATAATCACGATTCTAAAGGCGGACAAAATAAACCCTTCGAGTTCGGCGAGTCCACTATATTTCAGGGCGACAGGAATATGTTGAACTTGCAGTTTTTCGATCGCCCGATAGTCGCGAGAATTGGGAATAAATTGGGCGGGACAGTCATGTTCTTGCAACAGGGAGACCGATCGACTCGGTTGGGCGGAAATGAGAAAGACATTAAACCGGCGATCGCGTTCTTCTCGTAACAGTTCGGCCAGTTTGGCAAACTGGTGAGGTAACACCGGAACTGGCCGACTATCCAAGTCAAAGCTAATCTGCGGACCCTCGGTTTTGCGGTGAATCACCAGTTCCGAGAGGGAAATGCGGTCAAAGGATTCGGCAGTGGCGAGGGATTCCCTAAAGTTGCGGTGCACCGGAGACAGGGGAATCGGTTTCGAGGGGAGGGTTCGGAAATGGTCTTCCACTTGTTCCGCCCAGCGATCGCCATGTGCACTACAGCGATCGGGTTCATCAATGGCCACAATGGTATCCGGGGACAGATAGTCCAGCAAGGAGGCCGGATGCTCAAAGGCCACCCCGAGAAACCGATGCAGAGAAGGGGTTTCGGGGGATTCTTCTAGTCCTAAATCATCGGGCAGAGGAGTGCCTGTCGTTCTCAATGCCTCGGGGAGATGGGCCTGAATCAGGGGACTGAAGGAGGTGGGAGTCAGGACCAGTTGCGGAATTTTATCCAGGGAACGTTGGGTGGAGGGGTCAAATTCCCGGATATTCTCCAGTTCGTCCCCAAACCAGTCTAGGCGGACGGGGAGTTCCGCAGAAACGGGAAAAATATCGACAATATCCCCTCGGCGACTCCATTGGCCCTCGGTTTCCACAAGGGCCACACGCTCATATCCCATGCGGGCCAGTTGTTCGTCCAGGGTTTTGGAGTTCCACTCGCTTTTGGCGGTGAGGGTGAGGCAGTAGGGTTTGAACAGGTTTACCGGGGGTAAATGGGGTTGTAGGGCCCGTTCTGTGGTGACAATGGCGAGATTGTTTTCTCCCCGGACTAAATCGGCGAGGACCTGCATTTGACCCCAGGTGGTTTCTTCTTCCGGGTCAAAGAGTTCGTAGGGAGATGCTTCGGAGGTGGGGTAAAAATGCACCGTAGGCCACCCCATTGCTTCGAGTTGGGCGGCCCATCGCCCTGCTTCTTCCAGGGTGGCGGTGACGACTAATAAACTCTGGTCCCGTTTTTGGGCGATCGCCGAGAGGACTAATCCTTTCGGGAAGCGGGAGATGCCATTGAGTTCGATGTGGTGATGCCGATCGAGTTTCGTCAGGAGTTCGGTCGCTAACGGCGATCGCCCCAGGGTGCGGATGATGGAAGAACAGGCCATGACTTGTTACAAATGCGAGAGCTTGGGTGGAAAAAAATCCCCGGATCTTTATTCTCTATTTATTTTAGAAGCCCAAGGACCAACTGTGCGATCGGCCCGGATGGGGAAAGTTCGGATCACAATCTAGGGTAGGGATGATTCTGCTATTGCCGAGAAATGTTAACTTAACTAGAATCTGACACTAACTGCTTATGTCCACTGTGGCGATCGCACCCCCATGATTCAGGGGCGATCGCCATATTCGCCGAAACCCGAGGCAAATTCCACACAACATGAATTCTTTTACCCTAGAAATTCTGATCATTTTACTCCTGATCCTCATCAACGGGATATTTGCCATGTCTGAAATTGCCCTCGTTTCGGCAAGGAAGGCCCGACTGCAACAATGGGCCAATCAGGGAGACCGTAAGGCCAGAGTCGCCTTAGAATTGGCAAATTCCCCCAATCGTTTCCTCTCCACGGTCCAAATTGGGATTACTTTAGTGGGGATCTTCGCTGGGGCCTTTGGGGGTGCCACCATTGCCGAGAACGTGGTGGTGCTCTTGGATCGTCTTCCAGTGATGGTGCCTTATAAAGGGGCCGTTGCCCTGTTAATTGTGGTAGTTAGCATTACTTACCTGTCTCTGATTCTCGGGGAACTGGTCCCCAAACGCCTCGCTTTAAACAATCCCGAACGAATTGCCACCCGGATTGCGATTCCCATGCGATTACTGGGGCGCATTGGTGCCCCGGTGGTTCATGTATTGAGTGCTTCTACGGATTTGGTGTTGCGATTTTTGAGAACTCAACCCTCTAATGAACCTCAAGTCATCGAAGAAGAAATTAAAATCTTACTCGAACAAGGCACGGAAACGGGTGCGTTTGAGGAAGAAGAACAGGCGATGGTTGAGCGAGTTTTTCGCTTAGATGAACGGCGGGTGAGTTCATTAATGACCCCTCGACCGGATGTAATTTGGCTGAATTTAGATGATTCGGTGGAAGAGAACCGCCACAAGATTATTAGCAGTACCCACACCCGGTTTCCGGTTTGTCAAAATGTATTGGATAATGTGTTAGGGGTGATTCAGATTAATGATTTATTAGCCCGTTCTCTGCTCTCCCAACCCATTGACCTCACCGCTGCTTTGCGTCAGCCTTTGTTCGTTCCTGAACATACCAAAGCCCTCAAAGTCTTAGAGTTATTCAAGCAAACCGGCACTCATATTGCCTTAGCCGTCGATGAATATGGCGTCATTCAGGGATTGGTGACCTTGAATGATATTTTAGAGGCGATCGTTGGGGATATGCCCTCAGTCAATCAACCGGATGACTTGCAAATTGTCCAACGCGAGGATGGGTCCTGGTTATTAGATGGGATGGTCTCTATTGAAAAATTCCGAGAAGTTTTTAATTTGCGAGAGTTACCCGGAGAACAACAAGGAAACTATCACACTTTGGGCGGATTCGTTATTACCCATCTGGGACGAATTCCGATGGCTGCGGACCATTTTGAATGGGCGGAATTTCGATTTGAAGTCATGGATATGGACGGGAATCGTGTTGATAAAATATTGGTGATGCCGATACAGGGCACGCTCCAAAATTCTCTCCCGATTATCTAACCGTCCCTGGAGTTCCCTTTACCCAGGGACGGTGAACCCAGGTGAAGTGAATGTCAAGAGGGTTGGGTGGAATCTGCCCAAAGGAGAGAAACTCCAGACTTCAATCGAGTGACTTCCAGCGATTTTTTAATTCAGCATTTTGATTCAAAAATCCCACAATTGAATCGGCAATATAATTGGCAAAGACTTGATTTCCCGCTTGATTATAATGACAACAACTATCAATATAAACTATTTCATTCACATTATCGAAGATTTCCGTTGCATTAAAAATTGGAATATTTTCCCTTTTTAACTGTTCTACCGTTTCTAATAGAACCGGATAGCCCTTCTGCACCCCAACTTGATAGGGATGATTGTCAATAATCGCTAAACTTCTTTCTGCTTCACTAAACGATCGCCCGGTGGGATAATACTGATTCGGTTGGATAAAATGAAAATACAGACTATTTTGATTCTCCAAAGATTCCTTCATCAACCGTGATGAATTTGCCCATAACTCTGCCATCCGGTTAAAGGCTGTATCTACATCCACCGCTTCCCGGGCATTTTCAATTCTGAGGATAAAATCTTGTTGGGGGTTTTGAGCTTTTTGACCTCTAATTTTCTCAAACTCCATCAAATTCTCTTGATAGTTCCTCGCCGCTGCCTGAGTTGAAACAAGGCGGAATAAATAAGTAGAAGCGAATTGGCTTTGTTGGAGTTTTTCTTGCCCGGTTCTTAACTGTTCGCGATTTTCCACGATGTTGGCGATCGCAATCAGTTCATCCGGTCCTAAATTATTACTCGCCACATCCCGAAGCGGCAACAAATGCTGCACACTCGGCATGGAAAGCGCAATATTTTCCTGGTAATTCAGATTAGACAGGGCCACTTCATTAAATCCATCAATATTAATGACAAAATCAAATTCTTGCCCCAAAGATAAGATATAATTTAAAATCAGCAGTTGTTGCGGTTGCTTATATCCCCCCAAGGCAAAAGGCAGAATAATGATTTCTTTATTGGCTAACTCGGGAATTTTTTCTTTCAGGGTTTTAGCCAGCACTTGATTTTCGATTTCATACATCGAAAAGTTACTCGCCACCGAACCGCCAAACACACCAATAATCACTTGATTCGGGTTTTGGCGGATAAACGGATAATCATAATCAGCGGGAAAACCCAAATTATTAACGTTGAAAACCCGAGTAGAAAACTCCAGATTTAAAGGCAAGTTGGGTTTGAGAACATATCCAAAAAAGGGATGAAGTCTTTCGAGGATGGTTTCATCGGTTGTGGTGGGATTAATCGGCAATCCCAACTGGGCGATCGCCTCATTCGTTTGGTCCTCGCTGCGGGTATAAAACAGTTGTTTATGTTTGCTCCAATATAAAGCAGCAGCCCCTAACTCAATAAAAATTGCCAAAAAACACAAATTAATCAACGCAATTTTAACAATTTCCGGCCATTTTTTTGGTAACTCAGTCCATCTTTTCATAAATTTATCAGCCCATCTCAATGAATAGTAAAAACCCGCACCCTAAAGTGAAGTAGGGTGGGCACTGCCCTAGGCTGTTCATTAAGCGGGGAAATTGAGATGAAAAATTTCATGCAGTTTTTGTGTAGTTGGACTCTTCTGTGCAAATAGCTCGGCTTTTAGACAGCATGGACTGACCTATAACAGAAACAGACCAATCCTCAAGGTCACATATGAGAATTTTTTCCATTGCCTCTTTAACAGTAGCAGCAGTGAGTTGAATCGTACATAAAGGAATGGTTAACAACATTTTTCCAACTTCT
>JAABSJ010000270.1 GCA_011390515.1 Oscillatoria sp.
GTGATGATTAGGCGATCGCTTCAATTATCTATCTGCTAAAGGGTTTGCTGTTGGCGATCGCACTCTACAGCGATGGCTCAAGAAAAAATTTATTTATCATGAGTAAACCCACTGTGTCTGTTACATCTTAGGTTTGTTTATAAATTGCTCCTTAGTGAGTAACTTATTTTACCAGACTCGTCTTTCCGCCATATACAAATTGGAGTCCAAATGACTGTTGCAAAATTATTGAATTGATCACGATAGTCTTGGGAAGAAATTCCAATCTTTTTTGCTGCTTTGACAATCATTCTTCCAGTTGACAACCCAATTTTATGAATCGCTTCATCTTCATCCTCCTCCTCAGATTCCATCAATTTCTCCATATAAGCATCAAGAATGATCGACAATTCATCTGCTAGGTTAGGGTCAAACAGATAGAAATCTGCGGTGTGCCAATAAACTTCTTTGCCTTTGCCTTTTTTTAGGCGTTCTAAATTTTCATCAGTTGGCTCAAGACAAAATTTATTTATCATGAGTAAACCCATTGTGTCTGTTCAATTGGTTAGTGCGATCGCCGATCTTTTAGCTTGGGTTAAGGAACGCAACCCAACGAGAGAAAATGATAACCTCACTGTGGGTTACTGCGTACCGACTCAAGTTCGATCACCGATCTTGTAGGAGGATTATAACTCTGTTTTTGGCTAATTGTCAAGTCACTACGATTACTTTTTCTGATGAAGCACAATATCCTCAATTATCTATCTGCTAAAGGGTTTGCGGTATGCGATCGCTATTTCTGTGAATCGTGATTTTTAGGCGATCGCTTAACGATTATTTGTCTTTGCATCGGGACACATTCTGAAAGGAATTGCCAATAACTTCTCGGTACTCAACAACGAAGCAAACCATTATTGACTACTCCCCGCGCTAAAGCGACGGGGATTCCCCGGAGGGATTTCTGAACTTCCGACAAGTCGGATTCATGGGCGAAGTCAAAGACGCCCCTATAGGTTGCCCAAGGGCTTCCCTTTACGTTTGCAATTGCCGTTCTCCGCTTCCATCACAATGCCAGAATGAAGGCCCCGAGAATGAAAAACACCGCCCGGTTGCCAAAATAGGCATAGGTTTCCTGGGCGGAAATTGCCCCACTAAAGGGCAGCAAGAACAGGATGACGATCGCCGTAACCGGCAGAGGCAGCAGGGTTGTCCCCCAGGAAAAGGCGGCTAAACCAAAGACGGCAAAGGCGCGTTGGGCACTGGGTTCAAACCCGGGAAGGGGGATGAGTAAGAGGGTGACATAAATCGCCACGGCAATGATGTAGCCGATCCAGCGATGTTGAAAGAGTTGCGATCGTTGCAATAAGGCGCTGATGCGCTTGGAGATAAACCCAAAATACTGTTTTAGGCCCATATTTGGTATTTAAAGGGGTGAAGCGTGGTTTTGATGGGATTTGCTTGATGTCGCTGGCGATCGGCCAGGACTTTTGCAGAAGGGTTGACGAGAACAGATGGGGAATTTTCGACACATTCAGGCCATTATAGGCGATCGCATTCCCGGTTCTAAACATTTTCCCGGGGCGACTCTCGCCCCGATCGGTGTCAGTGGATTTTAGGATTGATTTAGATTTGTCTCAATCCAGTTATGAGATAATCACAGAATGGAAAGGAGGTCCGTACTATCTTCAATCCAGGGAGTTCCGGACTCCTGAGCAGAGGCTGCGCCCAGGCCATCCCAGCTTACCAAAACCCATTACCCAGGTGCTGTTTATGGTTCGTTTGAGCGATCGCGCATTTGATATCCTCCGTGCCGAAATCGAAAAATCCAGTGGGACCGATCCTGCCAGCAAAATCCAGCAGAGTATGGCGTTGAAGCGCTTAGAAAAACTTTGCCTCCAATCGGGAGATCCCGTGACTGCGGCAGAAATACGAGAAACTCTGAGTGATATTTATCCCAAGTTCGATGAAGAAACCTTAAAAGCGGCAGAACAAGCGAATCGTCCTCCGGGACCTTTGAACGCCCTGAAATGGATCCCAGGAGTGATGGCAGGGGCGGCAGGGGTCGCCGCTGTGATTTGGGTGCTCAATCTTCCCTATCCGATGATTCGCCGTCCGGTTTCTAAGACGATTCCGGTGGTGTTGCTGCCGAGTTTTATCAGTATGGATCATAACTATCGCCAAGCGATTTCTCTGGTGGAACAGGCGGATCAACTGGTGAATAATGCCACGAGTCGGGCGGATTTTGAGTTGGGAACGTCCAAGGTTAAGCTGGCGCAAAAATCTCTCGATCGCCTGCCGGTGTGGTTTTTGGGCTATTATCCGGAACGGTACTGCACGTTGTTTGGTTGTAGCTGGCGCTTTACCGTTGATGAGTTTGAGACGGCGCGCAAGGCGATCGGGCGGATGGAAGCGACCCTGTTTCAGCAACAGAATGCTCAGACTCAGCTTTGGGAAGTGGAAACGGCGCTGAATACGGCGAAACAGGAGTATCAACAGGCAACGAACCTGACTCAGAAACAGCAGGCGATCGCCGCATGGCAGTCGGCAATTGATCAGTTAGTGGAAATTCCCCCAGCAACCTTGGCGAGTCAGATGGCGCAACCCAAACTAAGGGCAGCAATGCGGGATTTTGAGCAGGTGGTGGGTTCGGCAGAGGGGAGTTTGAAAACGGCGACGACAATCGATGCCGCGAAGGCATTTGCCATGCAAGCGGCAGTCGCCTCCCAAAATCCCCCCCATTCTGCGGCGCAGTGGGAGCAAGTTAAGCGGTTGTGGGATATGGCGATCGCCCGGTTGGAACAGGTGAAACCCGATGCACCGGACTATTTGGAGGTTCAGCAAAAACTGGCGGAATATGAGGTGAATCGCGGGATTGTGGCGACGCGCTTACAGGCAGAAAAAGAGTCCGTGCAAACTCTTAACCGGGCAAAAGAGGCGATCGCCAATTGGCAGCAGTTGGCAAGAGTCGATCAGGATCGTCTCGACTGGGGAAGACTCTCGGGAGACTTACGGAAAATTATCACCCAATTGGAGCAAGTACAAGCCGGAACCACTGTCTCGGCAGAAGCTCAGGAATTGCTGAAATTTGCCCGAGACAAAGATCAACAATTACAGCCGTTTTAAAATTGAGGGGCGAGGGGCGCTTAACTCCCAGGAAAGAACAAGGTGCGATAGACCAACGTCTAACGCACCTTGTTCTTTAAAGAAGGGCAATCATCATCACGATAATGATAATGATAATGATACCCCGCTTGTTCTATTGAGCATCCGGATCCGGGTTTACTAATGGATCAACGACTTCTACGTCTACTTTCACCTCTTTGACCCCAAGAATTTCCTCGGCAAAAACCGGGATCGAATTATATTCGTCTTGGTTAGGAACCGTTCCGGTGACGGTAACCACCCCATCTTCAGCAAATACGGCCAACTTACCCCGGGGGATATTCGCTTCTAGCTTGCTGCGAACTTCACTAGCTAAGTCACTGTCTGCGCGTTCTAGGGGGTCGCCCATGACGTCGTTTCGTTGTTCCCGCGCCCGAATATCGCTATCGAGTTGAGCGCGGCGAGTCTCATTCCGGGCATCATCGTAGGTGTCTTCTACTTGAGCCGGTTCATCTACGGTTCCGTCGGGGGTGACAGGAGCATCAGCGCTGGTACGTTCTACGTCCTGACAAGCACCGGCACCGAATAAAACTGCCAGTCCGAGTAAGAAAGGAGTAATCTTTTTCATCGTTATTTTCCTGAATTTTTTTTACGTTTAGGGTAGATGTGCGATTCAGATTTGCTGGTTTAAACAACCTGCTTTTGAGCTATCCTTAGCACATTGGAATCGAGCTACCCAATTGAAACTATCTGTTTAAAATTCTCTATGAGAATACAATCGACTGCTGGAACCCTGTAAACTGAGTTCAATCAAGGCCAAGGGTTCCAGCCTCATTCTGTCTTAGAAAAGGCTAAGATTACCGGCGGACATCTCGTTCCTTGGTATGATCGACAACCTTAACAACATTATCCTCATAGACGACATCGCCATCGGTCCGAACCACATCCCGTTCGCGTTCAACCACGGGGGTGCGATTTTCTACGACCGTTTCTTGACGACGAATCACGTCGTTTTGATGATGCACATCTTGGGTCTCGCGAGCGTCATACACGCCCCATTCTTCGATGCCACCCCGGTTTAAAATCGTATCGGCACGAGCGATATCCGCTTCGGTCCCGTCTACAATCACTAAGTAATCACCCCGGGCGACGCGCTCGTGATACACTTTAGCCCGTTCTTCAGGAATACCCAGGCCAACTAAAGCCCCGATTAGGCCACCGGCTGCTGCACCAACCGCTGCACCCCCTACGGTGGTTGCCAAGGCGGTTGCGGTTGCACCGGCTAACATGATAGGACCAATCCCGGGAATGGCAAGTGCACCCAAACCCACGAGTAAACCCGTAATGGTTCCGACCGCCCCACCCGTAGCTGCACCCACTGCTGCACCTTCATCGGATTTATTGCCTTGGTCCTCACCGTGGAGGTCATCCGAGACTGGACGATTTTCCTCTTTGGCAATCACAGACACGCGGTCCATTGGGAATCCACTATCTTTGAGTTCCCGCAATGCCTGTTCGGCTTGAGTCCGAGTAGGGAATGTACCAACGGCTCGTTTTTGGTTTGTTATAGCCATGTTTCCTCCTGCTTAAAAAATTTGTTTGGAAAAACTACATATCTTTCCGTCTTACATACTCAATTACACCACGTTTGCCAGGGCGATTCATCCATCCAAAGGGTGAAGTTAGTAACGAATAGGCGATCGCGCTCTTGTAGGTCGAGTCATATTCCAGACCCGAACGCTACTCAGGAATTGGGCGATCCATCAGTACAGTTTTCTCCTGGTTTTGGCTATTTTTCCTCTACCCCTATTGAGAGATGAACGGGCGATCGGTCGGTAGCGACAACCGGACAAGCGGCGGGGGTTCAAACCCCCGCCTAACAGCTCAAGTCGGTTAAAACCGACTAAACCACCAACCTTCAGGCGTTCTCTTCATGTTCGTAGTAACGACTTCAGTCGTTTCATAAGTTCGTAGTAACGACTTCAGTCGTTTCATAAGGGGATTGCAAAATATAAATCCTCCAAACGTTCAACTGAAAGGAAGGTATGTGTCGGAGTAAATGCTTGCGCCCTCCGGAGGGCGCAAGCATTTACTCCGACATTGACGGGGCTACTCTGTTGATCTACGAACGAACGTTTTGGAGATTTTATTTTTTGGAGTTCCCTAAGTTTGTAGTAACGACTTCAGTCGTCATCCCCCTGTTCAACGTCCCGACTTCAGTCGTTACCCCCCCATTCATCATCACCCAACCCACCCAGAAGCGAACTCCCCCAACCCCCCAACCTTCAACCTACCGGGAATCCCCTAAAAACTCAGGGGTTTCCAACACCGTGACCGAAACCAAGGGAGTCACATCAAAATCTTTCTGTAAAATGTGAGCCTGAATCTCCCGAGTCAGACGACTGCGAATCTCTTCTGTAGACAGGTCCACCCCCTCGTGACGCTGCACATAAACCAGCACCAGTAGAGTATTCTGGCCCGGAATAAGGGGCTGAGTAAACCGCACATTCCCCTCCACCCACTCTGCCAAATCGCTCGTTTCCACCACTTTATTGATTTCTGCATTAATCCGCTGTGCACGACTAGGGCGCTGCAAATTCGGAGAATCAGAAAACTGCCAAATCATCAACGCCACAAGTGCAGCAGTTGTCACCCCCATCGAAATCGGAAAGAGCTTTTTCGTCCCGCGATCGTACCTGGCACCCCGGGGCTTTAATCCAAAAACCCGAAAAATCATCGCTGCTGATAAATTAATCCCGAATAATTGCAACAACAGCAAAAATAAGCCATTGACAATCATATCCCAGCGCCCCAGAGGAATCGACATCCCGAGAATTCCCGCCGGGGGAGACAGGGCAGCTGCCACCAACATTCCTACCGATGCCCCTGCCACCAAACTGCTGCGTTCCGATTGCACCAGATTTAAAGCCCCAGCAGCCCCCGCCGCTAAAGGTAGCAAAATTGCTACGGAGGAAATTTGAGAGTTTTCCACCATAAACGGCGTGGCAATCTCTTGCTGCATGATTAAACTCAGAAACGCTGCCACAGCAATCAACACCGCCAAGGCACTAAAATAACGGACTACACTGCGTTTGAGCAGGGTTTTGTCCCCTCGCGCCGTGGCGATCGCCACATTCATCGCCGGACCCGCTAACGGTGCAATTAGCATGGCGGCAATGAGTAAAAAGGTGCTACTGGTAAATAACCCAATCCACACCACCACCCCTGCCAGGGCCGCATATCCTAAAAATCCCCGCCATGACCCCACACTCTGCAATCCCCCGAGAAAAATCTCAATCGGACTGCGTTCCTGGACCTCCGTCACCTGTTCGGGGGCCTCGGAGGTGGGCGGATGCAGGGGCATCATTCCCCGGGGAATTAACGTTACTGCCAGGTTTTCGATGGATTCCAACTCCTCCAGCAACCCTTCCACTTCCCCGTTGGAAACGTGCAGAAACACCACATCCACAGGACCTTCTGGGTCCTTTGCCTCGAACTGGATCAGATTAGAAGCATCATAACCCTGGGCAATCTCCACCACCTGTTTTCCGCAACCCTGCGGGACGCTGATTTGTAATTGACGCATATTCCCCTAGATTCTTAAAGTAAATTTTTTCTCAGCCTAACGTAAGCCAAGGGGAACCTGTCGGTACAATAGATCCATAAGTCCCCTTGCCTTGCGCTTCTGTTCTATGAGCTATTGCCTCAATCCCCATTGCAAGAAGCCTTACAATCCAGATAACGCCAAGTTTTGTCTGAGTTGTCGTTCTCCGTTAGGGCTTAAAAATCGGTATCGCACCATTCGTCCCCTCGGGGAAGGCGGGATGGGGCGCACTTTTTTGGCCCTGGATCAGGACCGCCTGAATGCCCCCTGTGCGATTAAGCAATTATTACCGGCCCCAGAAATCCAGTCCGATTCCCAAGCAATGG
>JAABSJ010000271.1 GCA_011390515.1 Oscillatoria sp.
AATGTCCCCAGCCAAATCGCCCCGTTTTTATCTTCATAAATGGACATGATTGTAGTCTCTTCCGCCATGCCTTGAGGATTACCGGGTTCGTAGGTATAGCGGTCAAATTTAATGCGATGGCGATCATATTTGTTAATTCCGCCACTAAATGTCCCAAACCATAAGATGCCGGATCGGTCTTCATAGATGGAAAACACAGCACTATCACTGAAGCTGTGGGGATTGCTCGGGTTGGGGTTGTAGGGTGTAAATTCTTCCGTGTTTGGATTAAAGAGATTGAGCCCATTGCCGCCCGAACTTCCCAGCCAACTCCCTGTACCCATCCAAATTAGACCCGTTTCATCTTGATAAATTTGGCTCACGGTATTGCTGCTGATACTGTGAGGATTGTTGGGGTCATTCAGGTAGGGAGTAAACTCCTCCATGTCAGGGTTAAATTTATTAACGCCACCCCCCAAGGTACTAATCCAGAGGTTTCCTTCCCTATCTTCTATAATCGAACTAATGGAATTATCACTTAAACTTTTGGGGTCATCGGGATGATGTTGGTAATGGATAAATTTCTGAGCATTTCGGTCAAATTTATCTAATCCTGCTTTCGTTCCTAGCCAAAGCTCTCCCCCTCGATTTTCATAAATAGCGGTGACACTATTCTGAATTAAGGTATCCGGATTGTTGGGGTTATTTTTATAGCGAGTAAAGTCTCCGGTTTGGGGGTTGAATTGGTTAAGTCCATCTTCTGTTCCCACCCAAAGCCTTTGAGTTTTATCTTCATAAATTGACAAAACATGATTATGACTGAGACTTTGAGGGTTACTTGGATCGTTTTTATAACGGGTAAATTTCTCAGTCAGTTTATTAAAATAATTTAATCCTCCATCCTTGGTTCCAACCCATATTCCCCCCCCATTTTCGTAAATAATTGTAACAAAAGTATCAGAGATTGATTTAATATCTGAAGGGTCATTTTTATAGATTTTAAACTGATAGCCATCATATTGATTAAGACCGTCGGGAGTTGCAAACCACATAAATCCTTCTTGGTCTTGGAAAATAGAAAAAACGGTACTAGCCGAGAGTCCCTCTTCAATCGTTAGATGCTCAAATTCCAAATTAGGACGGGCAGCAAAAGCCGGATTTTGCCCGCTTAGATTTATCAAAATTATCAACAAAAATACGGACAGCCATCGTAAAACTTTGATAACTTTTTTCATGAATTGATATTTCTTTTTTAGGGTCAGCCCAGGTACTTGTCTGGATTGAGATTTATAGCAATTTTCCCATTCATGAGGTACGTCTATTGGATCCCCCCTAGCCCCCCTTAAAAAGGGGGGGATCGGAAAAGTCCCCCTTATTAAGGGGGAAATCGGGAAAGTCCCCCTTTTTAAGGGGGATTTAGGGGGATCCTTAATGGACTTCACCAACAAGAGAGTAGACTTTATTGTAACCCTGAGTCATCGATCGCTTCGCACCAGTCGTTTAATTTGGAGACCTGATGCGACTGCTCGGCAACGAGGGAAAACAGCCGCTTGAGGGTGGATTTTCCTGGGGAATATTCTCCCACGGGAATCGCTAAACTCAAATAGGCATGATCTTCTTCCACCATTAACCCCCTCGCCAGAAGCGGTTGCAGCATTTCCTCCACTTCCGCGCTGGATACGGGACGGTTCAGTTTTTCTTGGGCCAACTGTTGTAGGAAATTGAGGCTACGAATGCGATCGCAAGCCAGGTACAGGGCTTTGAGCGGATCCGTGAGGGTGAGTAAAAGCTGACGGGCAGCGGGTCGCAAGTCCCAGATCTGCAAGTCTGCTTCCCGATTCACGGAAAACAACACGCTAGTTTGATACACCTCTTCCCAGATAGTAACCTGTTCTCGAACTAAGTTTCTGTCTTCCTCTACCGATCGCGGCTGCTGATAAGTAAAAGTAAAGAAATAGGCCAGGTTTGCCACGGATTCTGGGGGCAAAGGATAGACATGATGATAGGCGGGAAAAGGTATGACGCGATCAAATCCAAATTCTGTGGGGCGATCAAAGTGGGGGCTAAAGCGGTCGATCCGAATCGCACCGGCCCATTTTGGGGGGCGCAGATGAGTCAGAAACGGAATCAGTTTGGTCATGCGGCTGTAGTCTTCGATTCTTTCCCCAGGAAAACCCCAGATCAGATTCCAGAACGGAGTCACTCCCAGTTCTTTGCACCACTTCAGCAGTTGAATATTTTGCAACCCCTTCACCCCTTTTCGCATGAGTTCCAGGGTGTGACTGCTAAAACTTTCAATTCCCGGCTGAATCATGGTAATCCCCGCCTCTCGTAACTGGCGAATCTGCTCTTTATGAAGATTGGACTTCACTTCATAAAATAGTTCTAAATCTAACTGCCGTGACGCCAATTCTGGAATCATACTTTTAAAGTATTTCATATCCAGAATGTTATCAACCACAGAAATGGGATAACCGGGATAGCGTTCAATCAGACTGGTAATTTCTGAGATTGCCCGTTCTGCCGACTTACTGCGGTAGGTCATTTCTGTGCCATTGAGTCCGCAAAAGGTGCAGTGATTTTTTTCTCCCCACCAGCAACCCCGAGAAGTTTCTAAGAGTAACCGAGGTTGATAGTTTTCCGTGAGGTGAGGCCGGACTGCTTCCCATTCCGCAAAATAATCGTCATAATCCGGTAAGGGTAGGGCGTTGATATCATGGAGAATCGGCGCGTTTAAGTCCTGAAGGGTGTTAGCTGACTCGATCGTATCGCGGGTATAAACTCCCGGAATATCAGCGATCGATTGTTGGTCTAAAACCCGGCGAATCAATTCCGGAAAAATGCGATCGCCTTCTCCGGATATCACCGCATCCACAAAGGGAAATTGCCGTAAGGTTTCAATTCCCATGATGCCTTGACAGTTGGCCCCACCAAATTCAATAAAGATGTCTGGAGAAACGGCTTTAATTTTCTTAGCTAAGGCAAGGGCGGCAACGTGCTGGTGAAAGGTGCTTGTAAAGCAAACGATCCGGGGTTGATAGCTGAGAACTTCTGCTAAACACTGGTCTAAAAACGGCTCAACTAAACTGCGGATATGCAGGATATTTTGAATAAAGGTTTCTGAAACGGGTTTAATATTCGGATAAGCCCCTCGGTGTGCGGGTTCGCGTCCGCGCAATACGTCTTCCACAAAGTTTTCTACATCCGTGGGATCGCGATCAAATAGGGCCGCTGAAAATAACCATTCGCCCACCAAATCACAGACGGAAACCTCACCACTGGTGGTTTCATTATAAATAGAAATCCCAATCTGTTGGGCAAACCGTAGGGTAAAATAGCAGGCTTTTGTAGAGATATTAAGGGATTTGAGTGAGGCTTTTAGCAAGCCTACCCCAATGGAAGGCAGTAGCGGGCCGAAAGGCATACAAACAAAGACAACTTCGGGTTGTGTTTCTAATCTATTGCTTGTCTGTATGACTGCTGGGTCTGAAGTAGTTAGCATGGTAAAATTACTCACCTAAGTTGTGATAATAAGGTGATTTTTGTAAAAAATTTAATCACCTTATTTTAAACTTGCCCAAATAACTTTCACTTTTTAAGGAACAAGCCGACCCTAGAGTTCGGACTCATGGACTCGTTCATCTTCAATGGAGTGGCTATTAGCCAGCAGCGCTATTACATCTCCATCAATTGAATATCGAGCAAGGAAAGCAGAAGGATTTTCATTAAACTCCTTGGCTTTGTTTGGATTTCTCGTGAGTTCAGACAACAGATCAAACAATTGAAGTAGCATAAAAATGATTTATTTTTGATGTGCATGAAATAATTTCTGTAAGCTCCAGAAATTTATGTGATTTTACACATTTTATGCCAGTTTTGTCAATAGCTTTATATTTTTTTTAGATTTCCTTTACAGCGACGATCACGGATGGAAGATTCTCGGGGCTTCATGTCGGGCGGATCTACCACGACAAGAAGCCCCTCCTTGAAATGGGTTAGATTGGGCTTAACCTAACAATTTTAAATTAGAGGGTTTATACCCTAGACTTCGGTTTAGTTAGGTTTACCTACAGATGGAGCAGTAGATTGAGCATAGCGAGGGAATTATACAAACTTTAGGGAGCTTTTAAACCGTATTCCTCTGCTTCTTTCTTCACTGCTTCTTTAAAATCTTCCCAGTCTCCTGTTGTCAGCAAATTTTTCAACTCTTCGTCAATTTCATATTCGTCAAGAACTTCGCTAGGGTTTGCATTAAATCTCTTTGCCTTGCCAGGATTTTTAGCCAGTTCGGACAACAGGTCAAACAATTTTGACGATTGCGGGGATGAATTTTCAGCCGACTTTTTAGGTGGTGTCATAAAGTTGGATTCCTCTAGGTAATGGGGACAGATAATCTACTGCTCCCATAAAATTTAATGCATCTTACATTTATTAGGCAATTTTGTCAATATTTTTTAAGGTTTTTAATATTTACGGGAGAGGATAAGATGGTAGAATCTGGAAAAGTCTAGGGGCGTCCTGTAGGGCGGATCTAGCGCGACAGGAAGCCCCGAGTTGAAATGGGCTTAGATTGCGCTTAACCTATGCTTAACGATCGCTTCATCTCCTCTGGGCAATCTCTTTTGTTGATTCGTTCTGAAATATTACGGTTGAATCCGTTTGGCTTTCGACTCATGATACTCCCGGACTTGACGCGATCGCACCCAATGGGGATAAACCATTTTCTTTAATGGAATCGCGGTTCCTAGAATTAGCAAAATCACCCAATAATGAGAGAAAATTGTCCCATTCAAAGCTAACCCTAGGCTGATTCCTAATCCCACCGTCAGCAGAATAATTCCCCCGGCAAAATAAGTCGAAACATTGCTGTTTTTGAGTTGAACATTCGGTGCCACCTGGGAGATTTTCCCCTGTTCTATTTCATCGAACACCGCACCGGCAACGCTCCCTGTTAAAAGACTTAAAGTTATCCCTCCCATCCCAGCCCAAGGATTAGATAAATGGGTGGTATCCACAATCGGCCAGACACCAAGGATTCCCCCGGCGATCGCCCCGGCAAGGAGTTTGGATAGATCTCTAGCCTTTCCCATCGCCCGTAATCGCCTAATCAATACATCTGTTCCAATTCCGGCAACACTACCGATGAACGCACCCAGAATTCCGGAAAATATAGCAACTGCTAGTACCAAATCAGCCGAAGCCCGGGAACCCATGACAAAAGCGATCGCACTTAACGCCCCAATCACCGCACTACTGATACTTCCGGCGATCATACCCGGGAGATGCGGCACCGGTTTCTGGGCGTGCCGAACCTCCAAGAAAAGATACCAGGAGGCAAATAAGAACATGAAGAAGAACTCTACCACATCCGGATGAATATGACTGATGAGCCACCCGATCCAGTTTCCCATCACCGCGACTGGTTGAATAAAGGCTACTGTAGTCAGGGCTAAACCCAGCAAAATTCCCAGCAAAGGATAGGGTAATTTTATCTCTTCTACAGGTTCCGGGGGGGTTTTAACTTTAAGGGCGACTCGATATAATTTTTGGTCTGAATTTGCCTGTAATATTAATTCGCGGTCATAAATGCGATCGGCTATCAAATTGCCAGTATCCACGGTGATGGTACATTCAACTTGATTCCCCTTAAACCGGGCTGGGTCAATTTTAATCCAGGGATGATTATTTTTGGCAAAGTAGCCATCCCTCCGATAAGGAGCCACCTTCCATCGCCCCTTCAGCATCGTTCCCGGAACCGGATTTTTAATCGAAATGGTTTGGGTAATTTGCTCTCCCAACTTCGTCCCCCGAAACTGCACCAACTGATGACTAGAAATCACTTGCGGCGTGCGACTAATCTCAATCGGTGTTAATACTTCCAGGGCGGTTTCTGCATTGGGATAACGGTCTTTTGGCTTGGGTTCCACCATTTTTTCCAGCCATTGAATCCAAGCCAGACTAATTTTAGGAAGCCGTTTGCGAAAGTGAATCCGATAACTGGGGTCAATTAACTCCCCAATCTCCAGGGATTTTGTCCCCGTCAGCAAACAAATTAAAGTGGCTCCCACCCCATATAAATCCGAGGCGGGAGTCAGTTCCCGATTAAATAATTGCTCTGGTGGCATAAAACCCAGAGTCCCCTTAACAATGCTACTAACCGCAACTTCTCCCTCGCCAAGATGAGCAAATCCAAAATCCACCAAGTAGACATTCATGAATTCATCTACCAGAATATTTTCCGGTTTGATATCCCGATGAATCACCGCAGGGAGGCGATTTTGGAGATAAACTAAAATCGACAACAGGGCGATGGCAATTTCTTTGACTTGAATCGGTTGCCAGGTGTGCTGTTGCGCCAGGGATTCTGCCGATTTGTACTCCTGCACCATACAGAATCCTCGGGGACTCTCAAAGGAATCCAAATAGCGGGGAATTCCGGGATGATTGAGCCCCTGAAGCACTTGAATTTCGCGCTGATATGCCTCATAACCCGCCCACCCCGCATCACTGGTACTGGCAAACTGAAACTGTTTAATCGCCACTAAATCAGCGGGATCGGGAGTGACATCGGGAGTGGGTGCTGCGGTTGGAGTACGACTCGCCAGGTAAGTCACGCGACCCCCAGCGCGGTTGTGACCCAATTCTCGGATAACCTGATAGCCGTACTCACCAAAATCTGGAAGATTACTCATCATAATGTTTTCGCAGGGATGCCGGTAGGTCTATTGTACTGCGATCGCATTGGGGATGGGGTGAGGGGTCATTGGTCATTGGTCATTGGTCATTGGTCCTGGGGATATGGGGAAAATGTTCAACGTCCCGACTTCAGTCGTTTTCTTAAGTTCGTAGTAACGCCTTCAGTCGTTCTCTTCAGTTCAACATCCCGCCTTCAGGCGTTCTCTTTTGTTCGTAGTAACGACTTTAGTCGTTCTCTTCAGTTCAACATCCCGCCTTCAGGCGTTCTCTTTTGTTCGTAGTAACGACTTTAGTCGTTCTCTTCAGTTCAACATCCCGCCTTCAGG
>JAABSJ010000027.1 GCA_011390515.1 Oscillatoria sp.
ATCCTCCCCATCCTCCCCATCTCCCCCATCTCCCCCATCTCCCCAAGACCCCTGAAAAAAAAACTTTTCAAAAACAGTTGACAAAACCCGGTAGGTATCTGTTAGTATGTTTAAGGTCAGAGAAATGGGGCGTCGCCAAGCGGTAAGGCACCTGGTTTTGGTCCAGGCATCCGGAGGTTCGAATCCTTCCGCCCCAGTTGACTACAACGCTATCAATCAGAGTGTAGTTCAGAAAATCACTGAATTAAGGCGTCTGCTATCAGTGTGAAAGCGTCTAAATAAAAGACCTACTTTTTAATAAAAAGTGGGTCTTTTGTTTTGGGATGAATTGGGACAGGCTGTCCCAATTCATGGGAAAATCGGCAAGGAAATTCTCTACCCTCAAATCCGATGGTGTCTAACCCTCCGACCATTCTAGCCCTTGATTTTGATGGCGTCATTTGTGACGGATTAATCGAATATTTCCAAACCACTTGGCGATCGTATTGCCAAATTTGGCCGAATAGCGATCGCCTCCCCCCAGAAGAAATAGCGCCCTTATTTTATCAACTCCGACCGGCGATCGAAACCGGATGGGAAATGCCGGTCCTCGTGCGATCGCTCCTTTTAGGAACCAACCCTGACCAAATCTTAGAAAACTGGCCCGCAATTTGTTCCCAAATAGTCACCGATGAAGCATTAGACTCGACAGAGTTAGCGGCGATCGTCGATCGCGTCCGAGATGAATGGATTGCAGAAGACCTCACCGACTGGTTGAGTTTGCATCGGTTTTATCCGGGAGTCATCGATCACCTGCAAACCTACCTCGCCTCCAATCAGCAACTGGTGATCATCACCACCAAAGAAGAACGCTTCGTGCGATCGCTGCTGCAACAACAAGGCATCCAACTCCCAGAAGACTGCGTATTTGGCAAAAATGTCAAGCGTCCCAAACACCAAATTCTGCGAGAACTCCTGGGAAAAATCACCCCAACCCCCACCATTTGGTTTGTAGAGGACCGCTTAAAAACCTTAGAATCCGTCCAAAAACAACTGGACCTGACCCCGGTCAAACTATATCTAGCAGACTGGGGATATAATACCCCCAGCGATCGGGCCGCAGCGCAGAACAAATCCGGCATAGAACTCTTGTCCTTGTCTAGCTTCTGCCAAGACTGTTCAGTTTGGCCTTAAATCGGTCCCCAATCATTGAAGGGTCCGGCCCTGGGCTATAAAATAAATACAGCAAAACCAACAACGGGCTATTTTATACCCAGGGGGAACGGATGCTAGATCTGACCAAAATCGCAAGGCAAATGCAGGGAATCAGCGAACATCTTTCCAGAGAAGCGGAACAATCCCGTCAGCGGTTGGAAGTCGCCCAAAAATTGCGGAAAAAAGCTCACTCAGAGCAAGAGCATTTGATCCAAGAAAGAGAAATTTGGCGCGATCGCATGGGATTTCCCGTTGCTATCCCTGCCGAACCCCTGGACTTTACCCCCTACATCCCCACCCCCCCCAACGTCCAAACCGTCCTCGCTACCGATGGATCTCAGATTGCACCCTCCCATCACGAAATTGCCTACTGTTACTTAATTAATGTCGGGCGAGTGATTCTGCATTATGGTCAAAGTCGCCTGCCACTGTTAGATAGTCTGCCGGAGGTGTTTTATAAACCCGAGGACCTCTATATTTCTCGGCAATGGGGAATTAAAACGGAAGAATGGATGGGTTACAAACGGGGGGTTTCCGAGGCGATCGCCCTAGCAGATTTAGCCATTGCCTTGCGAACCCCAGGCAGCGGTCAAATTGCTCACCCAGAAGCCCCCATTTTAGGCATGGTCGATGGAGCCTTAATTTACTGGTTTCTCGAACCCTTACCCACCGATGCGCGTCAGCTCATCCTCGGGGCCATTTTAGAAGCTTGGGAAAAAATGCGACAAGTCAAGGTCCCGATTGTCGGGTATATCAGTGCTTCCCGCAGTAGTGAATCCCTCAGCTTCTTAAGATTAGCCGCCTGTCCCCATCCCCACCCTGACTGTTTTAGTCATTGTCCCATCCAGGCGGATTCTGTACTCCGTCCCTACGACCAAAAAGCTCCCTGCCAAGTCTTTGACCCGTTGCGGGATACGACCTTATGGGCCTCTGTACTCGAACCGGGACAACGGAGTCCCCTGTGGCGCAGTTGTTCTCGGATTCTGGATTTATATCCTCCAGAACATCAAGTTTATTTTTGTTACCTTCATGTGGGGCCAGAAATTGCCCGAATTGATATGCCTGCCTGGGTTGCCAAAGATCCGTCTTTGTTAGGCATGGCGTTAAGTATGGTTCTGTCCCAAGTGCAGAAAGGGTATGGCTATCCGGTGGTGTTAGCGGAGGCCCACAATCAAGCCGTAGTTCGGGGAGGCGATCGGGCGCGGTTCTTTGCTCTACTCGAACAACAAATGATTAAAGCCGGATTGCAAAATGTCGGCACCTCCTACAAAGAAACCCGCAAACGCGGCAGTATTGCTTAGGGATTTCCATAAAAAAAGTGGGGCATTAGAACTTTGGCAGAAGTGGAAAAGCCCCCCTTCTTAAGGGGGGTTGGGGGGATCTCTTCTAGAAGATTTTGAAGACTTTATTGTTTGGAGTTCCCTTAAGAGAAGGATGAAGAGGGATCGCGTTCCCAAGGATCATCCACAGGACTTACGCAGATTTGAAGAATTCACCCTAAATGTAGAGGCGATTCGCGAATCGCCTCTACATTTAGGGCTCGATTTCACAGATTGCGTAAGTCCTTTCCCCCTCATCGTTCAAAACTCAAAACTCACCTCATCGAGAGTTTCCAGTAATAAATTCACCTGTTGCTGGCGTTGCGAGAGGAACGATTCGCACTGCCGCAAATACTCAACTGCCGTGGTGAATTGGTCGAAAACCTCAGCTAATTCTAGTTCCCCCGATTCGACTCGTTCAACGATTGCCTCAATTTGAGCCACCGTTGCCTCATAGTTCCAGTCTGGTTCGGGGGTAAAACCCTTGTTCTTAGAAGTCGGAACCCGCCCTGAATTGCTCATTTTCTGTTCGTCTGAAGGGACTGTTAATAAAATCTGCTTAATTTTAATAGATTCTTGGGTGAAGTGCGAGCACCGGGCTAATTTTGTAGCCGTTGTGGGTGAATTTTATCTCAAAAATGGTCAATTGTTTAGTGATATATACTCAATTTTTCAGGATGAACCGTCGATTTCTCCCGCTGAATTGAGATTTGATAACGCCTTTTGATGTTCGGGACCTCTTGACGATCAGGTTTGGGTAGGCTAGGCTAGAATTAAAAATTTTTATGCTATTTCTGCATGGAATTAACCCATAAAATCAACAGAATGGGGCTGAAGCGAGAAACTTATACAAATGGCACGAACTCTCAATCTAGAAATTAAGGAATCTTCAGAAGAACTGAAACATCTGCTGGATAAGCAGACCAGTGTACAAATGAAAGAAAGACTGCAAGCTTTGTACTTACTGAAAACGGGAACTCTCTCGACTTTGCAAGAGTTATCCTCGGTGCTAGTCAGAGATCCATCAACAATTTATCGATGGTTTCAGAAGTACAAAAAAGAGGGATTAGAGGGATTACTCAAACCCTACAAAAGCCCGGGTAAAACCACGACTATTCCCTCAGCAGCGATGGGAAAATTAAGGCAATATTTGGAGGAGTATGAGGGATTTACCAGTTATGGAGAGATTCAAACTTGGTTAAAAGAAGAATGTGGGGTTGAGGTGAGTTATCATGTGGTTTATAGAGCCGTGCATCAGAAACTGAATGCCACAATAAAAGGGTCTAAACCCCGAAAAAGACACAAAAAAAAGAGTGGGAAGGGAGAAGCCAGCCACTTCCCAGAGAAGTCAGCAGAAGTGGGTTGGGGATCGGAGGAAAAGTCACCGCTTTCCAATCTTTGAGTGTTAATTCTCATGAATGGGAGGGAGAACCGGACCTTAAAGCTAATCATCAGGGAATCGGGTTTTGCCGAGTCAGACCCGGGGACTATTTTTTATTCAAGCATGAAGCGATCGCCCCTTCTAGGTCCGGTTGACTTAATTCCGTGATGATAAAGACTTCTTGCACCGTTTTTCCCTGTCTGGCAATCACCTTATATCCGCCCAAAATAGGAACCGATATTTTTAACTTCATCTGGGGACAGTGACCTTTGGCGCGACCAATCACCCCGGGAGTAATGGTTTGAATGCCGAGGCAACCCGTTAACTTGTCCAGGATGGCGATTAAACCAGGAATATGGGTGGAGTGATTCAGAACCAAGCGACCGCCAGAAGGTTTTCCCATGAGATATTTACCAAATTGAATCGTGTTTTTTGGATATTGGGGAACCAATCAGAGGCTAGTACAGCCTGGAAATCAGCTTGGATACCCTAGACGAGAAATTTCGCGTCTCTGCTTTAAGTATGCAACCTACTGGTTCATCTTAAGGGTAAACAGTGAAACCCTCATCTTGAACCCTAAGCTGGGACGCCTGATGCTTTAACGGGATTAGGCTTTTTCTAAAGGAGCCATCGTCAATCCAGCGCGGCTGAGTTGTTGATGGTACAATTCAGCTTGCTCTAGGGGACCCACCCAGACGGTGGCTTGTCCTTCAAAGTGAACTTGATTGGTGAGTTCCCAAGCTAGATCGCTAGTCATGTTGGGAATGTACTTCATTAAGCAGGAGGAAACGTGCTGAAACGTATTAAAATCATCGTTAAGCACAATTACCTTATAATTCGGATACGGTTGTCGGGTAACTTGACCAACTTGGTCCGGCGCAATAGTTGGCGCTGTCGCCATTGATCGAATTTTTACTGAAAGTCCCCTAGTCATAGCCTTTAGCCTTACCGAATTAAGTTAACAATAATAATTGTGGGCAGTGATTGTAAGTTAGTTTAACAAGGAACTGTCCGATCATCAATCCGTTGAGTTGGAAGGGGCCAGAAATTGTCAAGGGCGGGGCTCATTTTTGGCGGTGGGGGATCAAGCCGGATTAAGGGCCGATCGCCCCTAAACCCCCCAGAATCATGGCGCTAATTTTAGGGAAACCGGGAACTGTAGCGGATGTTCGGGAAGGGGCATAACCCGGGCGATCCCCGCGTCCGGAGGTTTTGGTTTGAGAGCGATATCTCCAACCCGGGGCAATTCTGCAATCGCCCCTGTAACCGATTGAGGTCAAGAGGGGGAGCATCTCACCCTTGATCGCGCAGTCACCCGGGAGAGGAAACGGACGGATTCCAGTCTTTGATTCACGGCTTTAAAACATAGAAAAACCCCGATGCTTTTTAAATAATTATCAGCTTAAATTAAACTAAATAATAGGTTTTTTACCCATCAGGAGATAGGTCAACATTTCTCCTTTGCCTTTGACGGGAATCAGGCCCCGGTTTTCAAATAAAAAATCATTAGCCAGACATTCATAAGTCGAAGTCGTCACTTGAATACGTCCAGGAATGCCGTGAGATTCCATTCTTGAAGCTGTATTGACCGTATCCCCCCATAAGTCATAACTAAACTTTTTAGTACCAATGACGCCAGCTTCCACCGGGCCGGTACTGATCCCAATCCGCATGGCGATGGTTTCGCCATGATTGGTTCTTAATTGGGTTGTAGCGTCGAGCATATCGAGAGCCATTTGCGCGATCGCCTGGGCATGGTCCGGCCTAGGCATAGGTAAACCCCCGACCACCATATAGGCATCTCCAATCGTTTTAATTTTTTCCAACTCATATTTATCCGCCAACTCATCAAACAACGAGAAAATATGGTTGAGAAACTCCACCAATTCCGGGGGAGATAAATGAGAAGAAAGTTGGGAAAAGCCGACAATATCAGCAAATAAAACCGTCACATTGGCAAAATTATCGGCGATCGTCCGTTCCCCGGCCTTCAGCCGTTCCGCAATCGGTTTGGGTAAAATATTCAGCAAGAGCAGTTCAGATTTAGCCTGTTCATCTTGTAACTTTTGTAAAACAGCTTGTTCTTGATCGCGTAGGCGTTTTTTCTCCAAAGAGGCACTAATCCGAGCTTTTAACAGCACCGGATTAAACGGTTTAGAGAGATAGTCTTCTGCACCCAATTCAATGCATTTGACCACACTATCGATATCATCCACAGCGGAAATCATAATTACTGGGATATGGCGCAGACTGGAATCGGCCTTAATTTCCTCTAGGACTTGATAGCCATTAAGATGGGGCATCATAATATCTAGGAGCACCAGGTCGAATGGCTCGGCGCGGATTAATTCGAGTGCCTTCAGTCCATCTTCTGCAATTTTAACTTGGTAGCCTTGCCGCTTCAAGCGGCGGCAGAGGAGATCGCGGTTGGCTTCAACATCATCAACTACCAGCACCGAGGCTTGGTCAAGGTTCATGGCATCGACTCTTTAAAATCTAGCAGGCTCGAAATAGCAATCGGGCAGGGGTTTAATCGGGTTAACCCAGATCGGAACTGGCGATCGCCTCTAGGAGACGATGGGGGTTCCGTTAGACCTGGGATCCTGGAGATCCGGCAGGAGGGAGAACGGATTGATACCCAATCCGGGGGTGTTCAGACAGACGAGAACCGAAGGGAGTATCAGAGGAGTTTTGGGCGATCGCATCATGGCATTAGTGTCCGCATAGCTGGGTTTACTGAGATTGAAGGAGCAAATCAACCCCTGATGGCATTTGCTCTCTCGCCTGGGTGCAAGTGATTCGGCGAAATACCGTTTCTCGATGGAAACTTCCTAGGATTCTACCTATTTCTTGAAGGTTCTATCCGAGGGCCAGAGAATTTCCCAGGGAAAATGCTTCGGTTGAGCATTAGGGGTGAGGGTGAACTGGGACAGTCCGGAGACGGACCGTAAAAGTGGATCCCACTCCCACTTGACTGCTAACGGAGATTTCCCCTCCCATCATCTCGCAGAATCGCTGAGAAATGGCTAATCCTAAACCTGTGCCGCCATACTTGCGAGTCGTAGAAGGGTCCGCTTGGGTAAAGGCGTTAAAAATTTGATTCATTTGTTCGGGACTCATGCCAATCCCTGTATCCGTCACCCGAAAGATAATACAGGGAAACGGAGGACCTAGGGGATCACTGTTGACAGGGGGGGTAGAATCCGTCTCCATCAGGGCCCCAGACTCCCCGAGAGATGAATTCAAAGGGGTCTGAGGAATCCACATCAGGTCCCGAGAGACCTCAAAGGTAATGGTGCCCTGGGTGGTGAATTTAGCGGAATTACTCAATAGGTTTAATAACACTTGTCGGATTTTTGTCAAGTCTGCATATAAGGTTCCGATATCAGGTGGACAGATTGATTCTAATGTATTGTTATTTTTGGCAATCAGGGGTTTGGCGGTGGCGATGACATTATCAAGGAGAGTTTGGATCTCGAAGGTTTCTAAATAGAGTTCCATCTTACCGGCTTCGATTTTGGAAATGTCTAAAATATCATTAATCAGGGTGAGTAAGTGTCTCCCGGCAACTTGGATTTTTTGCAAATCGGGAATAAATTCTTCCGACCCTAAATCTTCAGATTCTTCGAGGAGAATTTCGCTGTAGCCGATAATGGCATTGAGGGGGGTTCGCAGTTCGTGGCTCATGTTGGCAAGAAAGGCACTTTTAGCGCGGTTGGCAGCTTCTGCGGCAGCTTTGGCTTCTTGCAATTGTTGGGAGACTTTCTTGCGATCGGTGATATCGTTGAGGGTCCCAGCAAGGCCGATCATTGTCCCATCGGGAGAGAGTCTCAGCCTCGCATAAACGTCCATCCACCGGCGATCGCCTGTCTTGGTCAGATAACAGACCTCATGGCGGCAAAAGTCACTCTGGCGCTGAACTAATTTCTGTAATTTTTTTTGAGTCTCTGGGTGATTGTCGGGATGAATATAGTTTAAAAACGGCCTCCCGAGACTTTCTTCGATACTGTATCCGGAGATTTCGGTCCAAGCCGGATTGAGGAAGGTCCAGCATCCCTGGGGATCGGTTTGAAAAATGACTTCTTGAACCGTATTCACCACGGACCGATATTTTTCTTCACTTTCTTGGAGAGATGCGATTAATTGCAGTTTTTCTGCTTCCGACCGCTTGCGTGCGGTAATATCGCGCACAATCGCTAGAGCTTCTTTATCTCCACTCGCCACCACCCGGCTTTCATAACTAAAGACCTCTTCGTTAATTTTTAAGTCATATTCAAAGATTTCAATTTCATGACTGGACAAAGTTTTTTCCAAGGCATCAATACAATAGGCGACGACTTCCTCAGATAATAAGTCTCTTAATTTTTTACCTAAAAATTGGCCGGTTAAGTTGCCAAAATCAATGCCATTAACAGGTTTAAAGTCCAGAATGTTTTGTTTGCGATCGAAGCGAAACATTAAATCCGGCATGGCATTGAGCAAGGCGCGATTTTTGGCTTCGCTTTTGCTCAATAAGGACATGGCGTGTAACATTTGGAATTCTGATCGCTTGCGATCGCTAATGTCCTGCACCGAACCCAGCACCTTCTTCCTCGGTTCTTCCCCGGGGTAATCAACGGTTCGTGCGGAATCGCGCAACCAACAAATCTCACCGGATTTGGTAAAAATTCGGTATTCCAAGACTGCCCCATATTCCCCGAGCATTTCTCGCTCGAATTGCCGAACCTTGGGCAAATCCTCGGGATGAATCACCCGATGCCAGCCGCCTTTTTGATTGATTTCCTCTAGGGTATAGCCGGTGATCCGTTTAAATGATTCAGTGACCCATTCGGGGATGGGTTCACCGTCATCATTGAGGGTCATGGAATAGACAAAATCCGAAACCAGTTCAGAAATAGCCCGATAGCGGGCTTCACTGTGACGCAAGGCTTCTAAGGATTTGGTGCGTTCGGTAATATCGGTTAGGTAACCTTCTAGGGCAAATAATTCTCCCGTGACTGAAAAAATCCCTCGTCCTTGTTCCCAAATCCATTTGGTTTCTCCAGTCCGAGTGATGATTCGGTAAGCGTATTCAAAGGGCTGTTGGTTTTGTAAACAGGATTGGACCTTGAACCACAGTTTTTCTTGATCGTCAGGATGGATGATTTTGGAAAAACAAACCCGGCGATTCCCGATGAGATCTTCGGGATTATATCCGGTTAAAGCAATACATCCATCGCTGACAAATTCCATTGTCCAGGTTCGGTCATTTTTACAACGATAAACCATGCCCGGAAGGTTGCTCATCAGGGTGGCTAGGGTTCGTTGATTTTCAGTCACCGTGGCAATCAGCAATTTTTCTAGCTCTTGAGACCTCCGGCGATCGCTAATGTCTCGCACTGCTGCCACCCGGCCTCCTTCCACGGAATTTAAAATTTCTTTCCCTTGAATTTCTACAGCACAAATTGTGCCATCTTTTTTTAAAAACTCTACCTCGTAAGGGGTCTCATCCCCTAACTCAATCATTTTAAAAGCAACTTCTTTAGAGGGGTTAGTTAAAAAATCGAAGGCATTTTTGCCAATCAACTCTTCTTCTGAATAGCCGCTCATTTTCACGAGGGCTTGATTGACATCGATAATTTTTCCTCGGATATGAATGATGATGCCTTCAAAGGTGGCGGCAGAGAGTCGGCGCAATCGGGCTTCGCTATCGCGTAAAGCTGTTTCGATTTGCACCTGCTGAGTAATTTCCCCGACTAAGGCAGCGACTCCAATCAGTTCACTGGACTGATTGATCAGAGGAAGGATATTCCATTCACAAGTTAGGATTTTGCCGTGTTGGGTGCAATTTTCTAACCGCCAACGCTGTTTACAGGGGTGGGTTAAGAACTGATTCCAGTGGTTTTGGAAATCAGGACGGGCATTTTCGGGGATGATTGCCGTGAGTACAGGGGTGGCGATCGCTTCGCTGGCATGATAGCCAAATAGGGTTTCAGCAGTAGGATTCCAGGTTTGAATTTCACCGTTGAGGTTCAATTCAATGACGGCGATCGGGAGATGATTCAAGTAAAGTGCCAGTTGGTCTGCGGTGGGGGTTCCCAGGGATGGGACGCCAATGCTGTCGCTTTGGAAGGGACTGAGGCGCAAAGAGGGGGGATGGGTTGTTTTCTGGACGATTTTTAATTGTCCCCAGGTCCACCCCATCCAACCGAAGAATAGGGGGTTGAAGTCTAGGATCCAGTGGAGTGGATTGATAGTATGGACCTGGGCGATCGCCCCTAAAGACCAGTCCACATCTCGCATCACGATATCCAGAATCCATGCACCGACTGGGATCGTGCAACCCAAGAGGATTCCCACCAGGGTGTAAGTTTGAATCAGCCCCCCCCGCTGATTTTTGGGGTTGGAGTTCACATCTGAATTGGGCTTCAAATTCTGGGCCGGTAAATTAATAGGCATCTTGATGAGATCTCTTTGGCGAAGAGGGTGGGTTTGACTTGAACTGTCCTGTTTAGAGTTCCTGTCTTGTCATCAACGGGATATGATCCACTGCTTTCCTAACCGCTATTTTTGATTCCCGATACTAGACGATCTCAAGGAAGTGAAGCGCTGACCTAAATTGCAGACAATCGGCGGCAGTTAACTTTCCATTTATGATCACAAAAATTGCTGCCCAAACTGGCAGGTACTTTACATCATTGATTCACCTCCTTTCTCTCCTTTGTTCTCGCCTTATTTCATGAATCACGGATATTTACTCAAATTAGAGTTGAGATTAACAAAAAAATCAGGAAATAATCCAGACTGGCGGAGGGGTATGAATGAATCATCGTGAAAAATCGAGGGTTTACGGATGAGGGCGGCTGCCCTTTGATTCAGATCTTCGGATTTTAAGATTGACCCAGAATTCCCCTCCATTAAAAATCCCCAGTTCGCGCCTGGAGAACTAGAAATCCTTAAAAATATCACTCAAAATTTCTGTGGACTAATAGAAATCCCATTCATTGCTGTTCAAGTGTGAAGAAATTGACCCCGTGGCGATCGCACCCCTAAAATTTTCCTCATCCATTCTCCTCATTCAATATCGGAGTGCCAACAGCATCCTAAACCGTCGGTTGCTTGGAAATATGTAACTGAATTTTCTCCAACAACCGAGGAAACTCCACGGGTTTGGTGTCATAATCATCGCATCCTGCCGCCAGACATTTCTCGCGATCGCCAGACATGGCATGAGCAGTTAATGCAATAATCGGGATCCACTGAGTATCCGCTGCCGCTTTAATCCGTCGGGTTGCTTCCCACCCATCCAGTACCGGCAAACTCATATCCATCAAAATCAAGTCCGGTGTTTCGGCATGGGCCATTGTGACGCCTTGTCCGCCATCGACGGCTACGATGACCTCATAGCCCCGACGCTTCAGACGACGCAATAGCATATCCCGATTCATCTCATTATCTTCTACCAACAGGATCTTATGCATTGCTTTCGGGTTCCCTTTGCTCCCCTTACTGTATGCCTTCCTTAAGGCTTTGTAGCATAACGCTCATTTCCTCGCCTCGATATTATGGCCCAGTTTCAACGCCCAGGTTGCTTGAAGGCGCGAATGGCTTAAAATCTGAGCGGGGTCACTCTGAATGCCCGGTTTGGCATGGAGCGTTTTGTTCTGTTCTCCCCCGGCGATCGGTCCCCTAATTGGGGCCTAGATCTCCCGTCTAGGAGCCATTTTCTATAAACTTACAAATCTATCTCCCTCTGCAACAATATTGCCCTCGCTTGTTTTGCAGTCACAACGATCCGCTCCTCCTCCAGTGCCTTTCTTAATTTACTGTACTCGATCGCCACTCTTCCACAAGCTACATCATGGAACTGACATGGAACTGACTCAATGGTTTGATTAAAGGACCACCCCCAGAACCCTCCCAGTCCTCCGGACCGGAATTTTCCTCCACCCCTGCCCTCGATCCCCCGATCCATTGATTTATGTCCTTACCCAACCCCCCTGTTAGCGATTCAGTTGTAGAATTTTGGGATGTCACCTTTCGGGTGAATCACCGCAATTTAGTCTCCAATTTGAATTTTAAAGTCAACCGTGGTGAAGCGTTAGTGCTGATCGGACGCAGTGGCAGCGGCAAAAGTACCACGATCGCCCTGATGGATGCTCTAAAAATTCCCACTCATGGCGAGGTCCTCGTCGAGGGCAAACCCACCACTCAATGGGACCCGATTCAGTTGCGGCGACGGATGGGCTATGTCATTCAGGACATTGGTTTATTTCCCCATTTCACCGTGGCTCAAAATGTGGGTCTCGTCCCGTCTCTTCAGGGGTGGGACCGCGATCGCATCCAGAACCGCGTCACCGAACTCCTCGAACTCGTCGGGTTAGAACCCCAACATTTCCTCCACCGCTACCCTCATCAACTCTCCGGGGGGCAACGCCAGCGCATCGGCGTCGCCCGTGCCCTAGCGGCGGATCCCCCCGTCTTGCTCATGGATGAACCCTTTGGGGCCTTGGACCCGATTACCCGCCTCGAACTCCAAGGGGAATTTAAACACCTGCAACAGCAACTCGGCAAAACCGTAATATTTGTAACCCATGACATTCACGAAGCCTTGCGCTTGGCAACCCGCATCGGCTTGATGCAAGATGGCAAACTGGTCATGTTAGGCACTCCTACAGAATTGTTGCAATCCGAACATCCCGAAGCTCAAGCCTTTATCCGCTGCCTCCCCACTCCCACCTTCGATGGAACTGCTGAGTTTTAGGGGTTCCTGGGGACAAGAAACCCGGTTTCTTGACAAAATTTTGGCTATGGAGTCGCAAATCTTGGGCAGAAACCCGGTTTCTCAGCCGTTGCGCTATCAATCCCAGGACCTCCGCAATTTATAACATCGACCCATGAATGACTGGCGATTCGCGATTCGCAGCTACATTTAGGGTTTGTCCTTCCAACCTCGTTAACTGTATCAGCCTGAATAATGGATGAGTTTTTTCTGATTCGATATAGCGAAGAAATTTTACGTCGGAGTGGCGAACATTTATTTTTAGTGGCGATCGCCATTACCATTGCCACCACCGTCGGGATTCCCCTGGGCATTCTCATCACCCGAAAACCGCACCTCTCCCCGAGCATTCTGGGGGTTGCCAATATCCTGCAAACCGTTCCCAGTTTAGCCCTCTTTGGCTTTTTAATTTCCGTGCCCATCATTGGCGGAATTGGCTCAGTTCCCGCCATCTTTGCCCTGACTTTATATGCCTTATTACCGATTATTCGCAATACCTATACTGGCATTATTGGGGTAGATCCAGCCATTCGTGAGGCGGGACGGGGTATGGGGATGACCGATTGGCAATTGCTCTCCCAAGTGGAGATTCCTTTGGCAATGGGGGTGATTTTGGCTGGGGTGCGAGTCTCCACGGCAATCTCCGTGGGAACAGCGACGATTGCTGCTGCGATCGGGGCCGGTGGATTGGGGGCTTTGATTTTTCAAGGGATTTCGATGGTGAACAATCAACTGATTTTAGCCGGGGCAGTTCCGGCAGCGGCGATCGCTTTAATTGCCGATGGGGCGATCGGCTGGCTTGAACATCAATTAACGGTCAAAAAATGAAGGTCAAACAAGTTTTATTCTTAGCCCTTTGCATGGTCACTTTAGGGACAGTCGCCAGTTGCCAAACTGACAACTCCCGCCCCAGGGGAAGGGCAGATATTGTGATTTGCTCTAAAAATTTCACCGAGCAAAATATCCTCGGTGAACTCCTCGCCCAACAGATAGAATCCCAAACCGATTTAACCGTTGATCGCCAGTTAAATTTAGGCGGGACATTCCTCTGCCATGATGGCCTCCGAACCGGCCAAATTGATGCTTATGTTGAATATACCGGCACAGCTTTTACCGCCATTTTAAACCAGACCCCCATCTCGGACGCGGAAACGGTTTACCAAAACGTAAAAAGCGCCTATCAAGACCAATTTAATCTCACCGTCATGCCTCCATTAGGTTTTAATAATACCTTTGCAATCATGGTCCGAGGAGAAGATGCGCGGAACTTGAATTTAAAAACCCTCTCCGATGCGGCTGAACATACCCCCGAATGGACAGCGGGATTTGGCTATGAATTTATGAGTCGGGAAGATGGTTTTCCCGGCTTGGCTGCCACCTATCAGCTAACCTTTGCCCGCCCTCCCGAAGTCATGGATTTAGGATTAATGTATCGGGCCTTAGTTTATAAAAAAGTCGATTTAATTGCCGGAGATTCTACCAATGGATTGATTGACAAATTGGGATTGGTTGTGCTAGAAGATGACAGAAATTATTTTCCCCCTTATCAAGCAGTCCCAATAATTCGGACTGAAACATTAGAAAAACATCCCGAGTTAGAAGCAGCAATTCTCCAATTGGCGGGATTAATTTCCGAAGCAGAAATGCAACAAATGAACTATCAAGTGGATGGGGAATTTCGCCGCTATGATGAAGTAGTGCGGGAATTTTTGGCCTCGAAACAAGCGCCGCAGGAGTGATTCTGAATCCGGTTTGGGTGAGGAAAAACCCACAGTTTCCAGGGTGGGGCTTTTGGGGACGCCCGGTGATGCCGAGGACTGCTGCGGTGTCAAGTTAGAACGCAATGGGGGCCGAAACCCCCATCTACAGAATTGAGTTAGATCAGCTTGACGGCACGCAATCCAAACATGAGGACCACGGCACTGACGAAGGCACCACCGACAATCAAAGCGTAAGCAAGGATTCCAGACATTGAGAAGTATCTCCATTTAAAATCGCTACCCACCATTGAATCATGGCTTGCGATACAATACAGCCCTCTAGTTTTAGTGAATGGGTTGTTTACCATGCCGTCTGTTATCCGCGTCAATCTGCCCCAGGACTCTTATGATATTGCGATCGCCCCTCAATCCTTAGATCAACTCGGGACGCAGATGCAGCCCCTGAAGTTGGGGAAAAAAGTCTTAGTGGTGTCCAACCCAGTGGTGGATCGACGGTATGGCGATCGCCTCCGGTCCTCTTTAACCGCAGCGGGATTTGACGTCTCCACCTGCATCCTGATGGCAGGAGAACAATACAAAACCCTGCGATCCATCCAAAAAATTTACGATGCGGCCCTATCTCAGCGCCTAGAAAGGTCCTCCACAATGGTCGCTTTAGGCGGTGGAGTTGTGGGAGATATGACCGGATTTGCAGCAGCGACTTGGTTAAGGGGGATTAATTTTGTCCAAGTTCCCACGACCCTGTTAGCGATGGTGGATGCGTCGATTGGGGGCAAAACTGGGGTGAATCATCCCCAGGGGAAAAATCTGATTGGGGCATTTTATCAACCGAAGTTGGTGGCGATCGACCCCGAGGTGCTAAAAACCCTCCCAGCCCGGGAATTTCGAGCCGGAATGGCCGAGGTGATTAAATATGGGGTGATTTGGGATGCGGAATTATTCACCCAGATGGAACAGGCAAAACGGTTGGATCAGTTGCGGTATGTAGATGCAGGATTTTTGGAAGAAATTCTCGCCCGTTCTTGCCAAAGTAAAGCGGATGTCGTCGGCAAAGATGAAAAAGAAGCGGGATTGCGGGCGATTCTGAATTATGGTCACACGATAGGTCATGCGGTGGAAAGTTTGACGCATTATAAGGGGACGAATCACGGGGAAGCGGTGGCGATCGGGATGGTGGCGGCATCGCGGATAGCAGTGGCGTTGGGACTCTGGGATGAGGAGTGCGATCGCCGTCAGTTTGCCTTGATTGAAAAAGCCGGGTTGCCGACGAAATTACCTGAAGGATTGAATCTTGAGGAAATTATTGACACCCTGCAAACCGATAAGAAGGTCAAAGATGGACAAGTGCGGTTTGTGTTACCGACGCAAATAGGGGCCGCAACTGTGAGCGATCGCGTGACGTCAGATTTGATTCGCCAGATATTGCCGGGAATGCAGTAACGCCGGTTCACCTTGGAGAGTCGGCAAAATCTGAATTATGCCAGAGGCGATCGCCTATTCAATGCGATCGCCTCTAAATGTTGAACTCAAAAAATCCCTAAATTCGACTATCCAACCAGACTCTCTATACTCAGTGGCACCATATCGCCCCCAGTTGTTAAGCCTAATAACATGGGTTCTTGTGGTTGAATCACTTTGCCAGTAAGGACACACCGTTCCTCTCGCTGGGCCGTCGCATCTAAACTGGCGCGAATATCGTCTCTCGAAAATGAAGGTCGATACTCTCCTGATTTTTGCTGGACGTAATTCCAGAGCACATCTCGAATCAAGGATTGATACCCTTGATTGCCAGAAATGGCTTTCAGGCTTTCTTTCAGAGATCTCTCTAAGCGGATGCTGGTGACTTCCATTTCGGTGGTGGAGGTTCGAGTAATCGCAGTCATAACTTTTTTCCTCTGGAGGGTTTACATTCTCTGTAATATTAGTGTAGTATGTTTGGTGGAGAATTCAAGCCCTTGCTTTCAAAAAATCTAAACGTGAACTTTTTACCCCTCCTTCCTACAATCACCGGACTGTATGCCAATGGCTTGGGCCGTGATGTTGATGCAGGCGATCGCCTCGTGACATCGGCTATAGCTTTGGTGTCCATTGGGCAGGTTGAGTATCATAGGAATGCGGACCGAAATTTCGAGATGAGCGAGGATTTTAAATCCGAGTTAGGCCAGCTACCAGCATGGCCAAGTATTCATAGCAGAAGCGGGAGGGATAGGCATCAAGTGCCGGATCCATCTAGGACGAGAAGACCCTAATAATAAGAGTTTTTTCAGCCCCCGCTTCCCCTAAATCAGGAAGTGGGGGCTGTTTTTTTAAGGAGTCGAGTCGTGAATAGCATAACTGATGTGTTAACAAAATCGGTGGTGGTGTTTTCTAAAAACTACTTACCGATTAGCCGAGTCAACATTAAACGAGCAATTGTCCTGTTAATTGCAGGCAAGGCCGAACCCTTGGAGTTAAGCTATGGCAGCAATAGCGACGACTTTGGCCTGGAGAACCCGCGAATGTATGAGGTGCGATCGCCCTCTCAAGTGGTGATGGTTCCTCCTCATATCCGCCTAACCATTACGGGGACTGAACGGATTTGGAAGGTGCCTCCGGTCAACCGTCGGGAAGTCCTCAAACGGGACCACCATGCCTGTCAATATTGCGGCAGTACGAAACATTTAACCCTGGATCATGTCTTGCCTAAATCCCGAGGCGGCAGTCATAGTTGGGATAATGTCGTAACCGCCTGCATGAGTTGCAATTCTCGCAAGGGCGATCGCACTCCGATGGAAGCCGGAATGTCCCTCAAAAGCAAACTCAAGGCCCCCATCCACCCGGCCATCTCATTTGCAGAACAATTCTGGAGTGATTTGAAGGGTTCCGAGTGAGAGCAACCCGGGATTTGATGTACAATTTGTACACATTTTTTGGAGAAAAGCTCAAGGGAAGAGGTTTAGACCGAGTGAATCTGAGATTGGGAATTGCCAATCGTTCAATAAATTTTTGATGTTGCACAATTCTATAGCCTATATTCGCCCTTTTTTGTGAATCACATAAGTTCGGGCGACTCAGACTCTCACTCAAAGGCGAAGCAAGAATAACTCACAAAGACGAGAGATCACTGGCAATGCTGAAGTTCATTTATACTGAAACCGGCTTTAACCTAGAGCGTCTGCCTGACTCCATTGAGGAAGTCGTGGCGACCCGTGCAGTGGTGGCGATGCGAGTGGGTGAAAGCATCGCGATCGCACCCTCTAGCGCGTCATTTTTGCTGCCAGCAGATTTGCCCGGACTGAAATTTCTGGAAGCAGAGGCGTTAAACGATCCAGGCGACATGATTTCGATTTGCGTTGCCGATCGCGAGTATGTGGAAGTCAGCCTACGCGGGACTTGGATCTCTACGGATTCCCAGAACGATTTTGGGGTTTTTCTCACCGCCTTGAGCGATCGGGCTGAGTTCTATGTCCTCAAGTGTTCCGAGGAAGCGAAGGCGGGGGTTTCCCTACTCAATGAAGTCGATTGATCTAAAAAAATGAACCCAGAGACACTGGAAGTATCTGGGTTCATTCGGGGTTGAACTCTATTTTTTCTGAAATCCACTCAGGCGATCGCCCTCCTATTTATCCTACTGATTAATTCGCGAGCACAACCCTGGACCGCCCTCGACCACCATATTATCCACACAATTGGCATACTCCATCGCCGGAGTATTTCCCGGTTGAAACGTAATAGTAGAACGATTACCCGCTGCATCCGCATATTGCACCAGCAAGTTTTCTTCTACAAAACTCAAGGACGTAATATCCCTCAACCCATAAGTCGAAAACTCATTCGGAAAGGGTCTCGGTCCCGGGACTTGCACTCGATAGATGGCATATCCTCCCGGTTGCGGATCAATGACGAAAATGCCACTGGTGGTAATGGCGGCAAAATAATCCAAGACAACTCCTACTACAATATGTCCCGTCAACGGATTAACCGTTACCTCGGCAAATAAATCCCCACTCAGTTCGCGATCGACCTGATTTCCGGTTTCTTTATCGTAGGTATCCAGCACCAAGACGTTCAGTTCATCCACATCAATGGTATAGGTATTTCCTCCCCACTCCCCTCGGAGTTGTTTCCGGTCCGAAATAATCTCGACTTCCGGAGAAAATCTAGGGCTGTCGGTTTGCTTTCTCCAGGTTCGGACAAATGCTGAATCATCGCTTAACCATTCGGGATGATTCGCTTCTATTTTTTGTTGGAGGATAGTCAGGGCTTGATTTTGATGCGGGAGTTGTTGGTAGTAGTGGGCAACATTGATTAAAGAAATGCTCATGAATATCATTGAGTCCTATTGTTGCTTTACAGTGGTTAGATTATAACCATTTTGTGAAAAAATTGCCGGAAGTGACGGGCGTTGAGAGAGCAAGATTTTCATTTGGGTCTTAAATTCTGTAATTTGTTTCTGGGTGGGTTGGGTGGGCTGCCAACTCTTGCGGGTCATCAGGCGATCGCCCCAATCCTAGCCATTCCATCGAAGAGAGTCAGCACCGTCCGTCTTGGCCCATCGGGATCCATCCCATACTTCAGACTTTCCTCATTGTAGTATGTTGACCCGGGCAGTCTTTTCAGTAAAATTATCGCTTAAAACCCTTTAAATGCAAGCATTTCAATGAAATCTCAAAAAAATCTCAAAAAATTTTCCAAAACCCCTTGACAGTTTTGTAGTATGTATGTAGCATATAAATATGAGGCGAGAGGGACAGGGCAAAACGCTCTACCCAAACGCCCACATCGAACCTTGAAAACTGAATAATCAAAGGGCCATTTAATGAAAACGGAAACAATGGCGGACTCACTGGGTGGGAATCATTCCCTTGAATCATTCCCACCCCATCAACCGCCAAACTTTTCCAAATTCCATGTAATCTAATGCTGATTTCATGGGGGTGTAGCTCAGTTAGCGTAGAGCACTTGTCTGTCGAACAAGCCGTCGCGGGTTCGAGTCCCGTCATCCCCGTTCAGCCCAGATTAAAATTGGAAAAACTCCAGAAAAAACTCGGCTGAAATCGATAATCTGGCCTCATCGTCTAATGGTTAGGATATAGCTCTTTCAAGGCTGGGATACGGGTTCAATTCCCGTTGAGGCTACCAAATCGATATCGCAGTGTAACTTAATGGTAAAGTCCCCAGCTCATAACTGGGTTTATGCGGGTTCAAATCCCGCTGCTGCGACCAACAAATGTGGGGATAGTGTAATGGCTAACATGACGGTCTCCAAAACCGTTGATCTGAGTTCAAATCTCAGTCCCCTCGCCAACCTGGTGCCGTAGGCAAATTGGTAAAGCCCCCGATCTTTCAAGTCGGCGTTTGCGGGTTCAAATCCCGTCGGCACTGCCACATTGTATGGGCTGGTATCCAAATGGGTGAAGGAGCTTGACTGTAAATCAAGTGCTATTGTGCTGAACATGGGGGTTCGAGTCCCTCCCGGCCCATTCTGGAGAGGTGGCCGAGTGGCTTAAGGCGCTTTCCTGCTAAGAAAGAGCGGTTTAATACCCGTCGAGGGTTCGACTCCCTCCCTCTCCGCCTTTTTTGTATAATCTGGGTGCATGACACCCAACCTGGAGAGATGGCCGAGAGGCTGATGGCGCGGTCTTGGAAAGACCGATCGGATTGAACAAATCCGACGAGGGTTCAAATCCCTCTCTCTCCTTTATCCCCCGGTAGCTCAGTTGGTAGTAGCGCCTGTTTGAAAAATAGGAGGTCGTCGGATCGAAACCGACCTGGGGGACTGGTATTGCCTGGTGGACGATTCGGTAAGTCGCTGTGATTCTGACTCACAGAGAGGTTGGTTCGACCCCAACCCAGGCATCCACTCACTTGTTTGGACTTGAATTGGCAATATATTACTTTGGAAAAATGGTTATGTTACGCTAACTATAGTAGATAGCGTACCAGTGAGCCATGCGTCGAAAGAGTGTACTGTCAGATAAATCTAAAGTCGAGCAAGCGGTAAAACATTGTTCATCAGTTAAAAAATGCCTGCAATACTTGGGGCTGCGAGCGGCTGGAGGTAATTATAAGCATTTCTATAACTGGTGCAATAAACATGGAATCGTTCCACCGAAGGGAGACAATATAGAAGCCCTGAAGAACTCTATCAGAAATCGTCAAAAATCCCTGACACAAATTTTACGACGTGAATCTGACTACAGTCGTTCAGAGCTAAAAAAAAGACTGATTCAAGAAGGTCTTTTGGAAAATCAGTGCTATGAGTGTGGTTGTTTGCCTGAGTGGAATGGTAAACCTTTATCATTGCATCTCGATCATATTAATGGTGTAGCCAATGATAATCGCCTAGAAAACTTACGAATACTTTGTCCAAACTGTCATACTCAAACTAATACTTTCGCAGGGAAAAATCTCAAACATAATAAACCGGATCATTTTTTTTGCTGTAATTGTAGTAGTTTGATTAGCAAGTTTTCCAAAAAGCAATTATGTAGAAAATGTGCAGCGAAAATAGAAGGTGCTAAAAGAAGAAAAGAACGACCCCCTCTAGACGTATTAAAAGCAAAAGTTCAAAATCAAGGGTATTGTGCTACAGGGAGAGAGTATGGGGTTTCCGATAACGCTATAAGAAAGTGGTTGAAAGAAGCGGAAACTTTATCATCACCATCAGATGTTTTGCTATGATGGGGAGTCGCCTAATGGTATGGCACTGCTCTTTGAAAGCAGAATAATGCAGGTTCGAGCCCTGCCTCCCCAGTTCTACAATATTTTCCTGCTCCTGTGGCGTAATTGGAAAACGCGATCGCCTCAAAAGCGATTCATTGTGAGTTCGAGTCTCACCGGGAGTACCTTGGTTCTCTCGCTCCTGTGGCGGAATGGGTAGACGCGGCAGACTTAAAATCTGTTTTTTTAAAAAGTGTGGGTTCGAGTCCCACCAGGAGTACCAACGGGATGTAATTCAGCGGTTTTAGAAGCCTTGGTTTGGGGCCAAGGAGTCGTGGGTTCAAATCCTACCATCCCGATTTTTTTTGCCCCTGTGACGTAATTGGAAACCGTCGCTCTTTCAGACCGAGTGTTTTACAGGTTCGAGTCCTGTCAGGGGTATCAGTTAAGCGTAATTCAGTGTACAATATTTTTGTTGTAATTCTGACTTACAGTTATGCCGATTTGCCTTAACTGCCAAAAACCTTTTCCTAATCGTGTAAAAATTGACAAGGAATGGAAAGTTTTAAATTCTCGAAAATTTTGCCTAAAGTGTTCCCCATACAAGTTGCACAATACTTCAAAAGTTCCGCCTATAGCTAAAACAAAGGGTCATCGGCAGTGTTCTGTATGTCGTCAACTTAAACCTCTGACAGACTTCTATAAACGAGTGAGCAAATCAAACAAAGATTTACGCAAGCATGAATGTAAAAAATGTCATAACGTTAGAGCAAAAGAAAGACTTCAATGTCTCAAGCAAAAAGCAGTGGAACTCAAAGGTGGAAAATGCTGTTTTTGCGGATACTCTAAATCTATATCTGCTTTAGATTTTCATCACTTAGACCCTAACAGAAAGGAATTTAAAATTTCCGGCAAATCTGTTTGTTTTGAGAAAATAGCTGCTGAATTAAATAAATGTATTCTGCTTTGTTCAAACTGCCATAGAGAACTTCATGCTGGGCTAATTAATCTAAATGAACACAAACTTTGCCTCTGCTGTGGAAAATCATTGTCTAAACTAACTCAATCTACATACTGCTCTCAGAAATGCTATAATCTGGCGTCGCGAAGAGTTAAGCGTCCTTCACAAGAAGAGTTAAAAAATCTTGTTTGGGAAAAACCAACTTCTCAAATCGCCAAAGAGTTTGGCGTAAGTGATAAAGCAATAGAAAAATGGTGCAAGGCTTATGATATTGCTAAACCCCCCAGAGGATATTGGAGCAAAAGAAGTTCACTTTCTGAAGTAGATAATTAAAGTCATTTAAAATTCGCCCCTGTAGCCCAATAGGAAGAGGCACTAGACTAAGGATCTAGGGGGTACTGGTTCGAGTCCAGTCAGGGGTATTTTGGTGATTTATGCAGGGATGGAGCAATGGTTGGCTCGTCAGTCTCATAAACTGAACATCAGCAAGTTCAAATCTTGCCCCTGCCACCAATTCTTAATGCTGGTGTGGCTCAATTGGCAGAGCGATCGCCTTGTAAGCGATGGGTTGCAGGTTCAATTCCTGTCACCAGCTTTCTGCGGGTGTGATGTAGTGGTAAGCATCTGAGTCTGCCAGTCTCAGTGCATGGGTTCAAATCCCATCATCCGCTTTTGGAGAGAGCATCTCAATTTGTTCAAGAGACCTAACCCCCCAGCCCCCTTCCCTCAGAGGGAAGGGGGAGAAAGAGATTTATTCCCCCCTCCCCTTGTAGGGGAGGGGGGCAGGGGGGAGAGGTCCGACTGGTTTTTAGGCAACATTGAGATGCTCCCCTTTTGGAGTCCTATAGCTCAACGGTAGAGCGCTTGCCTTACAAGCAAGATGTTGTCAGTTCAAATCTGACTGGGACTACCAATAAAAGAGAGTGTAACTTAATTGGAAAGAGTCCCAATCTTCTAAATTGGTTTGTGTAGGTTCGAGTCCTACCACTCTTGTTTTTATTCAGCTAAAAAGGAGGGATTATCTTCTGAAATTCTAACAGGCTAATTTTCTGCGATCGCGTCCAATCGTGACCTAATTTTTGGAGCTTACATACTTAAGTACGAGAGGAAAAGTACCACAAATAACTGTGGGCGCGTGAGAATGAGGAATACGAAGAACCCGAGAGGTGGGCTTAGAAGTAGCCATCCTTTAAAGAGTGTGTAACAACCCATCGGCGGAGTCCCTCTAGTAACTGAGAAAGCGCACAATGCTCCTCGCACTTGCACGACCAAACGCGATCGCCTCACTTAAGTTTATTGTCTACTAAGGGAACTCCAAAAAATAAAATCTCCAAAACGTTCGTTCGTAGGATCAGCGGAGTAGTAGGGGCGCAATGCTTGCGCCCTCTGCTCCGGAGGGCGCAAGCATTGCGCCCCTACACATACTTTCCTTTTAGTTGAACGTTTGGAGGATTTATATTTTGCAATCCCCTAAATCTGGGTCTGTAGTTCCAATGGGAGAACGCTTCTCTTGCAAAGAAGAGGTTGCGGGTTCGACCCCCGCCAGATCCATCAATGGTGTCTGAAGTCCAAGCGGTCCAGACGCTGGTTTGTGAAGCCAGTCCTAGCGGGTTCAAGTCCCGTCAGACACCCTGCGGAAGATGCTGCTGAATGGACGGCAACTGGTCTCGAAAGCCAGAGTACAGGTCACTGTAGGGGTTCGATTCCTCCATCTTCCACCACCCACCAGAAGCCGAAAAGTGAGGCACCGTGCTGATAACGCGGGGTTAGGAGGGGCAGTACCTCTCTGGTGGATTTCCCTTTGCCAGCGGATCTGGACCTGATGCTACGAACGTCGGTGTCGGTGGTTCAACTCCATCCAAAGGGGCTTTCTCTTGCCTGGGAAAGGCTTCGCGCCCCATTCTAGGGTAAGGGATTATTCCTCGGTAGCTCAATGGTAGAGCGTCCGGCTGTTAACCGGAGGGTTCTTGGTTCGAGTCCAAGTCGAGGAGTTTCATTTAAGTGAGGATTTACGCATGACCTCTAAATGTAGAGGCGAGAAAGCGAATCGCCTCTACATTTTAGGGTCTCAAAATATGCGTAAATCCTGTAAATCAGAGGTAACAGTAAGATGAAACAGTTTAAGTTTCACATAGGTTTGCATTCGCCTTCGATTTGCAGATTGGTTTGGGATTTACATCCCTAAATTGATTGATGGAAGCTGCTGCTGATGGGACGGCAACCAGTCTTGAACACTGGGGTACGGTGGAAATCCGTAGGGGTTCGACTCCTCCAGCTTCCGCTGAGATGGGATAAAATGGGTGGTTGGCAGATCGGTTTATGCATCCGACTTTTAATCGGATCGAGAGAGGTTCAACTCCTCTACCACCCTCTATATAAACGGGTAACATTGATGATGACAACTTTAACAAAACGCGGCTATACGGGAGAAACGGATTTAGAGCCGATCGCGGCTTTGATTCACGCTTGTGAGGCGGTGGATTGCCTGGATGAAGGGAGTTCGATCGCCGAACTTCGCCAAGAAATTGAAGCGCCTGACGTCGATCGCGATCGCAATCTTCACCTCTGGGAAACTCCGGAGGGGACACTGATCGGGTTCGCACAACTTTGGATTCCTGAATCCGGTGAGGTTCGGGATGGTTTCCTCTGGTTTCGGGTACATCCGATGTTCCGAGGCGGAACCGTGGAACGGGAAATTGTAGCATGGGGTGAGGCGCGAATGCAGGAGGTGAGTCAGGAGTGTGGTGTGCCGGTGAGTTTGCGATCGGGAACCAGGGAATCTGATGGCGATCGCATTCGGTTTTTAGAAAGCTGTGGATTCGCCGTTGATCGCTATTTTTTCCGCATGGAACGAGTCGCTGCTGAACCCATACCCAATCCTCAGTTACCGCCTGAATTTACGGTGCAGATTGGGGAACAGCAAAAGAATGGCGATGCTTGGGTGGAACTGTACAACCAGAGTTTTATTGACCATTGGAATTTTCACACCTTCACTCGCGATCGCCTGGACTATGAATTAGCCAATCTTCCTTATCGGCCCGCATTCGACTTAGTAGCCGTCTCTCCTGATGGCCAATTTGCCGGTTTTTGTTATTGTACAATTTATGATGAAAAAAATCGCCAAACTGGACGAAATGAAGGCTGGATTACCGTCCTAGGAACCCGTCGCGGCTTCCGCCATCAAGGTATCGGACGGGCGCTTTTGTTAGCGGGGATGCAGCAGTTACAAGCGGCTGGGGTTGAAACCATTCTATTGAGTGTGGATGCCCAAAGTCCGACTGGAGCCTTGAAACTTTATGAATCCGTTGGGTTTCGCAAAGCTTTTGCAAAAATCTCGCTATTTAAAGCACTTGAGAGTCCTAATTTAGCAAATTGAAAATTTTTTCGATATCCCCTTGACAGGGCGTAGTATGAGTGTTACATTAAAGACGGGTCAGGAAAAAACTTAATCATAGTTCTCCTAGCTGCACCTTGAAAACTGAATAAAACCGGGGCGATTAACCCAAATCAATCAACGATTTTTCTGAAATAGATTGAGGTATTCCCTTGTTACTCTATCTGAAACTGCTTCCCCTGAGTTGGCAAAATTCTCAGCCGCAAACTCAGCAAAAGCAGTTAACCGGAACCCCAAGTCAATCAAAGGGAATGAACGCCAATACTGTTGATTCTGGCGAGCAAAGTCGTCACCCGATCATGGCAGTCTATTACTTAGAACGGCGTTGTTTCTTGTAGAACAAGGAGAAGAAAATATGGTTCATATTCGTTTTGAAGGTCGTTCCTACGACGTCACTGAAAGTCAAGTCGGCATTACTGAATCCATGACCGATGCAGCCATCAAACAACAGCTTGCCCGTCACTTGGAAGTCAGCGAAAATCGTTTCAAAGATTACGTTTGCGATCGGCGTCCTTCCGGTGATTTAATCGTTCGCCCAGAAGCGGTTTACGGTTAATCTCTGTAAGATTTAGGACTTATAGCAATTTTCTCATTCATGAGGTACGCCTGTTCGATCCCCCCTAGCCCCCCTTAAAAAGGGGGGAACCTGGAAAGTCCCCCTTTTTAAGGGGGATTTAGGGGGATCGGTGAATGTACTTCACCAACAACAGAAAGGCTATAACAATAATTTCACCTCCGAAAACTTTGCAGGGTAAAGTCTCGTAGACTGACCCTCCTTTCCAGATTGGATAACAATTAGCACTTCGCGCCCTGACTTAAAAAGCTTACATACTTGCTCAATGGTAGAGCATTACTTTATAGCAGTAACCTTAGCAGGTTCGAGTCCTGCGTATGTTCCAACGGCTTTTTAAACTTGCGCGAAGTGTTTTAATTTTCCCCTTTCAAAACGGTTTTAAGATCCAAGCACTTCGTGCCCTAACTCAGAAAGCTTACATACTTGCTCACTGGTAGAGCATTACTCTCATAAAGTAACTTTAGCAGGTTCGATTCCTGCGTATGAAACAACGGCTTTCTGGACTTGCACGAGGTGTTTAAAATTTTCCGCGTTTCCCTGTTCTGAGTACCCTGGCACTTCGCGCCCTAACTGAAAAAGCTTACATACTTGCTCAATGGTTGGGCATTACTTTATGGAAGTAACTCTAGCAGGTTCGAGTCCTGCGTATGAACCAACGGCTTTCTTGACTTGCGCGAAGTGTTTTAATTTTCCCCTTTCAAAACGGTTTTAATATCCAGGCACTTCGTACCCTAACTCAGAAAGCTTACATACTTGCTCATGGATAGAGCATTACTCTGAAAAAAGTAAAGCCAGCAGGTTCGATTCCTGCGTATGAAACAACGGCTTTCTGGACTTGTACGAGGTGTTTAATTTTTCCGCATTTCATTCGGCTTGTAGTATCCAAGCACTTCGCGCCCTAACTTAAAAAGCTTACATACTTGCTACTGGTAAAGCGCTTGATTCAAAATCGAGTACCCGAAAGGGTTTGTGGGTTCAATTCCCATGTGTGAACAAAAGGCTTTTTTAACTTGCGCGAAGTGTTCTTTATTTTTCACGACTTACGCATCAACCCTAAATGTAGGGTTGATTCGCGAATCAACCCCACAGAATCTGGGGTTTGATATTAAATAATGCGTCAGTCCTGTTTTTGTTAAATCCGCAAATTATTCAAAGCTCATTTAAAACAAATAATTTAGACCAAAGGAGGACGTTCATGAATGCAGCAGAACGGGATTTAAGACTGGAAATGTTGAATAGTTTGCTGACTACCCCCCATCGCAAACTGGAAGATGTGGCAGAATTACATCAACTGATGGTGGAACTGGACCCGATTTTTTACGGTCATTTGGGGGTTTGGTATAGCAAAAATGGGGATGTCCGAGATCATAAAGAAGTCTTTGTCGGACATTTACTCACCAGTCCTGTGACTGCTCATCGGGAAGCGGGTTTTGTGATGCTGCAAGGGTTTCCTCCGTATCAAGTCGGACGGATTGTGGATTTTATGAAGCAGCATCGGGGGAAAGTCCCGCGTTCCTCACGCACTGCAGTGACGCAATATTTGCGCGATCGCGAAAAAAATGCCAAATTCTTTGATCGCGCCGCACTTCGCAACCGCAGTGCAATGAAACATCTGTATGCCAGCTTGCATATCAAACCGAGCGATCGCGCCGATGCAGTCCTGTTTAAAAACAACCCTCCCCAGGATTCTCTCGCCTATCTCCTCAAGCAACTGGCAAAATCGACCCATCCGGCAGAACAAGCGGCGCTGATTGTGGAACATAACATTCCCTATCCCATCGCCGTCGGTGCCATTAAACAGTTAACCCCAACTGTCTTAGTCGCACTGATTAACTCGATGTCGGCGCAGGAAGTCATCAATAACATGAAATCCCTGCAAGCGCGAGGTGCGATGGAACACCCTGATGTCAAAGCGTTGATTGAGGGGAAACTACAAAAAGCGCAAACCAGCGATCGCGTTTCTGCCTACAAAGCGCGAGTTGCTGCTGATGCTGCCAACTTGGATGCTGCCACCACCGCGCAGTTAGAACAAATTACTAACGAACAAGTCAAAAAGCGCGGAAAAATCAGCAAACCCACGGGATTGCTGGTGGACAAATCCGGTTCAATGGACTCGGCGATCGCCGTGGGTAAGCGTCTAGCTGCCATGATTTCCGGCATTTCCGACGCAGGACTCTATGTCTATGCCTTCGATACCATGCCTTACCCAGTCACCGCTCAGGGTGCTGAATTAAGCGACTGGGAACGTGCTTTCGATGGGATTAAGGCTGGGGGGGGTACCAGTATCGGTTGTGCCTTAGAAGCCATGCGTCGGAAAAAGCAGGTTGTGGACCAACTCATCCTGGTTACAGACGAAGGTGAGAATGGTCATCCCTATTTTGCCGATGTTTATCAAACCTACGCTCGCGAACTAGGGGTGATGCCGAATGTGCTGATCGTCCGTGTGGGACATTCTTGCGATTGGGTAGAAACCCAACTCAAGCAGAAGCAAGTGCCGGTGGAAACCTTCACCTTTGGCGGAGACTACTATTCCCTGCCGAATCTGGTCCCCTTGCTGTCTCGTCCCTCGCGCCTGGATTTGCTAATGGAGATTCTGGACACCCCGTTGCCGGTGCGTCAAAATAAATAAAGGAAGTCGGATGCGTTACGGCGCATCCTGCTTATTTATACCTATTTTACCTTGAATTCTATGCAGTGTGGACTCTGCCAACGAGAGATGGAGAACCTCACGGTTCATCACCTGATTCCGAAACAAAAAGATGGCGCAAAAGGGCCGAAGGTTGATATTTGTTCAGCTTGTCATCGTCAGGTTCATGCACTTTTTGATAATGCACGACTGGCGCAAGAACTGAATACCGTGGAAAAACTCCAGGAAGAACCGCAGATGCAGAAATTTCTTGCTTGGGTGAGGAAGCAAAAGCCGGATAAACGGATTAAAGTCGATCGCTAAAATTCCCGAGGGTGGATAACTGGATTGGTAATCCCAGGCCGGTGCATTTTTAATCATGCTCTGGAAGTAGACGGAAGTCAACATTGGCTTCCGTCTTTTTTTATGGCGGTTCATATCCGGTGAGATGAGTTCCTCCTCATTCCCAATTTTGCTGTCATTCCTCACTGCAATTCTGGCGAGAGCACCATTCTAGTGAACTGTAGAGTCAAGGTAGCGAAACAATCTTAGCATTTCTCATAGCCATGCTATGACTGAACTATGAAACGCCAATGAAATGCAGGCAATCCGAAAAACAATTGCTTGTCTAAATGTTCATTAGCATCTAATTATGAAATGAGGATGAAATTATCCTATTCAATCAGGAAGAAATTAAACTTCATACCCTGGAGAGAGGTAAATGGAGGCTTCGTCATCTAAAGTTTTTATTATTGAATTTTATTATGGAGAGCACTCATGCTTCTCAATCGCCAAAAATATCAATCTAGCTTTGATGAAGCTATGGCTTGATGAAGCTATGGCTTGTGCAGTGGAATCTGAACACTGTGCTAAAGCCTGTATAGGACATATAGTTTGACTCGGGGAATTGAGGCCGCATGACATCCTACGGCGATCGCGAGCTTTCAAGTAGAACTTATTAGCTTGTAAAAGTTCTTTTTTCATTCTTTTATTACCACGGAGAAGACCAAAACCAAATGAATAGCGGCAACAACACGATGGAAGAACACGCCGGTACTGAGCACCACCAAGGAATGCAGGGTAGTTACATCAGGTACTTTGCAATGATTGGAACCTCAATCGTTGTGATGTTTTTCTTAATGTACCTGCATTCGTACCACATTCTGGCTCATGCATGGTTTAGTGAAACACGACTCTTCATGGCACTGATCATGGGTGCCTCAATGATGGTAATTATGCTGTCATATATGCTGCATATGTATAAGAGCCGCAGCGCTAATATCGCCATCTACCTAAGTGCCATTGTGCTATTTGGGGCTTCACTATGGCTGGTACGCAGTCAGATCACGGTGAGCGGCGTCGATTATATGGAAGGCATGATTCCCCACCATTCAATTGCCATTTTGACCAGTGAGCGAGCACAGATTCAGGATCTTCGTGTGCGTGAACTGGCCGATGAAATCATGGAAGCCCAGCGGCGAGAGATTAGAGAGATGGAGTGGCTGATTTCTGACATTGGAGAAAACGGTTTGGTTACTACACAAGCTGAGTTAGAAGCAAGACCAATGCCAGAGTTTTCGGGAGATCCCGAATAGGTTCAGACTTTAGGATCAGACTTTATAGAGAAAGAAGCGATCGGCATTCTTGCCGATCTGGGAGTGGAGAGTTTTCCAGGGATTGTTCAATTCCACAATGAAGTGCGAGCATCTTGCTCGCTTGAATAATAGACTTCTTGCAAAATTCTCTTAAGCCCCCCTTCTTAAGGGGGGTTGGGGGGATCTATCCGGTATTTTGCAAGAGGTCTCATATCGAACAAGATGCTCGCACTCCTCGTAGCTATCAATGCCTGATAACGATGGGAACCGCTAGTCCAGATGGGCAATAGAACATAATCAGATATAATCAGAGGAAGAGGCAGAGGGTCCCCTAGAGGGGGCCACTCTCATGTTAGATCTCGACTTAATCAATTATGCCTACTCCAAAAGCGGAAGTCTTTACAGTATCTTCAAGGCAGCATCAGTTACTATAGCAGTCCTTGCAGGATTTGTCCCTCACCCCCAACCCCTCTCCGGCTTTGGGCCGTCAACGGTTGGGGGACGCCGACGTCTTCCACAACGGCACGCAAGGATTGCTATAGAGAAAGTGCAGGACTCTCCTACTTTTTATTCATAAGTATATTCAGCGAGTTCACAAACGTTGACATTGGTTTGATAAACGTCCCCGCTACCTACTCCGTCACCGGGTCCAAAGGTGGCCCTTAAGTCATAATAGCAGGTGTCTAAGCCATCTTCAATGGTGACGGTTCCGTATTCTCGTGACGGGATCACCTCGTCTAGCAAAATATCGGGTCCCCATTCATCTGAAGCCGTCGGGGAAATGTAAAAGTGGGTTAGGGTGCGATTGGTGTTATTAATCAGCTTAAATTCTACATCCTGAGTCTCTTCAGCTTGAGCGGAGTAGATTCCTCCGGATAACAGGATGGGAACTGAGACTAGAGCCACCCCTAACATTTTAGGAAATGAACGGTTAAACATTGTTGGACTCCTTGGGAAAATTGATCTGAGTGTGAAAATATTGAAGTTTAATCATGCAAGTCAGAAAGATTGGAACACACTAGGGAAGTGAGCGCCCTCTAAGCGACTGCAATTCTCTACTGGAAATCCCCTCTATCCAGTCGGTATTGGGCAACGGGTTGGTAGCCGGATCTAACAGTTAACCCATGTTGCGGGACCCTAGGGAAACGGTTAATTCTCCCTAGCAGTAGCGGCCCTTAAGACTTAGATGAGAGTTGGGGTTTTTGGGGAGATCATCCCGATCGCCTGCTGTTGCAACAATTCGGAGGCGATCGCCCGATTTTGTAGACCTGGCGATCGCTCTCGGTCTTTTTCCCCGATGGGGACTGCACGACAGTTGTTCGTTCAGTAACTGACGCGACTGCTTCAAGTTAAACGATTTGACTCGGTTTTACTGTACTGGCTTGCCTTGTTTTGAGTTCTCTCAATGAATAAGTTTTGAGATTTATATATGTTATGCCACAAGGTTGGGGTAGATGTCAATCGAGTTTTGATTAATTTTTGGCTAACCAATTGGGAATTGATCGGGGTTTTATAGATAAAATCTAGTTTAGACGAGCAGTTATCGAAAAAAGTTCGAGGGAGTTAGAGAAATTTTTCCCGAGGACAAGCCTGAGTTCATGAGGCGGGTTACGGTGCTTCTGCCTAGGACTGAAGCCTAAAACCTTGAACGAGGCAATTGGCGGCTTTACCTAACTCCTCTAGGTTTCTCACTTTTCCCGATTGGCCTTACTTGGATTTGCGATCGCCCTCGGACTCGATGGCAAAAAACTGTTTGGTTGCGGGTGCATAAGTCCAGGCAAATCCTGCCGGATCTTTTTCCCGACTCCAGTCGAGGAATTCGGATTTGTTCTTATTTTTACTCACCGTAGTCGGATGCACCCCCAACCTTGTCGCCAATTCAGTCTGATTCATCGGAGGTGGCAACACCACTCGGCGCTTTTTGGGGGCCACGGCTTTGGGGGCTTCTGGTTCAGCCATTGCGGGGACGCTGGCGACATCGATGGTTTGGTAGCGTTCGGGCAATTTAATACTGGAAAAACAGTAGACCATGCCCCCATTATCGGTGATTTCATATCCTGCGGCGAATTCGCGAGCACGTTCCTCTAAATATTCTTGCGCTTCAGTCCCAGAAATTTCCCCATGCATGGCAAAGTCTAGGGCCGTCAGGCGTCCCTGGTTATCTTGGATTAATTGATAAAACAGGGCATTCAGCTTGGAGAGTCGCTGTTGTTCCTTTTGGTGATATTGTTTCCACGCCCATCCCAGTCCGGAGATCACGGCGACCCCTAGCAACATTCGCCATGCAGATAATACGACGGTGACGCCGACTAAGATAGGCACCAGCACAATCAGCCGGGATTCTAGGGTTCCGGTGGTTTGGGGTGGGTTGCTGGGGTTGGGGTCACGGTTCATCTCGCGATCGGCTGGCATTTTTACTAGAGTTGGGATTTAACCTTTGAGTGAGCATGGGCATGATTTGCCACAAGTTGCATTATTGCATCTGTGCCTGCGTTTCGTCACGGCGATCGCCATCCTCAGAGGGATTTTCTGATGGAGGCCCTAACTGACCCCTACCATCTCAAGAATCAGCAGGCTTCTCTATCCCCAGGTGGAAATTGGGGCAATGGAGTCAAGATCTCCCAGGGTCTACCCCGAGTTAGATTTTTGCCCGGTTTTGACGCTTTATACTTAGGGTTGCCCTATCCCGGATTTGCATAATTCTAGAAACTCTTCCAGAAATTTTCTGGGGTTAGGGGTCGAATATCACTGGGTTAAGCCGGTGGTGATTAGCCCGGGCATAAATTCCTAGGAGAGTTAATACCATTGGGTTCACTGGGTTTTATATAAGGTAAGTTTTTAATAAATTGTGGTTCTTTTAATAGCAACAATTCCGAACCCAATCCTCAAAGAATAGTTTTCTACACCCCTAAAATATACCCATGGATATATTTTAGATAAATTAATCATAAATTCGAGGATTCATGCCTTATTGGTGAGGTAAGACAACCCTCAAAATTGTTAACGTTGAACTATAAAACCGAGCAACGTTTAACAGCAGAGTGTTACATGAGTTTTTTTCCGACAAACCAACCCATTTTTTCCAAAAAACCCGATCCGAACACGATTCAGGATTGCCAAGGATTATGGCGAATCCGGTGGAAGATTGGAGGGCGGAGTCTCTTTAAGCAATTTTATACCCGGATTGATCAAAGTATGATGGTTTGGGCATTGGTGACGGCAACTATCTTCTTCACTGCCCAATTTTTTCCCATTAGTTGGACAACCCAAGCGATCGCCTGGTCTATCCTCACTCTGGCGGCAACTGCAATGATGTGTTACTTAAGCTGGTTTTGGGTAACCGTAGAAGAAGTACGCTGGACCGTTTATTGGTGGGTATTCCTGATGGTGGGGGGAACGATTTTAACCGATGCTAGTATTGCTTATGGTTGGGGAGAGATTTTGATCCGGCTGTGTCCCTTATGGTTGGCATTATGTGGACTGGGTTATGTGGGAACCGGATCGGCATTGCGATCGCGCAGTACCTTGTTGGCAGCCGGATTTCATTTTTTGGGGATAGCTATTTTACCGGCGTTCAGTGGATGGGAATATCTGGTTACAGGGTTGATTATGACGGGTACCCTAGTGCTGTTTTGTGAAAGACGGTGGGATATGCGTCCTCATCGGGATTTTAAGGCGATCGCACCCGATTATCAAGAGGTGAAGCGCGATCGGCGACTACGGGATGACTCGGTTTACGCCGGACAACTGCGCCACCTCTCTACCGCGAAGCAGAATTAATCGAAAGCCCGGTATTCACCCGGAATGAGGTACAAAGAAATCCACTCTCATTCCCAGGTTCCCCCCTGAATCCACTAACATTTCAGAGTTCACAGATATAATATTTCTTATAATAATGCTGCTCTACATTTTGGATTAAATCGCGTTGAGAAATTGTCTATCTTTTCAATAACCGTTCGTCAAGTCCCTAACCTGAGATCAAGGGGGGTGGTACTCACGGACCCTAGCTCAATCTGCGACAGAGGAAACGGGTTTGGAGGACTAGATGAGCATTTGTCCGACTCTCTCAACTCTGACGGCCCAATTTTAGGATCCTTGGGCTGATTTTAGAATCAAGTTCGGGAGTGAGACTTAGAAAATTTTGACGAATCCATCGAGGAATTACCCCTTAAAATCCCGAGAACCTGGCCGCGATTTGGGATGTCAGGATTTCTTGATTTAGTGTGGGCTTATTATAGCAAATTTTTGTTGATTTTTAGCAAAATAATAAGCATTTCCTGACTTCATGTAATTTTGTATCGTTTTGTAGAGTTTTTTACAATTTTGATCGTTCCATCCATCCGGAGAGGGATTCTATAGATAGAAGAACAGATCGTAGGGAAGATTTTAGGGAAAATCTCCTAAAAGACCCATCTGCGATCGCCACATGGATGTAGAAACGCTCCCTGATTTGTTTTTACAGCCAGACCCCTCCAATAGTTAAGTAGACTTACCTGAACGGATACCAATGTACGCAACCGATTGGACTATCACCGAACGCAACTTTGACCCGAATAGCGAACCGCATCATTACGAAACGGTTTTTACCCTAGGAAATGGCTATCTTGGCACTCGTGGAACCTTCGAGGAAGGCTATCCTGGGGCAAAACCTGCCACCTTGATTAATGGTTTGTATGATAAAGTCGCCATCGTCCATACGGAACTGGCAAATTGTCCCGATTGGCTGCCGATGGTGGTTTCTGTCGGTGGCGAATACTTCAGCCTCGATCGCGGCGAAATCCTGCACTACGAAAGGCAACTGGATATGCGACGTGGCATTCTCAGCCGCCAAATTCGCTGGCGTAGTCCCCAGGGAAAAACCCTGGATCTCCATTTTGAGCGGTTTACCAGCCTTGCCGAACACCATATCGCCGCAATCCGCCTCTCCGTTACCCCCGTTGATTTCTCCGATATCGTGGAAATCCAAGCGGGACTCGACGGACACCCGGATAACCAAGGAATCAAGCATTGGAAATGGATCACTCAAGGGTTGACTCCAGTCAAAACCGATCAATCCAGCAGTTCCCTCCCCTTTTCCCTGCTTCCCTCAGAAGTGGATGGGGTCTGGATGCAGTTGTCTACGTTACATAGTGGAATTGTGTTGGGAATGGCAACCCAACTCTCAGTTAAAAATGCCCAGCAGCAAACCCTTCCGGTGTTGGGGATGACGACCCCGGGATATCCCACCCTCACCACTCGCTTTGAAGGCAACCGGGGAGAAACGGTAACGTTGGAAAAATTGGTGACGATTTACACCTCCCGGGAAACCGAGGCCCCTACCGAAGCGGCGATCGCCAAACTGAGTCAACTCCCAGACTACGACACCCTGCGCGACGAACATACTGCCGCCTGGGATCGCCTCTGGGAACAGTCGGATGTTGTCATCGAAGGGGACCTCAAAGCGCAACAGGCAATCCGCTATAACCTCTTCCAATTGCTGCAAGCGGCCCCCCATCATGATAGTCATGTCAGCATTCCCGCAAAAACTTTATCGGGGTTTGCTTACCGGGGTCACGTTTTTTGGGATACGGAAATTTTTCTGCTGCCCTTTTTAAGCTACACCCAACCGGCAGCCGCCCGAAATGCCTTGACTTATCGCTACCACACCCTCCCCGGTGCTCGTCGCAAAGCGGCAGATTCGGGGCATGAAGGGGCCATGTTCGCCTGGGAAAGCGCCGCTACGGGAGATGAAGTCACCCCCCGTTGGGTACCGGATACGGAAGGCAAAGAATTGGTGCGAATTTGGTGTGGGGACATTGAACTGCACATCACCACCGATGTCGCTTATGCCGCCTGGAACTATTGGCAAATCACCGGGGACGACACTTGGATGGCAGACTATGGCGCCGAATTAATCCTGGATACGGCAGTATTCTGGGGAAGTCGCGCCGAATGGAATGGCGATCGCAACTGTTATGAAATCCGTGACGTGATTGGACCCGACGAAAATCACGATCGCGTCAATAACAATACCTTCACCAACCGGATGATGCAATGGCATCTGGAAACCGCACAGGAGGTATTAAACTGGTTACAGGATTTCGCACCGGATCAGGCGCAGGCATTGGTACAGCAACTGAATCTGGATGCTAAACGCCTCACTCATTGGAACCATGTGATTGAGCGGATTTACCTGCCTACCCCCTCAGAAACGGGGTTAATTGAGCAATCGGAAGGCTTTTTCGCCCTCAAAGATGTGAATTTGGCCGATTATGAACCCCGCCAACAGTCAATGCAGGCGATTTTGGGAATTGAGGCAACCAGTCACTGCCAGATTCTCAAACAGCCGGATGTGTTGATGTTGCTGTATCTGTTGGGCGATCGCTATGATTCCCAAACCTTGCAAGCGAACTGGGATTATTACTGTCCCCGGACCGATCATGTTTATGGATCGAGTCTGGGTCCGGCAATCCATGCGGTTTTAGCGGCACAATTGGATAAACCGATGGAGGCATATCAACACTTCATGCGGGCGGCATTAGTCGATTTAGAAGATGTCCGGGGTAATGCTTGTGAGGGGATTCACGCTGCTTCCACAGGAGGAGTTTGGCAGGCAGTCGTGTTTGGATTTGCCGGGATTCGTCTGACGGAACGCGGTCCGATCGCCAATCCTCACTTACCCCCAACATGGACTCGTCTGAAGTTCAAACTCTCCTGGCGCGATCGCTGGTATGAGTTTGATATTAAGCAGGAGAGTGCTTCCGCAGATACTCAGAAAACAACATCTCAGGGGTCGGAAATGACAGCAAATGCTTTGCGCGACGGGTTACGCGGGGTGATTTTTGATTTGGATGGGGTGCTGACGGATACGGCAGAATACCATTATTTAGGTTGGAAGCAAGTGGCGGATGAGGAGGGAATTCCCTTCGATCGCGAGGCAAATGAAGCGATGCGCGGGTTGGCACGTCGGGAGTCTCTGTTAATGCTGCTTGGCAGTCGCCAAGTTCCGGAAGCGCAAATGCAGGAGATGATGGACCGCAAAAACCGTTACTATGTGGACTTGGTAGCGGAGATTGGTCCCCAGGATTTGTTACCGGGGGCACGGGAGTTTTTGATGGAACTGCAAGCAGCAGGGATGAAGGTGGCGATCGGTTCATCGAGCAAAAATGCTCATAATGTGGTGGAACGATTGGGAATTGGTCATCTGGTTCAGGCGATCGCTGATGGATACAGTGTATCGCGCTCAAAACCCGCCCCAGATTTGTTCCTCCATGCGGCGGATTTGTTGGGGATTCCTGCGGCAGAGTGTATCGTCTTTGAAGATGCTGACTCCGGGGTAGAAGCAGCGAAAGCAGCCGGAATGTGGGCCGTCGGGTTAGGTCCGGTGGAACGCTTCCAGGATGCGGATTTGGTGCTGCCTTCGTTAGAGTATATCCAGTGGAAGGATTTGCTGGACAAACTCGCACAAACCACCCTGTTGCCTGGGGATTTAGGGGCGATCGGCGATCGGATTGGTGCAGGATCTCTATAATAGACTTCTTGCAAAAGTTTCAAAAGCCCCCCGTGAATAAAATATTTATTCCTCTGGCTTCCCCCTTCTTAAGGGGGACGGGAGGGGGATCTAAGGGGGGTTGGGGGGATCAATCCGGATTTTTGCAAGAGGTCTAATTCTGGTTGCAGTTTTAGGTTAACTCTGGAATTGGGTTAACTTGGTAAAGAAGACACGGCCAAAAAAGCCGTGTCTTTTTATTGTAAAATTTCAATGCTAAACGTGCAAGGGTCAAGGTTGTATGCTGCCAATTATTGAGACGATTCCCATTGTTCAACTCGCTTCAGGCGATCGCCTGTTTATCCAGGTTTATAAATTTATTGGAGACAATCCCGGTCCTAAAGCCTATATCCAATCCAATTTACATGGCGCAGAAATTGCCGGAAATGCGGTGATTCATCAACTGATAGAGTTTTTGCAGGGGGTAGATGCCAGCCAAATCACCGGCGAGATTTGGCTGGTTCCGGTTTGTAATCCCCTGGGAATTAATCAGCGATCGCAACATTTTTCCAGTGGACGCTATCACAGCTATGATGGCAAAGACTGGAATCGAATATTTTGGGATTACGAAAAAGAAGCCACAGATATTCACGACTTTGCCTACTCTCTGATTAATGTTGATCCAGAAGAAATTGAAGAATATTATCGACAGATTATCCTCGAAAAATTTCATCAACTCCAAAAAGATATCAACGCTGCCAGTGGCGTTCCCTTCGTCGAACAGTATCGCTATAAATTACAATCATTGAGCTTAGATGCCAATTATGTGATTGACTGTCACAGTTCCACCAATCAAGGACTAGATTATCTCTACTGCTTCCATTCCCGAGAGGAAAGCGCCAAAGCCTTTCTGCTTGATTATGCAATTTTGATGACCGAGTATGATGGCGATGCCTTCGATGAAGCGGGGATGAAACCTTGGCTGGCATTAGAGAACAGTTTAGCCAAACAGGGAAAACCCATCCAGTTTGATGTCGAATCCTGGACCCTGGAACTAGGGACCGGAATGCAGATGAATCCGCAATCCGTCACCAAAGGAGTGCGCGGGATTCAGAACTATTTGGCTAAAAAAGGGATGTTGGATATTCCCGGATTTCCCTTGCCGGAAACAGAATTTCATCCGGTTATTTTTATCCGAAAAGACCGAATTCGTAAATATTATGCCACTGCCGGGGGAATGATTCAGAAACAATTGCCTTTGGGGACCGTAGTTCAAACCGGCGACTGTCTTTACCAACTCTTGAGTTTTGACAAAACTGGAAAACCTCCCAAAATCATCGATATTCCTGCGGTAGAACCCGGTTTAATCTTTGATGTTTGCACCAATTATTCCGCCAATCAAGGGGATTATGTTTTATCTATTTTCCAGGGAAAACCTGAAAATTTTGTAGAAATTAATCCCAATTTTTGATACACAAAATAGCGTTTATCCTTGAAAATAGGGTACAGCCATATAGACATGAGAAACGCTATATAATGAAATGAAACCCAACATTAGACTTCTTGCAAAATTCTCTTAAGCCCCCCTTCTTAAGGGGGGTTGGGGGGATCTATCCGTTATTTTGCAAGAGGTCTATTATCGCTCATAGGAAATAGGTTTTATCCTATTGGATTTTTCTGTCGCTGAAAAATTACGACTGAAAAATTTGTGCCGCTGTTAATTGTAATTCCGAGAAAGCCAAAGACTCAACTCTATCATCCCCTTGAAATTGTTTTACTTCATACTCTCCATCAACCATGTAATAAACCGAAAGAGTCGGAGATTTAGGATGACCAATGAAGCGCCGACCACCTAAACCCAGATAGTCTACAATCCAGTATTCTGGAATGCCCATTAATTCATAATCTCCCGCCTTTCGGAGATAATCATTCTGCCAATTGGTACTCACTACTTCTACCACTAACCGCACTGAACTCCCTAGAGTAATAATAGACTCTTTTTGCCACCGGGGTTCGTTGCTTAGTTGCTCTCGATCTAGGACAATCACATCAGGCTGATAACCCGATTCATCCTCCAAGGGTTTCAGCAAGCAATCACCCGGAATAGAGTAATCTAATTTTAGCCGTCTGATTTCCAAATGGAGTTCACCCGTGATAAAACCCGTAATATTAGAGTGGGCACCCGTTCCTAAAGGCATTTCTACAATCCTTCCGTTGTGTAATTCATATTTACAGGCGGCATTTTCTGGATACCAGGCTACAAATTCATCAAACGAGATAGGTTTTGTAAGGGTCTGAATCATGTTTTTTTACTTTTAGGTAATTGAGGGATTGAACTTGAATCCATTGCTGGGGGAAAAAACAGGTGATGCTGGAGTCAGCAGCGATCGCCAATTCATCACCAACAACAGCCGATCGCCATTTCTCACAGCCAGCCAGATTCGTTAAACGGACTCCTGTGAGCGAACTCATCAGCCCTCTCAAGGGTCAATAAAGCTCCAGGTTAGGGGTGGATTCATCTTCTCATTTTAGCAGGGTCCAGGAAACGCGGTTTCTAAGAGTACGCGGCATCAACTTGGAGGGACAAGAAACCGGGTTTCTAGCAGCATCTGTGATTCTCCCCGAAGATTGAAGAAAGAAACCCCGTTTCTGGGTTGCTCTGATGGGTTAAAATGGGGGTGCTGTCTCTATCCGTGCGGCAATGAATGAACAACGAGTGCAGGCTTATCTCTCCCTGATTCAACAACTCCTCACCTGTCCCAGTGGGGAGGAACCGGAAATCCTCAACCAGTCTATAGAGTGGGTGGATGAGGGGTTTGTGCAGGTGTGCGAGTTGGTGGCGGCACAGTTGCAGGAACAGGGACAAGAGAATCAGGCGGCGTTTCTGCGGAATCTGGCGCAACAGGTGGCGGCATTTTTAGGGCAGCAGACAGCGCAACCATCCCAAAGCGAGACAATACCCGCAGAATATGAAACCTTCTTACAAGAAGCCCTGCGCTTGACCGATGAAAGCGATGTTAATCCCTCCGTTGTTTATCCCTTCCTCGCCCATCAACAAGCCAAGCTGAATCAGGATTTGATTGCCCTGATTCCCGCCTTTGCCACTGGCGGCAACATTATTGATTTGCTCAATTTTGCCAATTTAGTGCAGCAATTTCCCCTCGGTCAACGGGCGATTAATTTAGAAATTGCCATTGCCATCTATACCAAGTCCCTCGATTTTTTTCCTCGCCAGAATAATGCAACGGCCTGGGCAACCATTCAAAATAACTTGGCGGTTGCCTACGAAACCCGCATCAAAGGAGAGCGAGGGGACAATATCGAGCAGGCGATTTCCTGCTACGAAGCCGCCTTAGAAGTCCGCACCCGCACCGCCTTTCCCGAACAATGGGCCATGACTCAAAATAACTTGGCGAATGCCTACAGTATCCGCATCAAAGGAGAGCGAG
>JAABSJ010000272.1 GCA_011390515.1 Oscillatoria sp.
CCATCGCTATCCCATAAACCGCGTAACAAATCGAGGCGATCGCGATCGCAATAATCCAACACATCTGCGGGTAAATGTTTCTGTTGCGATTTCACCTTCCAACTCCGTCCACCATACAACCCATCCATAAATTGCGTTAACGGCGTGGGTTTCGGTTGGGTCTTAAATTTCGAGTAAGCGTACCAGCATCGAGTATGGAAATAATATTTCGGTTCACCTCCCCAGGTTGACTCAATTAGATTTGCCACATACTGGGCAGTTTCTTCTGTAGAACAAGCAATATTCGGCGTGGATGAAACCAAATTGCCATCGCCAATAAACAATCCTAACAGATAGGCTTCATTGGGATTAAGCTGTTGGGAATTGTTAGAAATCGGCCACTGTTCATAGAGAACTGAACTATAGATATGAGCATTTTTCAATCCTCCAGGTCCAGCTTTCAACTCCCACGCTTCCTTATCTCCTTCTGGAGTTAAGAATCGGTGGGATTTACTGGTATAAATTACGGTCCCGCTAGAGAGGGTAATTTTGAGGATTTCTTTGCACCCACTGCGCCATTGTTTGGCAACCTTAGCTTTCCAAACTTGATGACCATTTGAGGTCAATACCCAGTCTCCGGGTTGAATGTCTTCGATCGCCACGGTAGACCCATCAGGTTTATTAATCTGCGTCCCTTGCGGTAAACATAAAATCCCGTAGGTTTCATTCAGAATCGTTTCTAACATGGGATGTTCATATTGAATCGCCTCCCGTCCATGTTTGCGATCGATAAATTTGGGAATCAGTCCCGCATCCAACGGACCCGGACGATACAAAGCCAAAATTGAAGAAATATCTTCCAAACTGGAAGGCTTCAATTCTTGCACAATTTGTTTCATCCCCGAGGATTCTAATTGAAACACTCCTTCAAGATCCCCTCGTTCTAAAATATTGTAGGTATTTTCAATATCTTTGGGGAATTTTTTAGTGCCTCTGCCTCGAACTTCCTGTGCTCTACGTTCTTCAGCGGGAAACTGATAGGGGTCAAAATCAAGATTTTTTGTTTCCTTGATATAGTCTAGGGTTTTCTGAATCATGGTTAAATTCTTCAACCCCAAGAAGTCCATTTTCAATAACCCCAGGGATTCTAAATCCTCCATCGGATATTGGGTGATGGTTGCGCCGTCGTTATTCTTTTGTAAAGGAACAATTTCATCTAAGCGATCGGCAGAAATCACGACTCCGGCAGCATGAACTCCAGAACTTTTGTTGGTTCCTTCAATTCTAATGGCCATATCTAACCATTGTCGGAATTCGACGACAGTGCCATCGTCCCGGGGAATTTGTTCGTTTTTAACATAGGCTTCGCGAAATTCTGGGGCGGGGGATTTATCGGAAATCATCACTGCTAATTTTTCCGGTTTTCCCCGCGCCACGGGAATTAATTTCGCCATTTCATCGGATTTTTTGTAGGGAACTCCTAACACCCGGGCGACATCTTTTAACACCGCTTTGGAGGTCATGCGGTTAAAGGTGATGATTTGGGCAACCCGTTCTTTGCCGTATTTTTCGGTGACATATTGAATGACTTCATCCCGGCGAGAGATGCAGAAATCTGTGTCAATATCAGGCATGGATTTCCGTTCGGGGTTCAAGAAACGTTCAAATAGCAGCCCATGATGTACCGGGTCAATATTGGTAATTTGCATGGCATAGGCGACGAGAGACCCGGCAGCAGACCCCCGTCCCGGACCCACAGGAATGCCGCGATCGCGTGCATATTTGATGTAATCCCAAACGACCAAAAAGTACGCTGCAAATCCCATTTGTTGCAGCATTTTCACTTCATAAACCAGCCGGTCCCGATACACTTGGGGAATTTCTTCGTAGCTTTTAACCTTAAAGCGTTCCTTCAGTCCTTCTTTGGCAATCCATTCCACATAGGTGTTCGGAGTTTCTCCCGGAGGACATTGGAAATCGGGAATCCGAGGTTCGCCGAGAATGTGGTAGGGTTCGATTTTACTGGCAACTTCTAGGGTATTGGCGATCGCCTCTTGAATCACCTCATCAGACAAGTGATCTCTAAACAACAACGCCATCTCTTCGGCGGATTTCATATACTCCGTTCCGCTATAGCGCATCCGCTTATCTTCACTAATCAGCTTGCCGGTTTGAATGCACAACAATGCATCATGCGCTTCTACGTCATAACAGGAGATAAAATGGGAATCGTTGGTGGCAATCAGTTTAATATTCAGTTCTCGGGCAATTTTCACCAATTCTACATTCACCATTCGGTCTTCCTGCGACCCATGATCCTGAAGTTCTAAATAATAATCATCCCCAAATAGTTTCTTATACCATTTCGCTACTTTTCGAGCAACATCTAGTTTATTTTGGAGAATTGCTTGCGGAATTTCTCCCCCTAAACAAGCACTGGTGACAATCAAATCTTCATGATATTGTTCTAATAGTTCTTTATTAATACAAGGACGGGCAAAAATCCCTTTGCCATGAATCCCTTCTAAACTAGAAATTGTGGTGAGTTTAACTAAATTTTTATAGCCTTGGGTGTTTTTGGCTAAAACGACTTGATGATAACGACGGCAACGGGCTGTGGTGTCTAAGGGTTCATTAATTACATACATTTCATTGCCGATAATCGGTTTAATTCCCTTTCCTCGGCAGACTTTAATCAGTTCGATCGCCCCGTACATGACGCCGTGATCCGTCAGGGCGATCGCAGGCATTCCCAACTCGATCGCCTTGTCAATCAGTTTCGGAATCTGACTGGCACCATCAAGCAGACTATAATCGGTGTGAATATGTAGACCAACAAATGACATAACGCTCCGTTTAATTGCAGTTTGATGATGAAATGAATAGAGGTTTGATATCCAAAACTTGGGGATTTATCCCCCGTTTAGTCTTATTTTAACGCTTTTTCGAGTGATACCCAATCCGGTTGTAAACCGTTTGTTTTCGGTTTTAGCCCGCGCAGGCGGGCTTTGTTCGTGTAGCCCCACCCTTGAGGGTGTGGGTTTTTATAGACCTATCAGTACCGGATTCTGTATGATTTAGAATCAAACTCAATCGGATGGTCAACCCCTGATTTTAAAGGGAACCCACACCAGCGGGCTTAATTCATATAGATGCACCCTATTAACCTGTCCGAGAAGGATTGAAACCCGTTATCGCAAAGATTGGATTTCATCCCGGGAAATCGCTGCACTGCGGTCCCCTTCAGCCACGGTGATCAAGTCCCTCACCGCTTGAAAATAGGCTTCACCGGCAATTGATGCCACATTATTATGTCCGGCATCCGGCACTAATAAGATGCGTTTCGGTTCCGGTGCAACTTGATAAAGCTGTTCGCTCATTTCGCTGGGAATTTCTGGATCAGCCGTCCCATGAATGAACAAAACCGGCATCTGTAATTGGCTGATTTTAGCCCGAGAATCAAAGCGATGGGTCAACAATAAATCAATGGGAAACATCCAAAAATGGAAGCGATAATCCACCATTTCTCGCATGGTTGTAAACGAACTTTGCACAATCACCCCAGCGGCATTGGGTTGGCGACTTGCCAAGTCAACAGCGATCGCCCCTCCGAGAGAATGTCCATACAAGAAAATCTGTTCCGGCGCTATCCCCCGGTCCTGGACTAAATAGTTCCAAGAGGTTTCCGCATCCACAAATACAGTATTCTCCGTGGGAAATGACCCTTCCGAGAGTCCATACCCCCGGTAATCAATGATCAACACGGAGAACCCTAACTGATGAAACCGGGCGGCATGATTAACATTGGCCCCAATATTCACCCCATTCCCATGTAGATACAACAGGACGCGATCGCTTGAGGTTTCTGACGGAATCCACCATCCATGAATCCGTTCTACCTTGCCACTTTTCTGACTCACGGGAATCCAAACTTCTTCATACTTGAGTTCGAGTTCAGCCGGAGTTGTTTCTATCACAGGTGCAGGAAAAAAGATAAACCGATTTTGCCGCAGATAGAGAAACAAACAAGCACCCAAGTAGGCGATCGCCAAAATCCCTGCAATCAAAAGAGGTCCTTTTACAGAAGTCGGCAGTCCCATTCCACTCATGCCAATTGCAATGTCTATAGATTTGATTTGAGATCAACATAAGGATCATCACAGGGGTCCTGGACAATCCCGACATCCCCTTTCTAAAGTTGGGGTTTGCGGTTATGCCAATCCGTCGCCTGTTCATAAGCATAAGCCACTTCAAACAGTAAATCTTCCCGCAACACATTCGCAATCATTTGCATTCCAATCGGCAATCCTTGCTCATCAAACCCACAGGGAATACTCAGGGCCGGTAACCCCCCTAAATTGACCGGAATGGTCATCAAATCCGACAAATACATACTTAAGGGGTCAGCCGTCTTTTCCCCCGCCTTAAATGCCGTAGAAGGAGCCGTGGGACAAACCAAAATATCCACCTGGGCGAACGCTCGTTCAAAATCTTCCTTAATCAGAGTCCGAACTTTTTGCGCCTTGAGATAATAAGCATCATAATAGCCCGCAGATAGCGCATAAGTCCCGATCGCAATCCGGCGTTTCACCTCAGCCCCAAATCCCTGGGCCCGAGTCTTGCCATACATCTCAATCAAACTTTCACTATCCTCAGCGCGGAACCCATATTTCACCCCATCGTAACGAGCGAGGTTCGCCGAGGCTTCCGAAGGCGCAATAATGTAGTAAGTCGGCAACCCATAGCGGAACCGAGGACAGGATACCACCTGAATCTCCGCCCCTAACTCTTGCAAGACCTCGATCGCCTTGGTAACCGCTCTTTCCACTCCCGCATCTAACCCATCCCCAAAGGTTTCCTTGATGATCCCAATTCGTCGCTGACCCTTCGGCTTTAAATTGGGTTTCACGAATTTCATATAGTCGGGGATCGTGACATTCAGACTCGTGGAATCCTTGGGATCATAGCCCGCAATATGCTTGAGCAAAATTGCCGCATCTTCTACCGTGCGTCCAAAGGGTCCGATTTGGTCCAGGGAAGAGGCATAGGCGACTAACCCATACCGGGACACTAATCCATAAGTGGGTTTCATTCCAACTACCCCACAAAACGATGCCGGTTGCCGAATTGAACCCCCGGTATCCGAACCGAGGGCAACAACACATTCTCCCGAGGAAACCGCCGCTGCTGACCCTCCGGAAGACCCACCGGGAACCCGGTCGAGGTCCCAAGGGTTCGAGGTGAGTTGAAATGCGGAGTTTTCCGTGGAACTCCCCATCGCAAACTCGTCCATATTGGTTTTACCCAAGATCACCGCGCCCGCCTCAATTAAGCGCTCAGTCACCGTTGATTCGTAGGGCGGCACATAATTTTCCAGCATTCGGGACCCGCAAGTGGTGCGGACTCCCTCAGTGCACATATTGTCTTTAATCGCGATAGGAATGCCTGCGAGCATACCGATTTCTTCACCGGCAGCGATTTTGGCATCCACCCGTTTCGCTTGTTCTAAAGCGCGATCGGGTGTCACGAGTAAGAAGCTATGTAGTTGGGGTTCTAACTTGTCGATCCGCTCTAGGGCTTCTTTGGTAATTTCTACCGCCGAGCGTTCTTTTCGGATTAGTTGTTTGTGTAACTCGCGGATGGATGCCATGCTCGTACCTTATGATTTCAATCTTAATATTAAGGTGACCTCAACTCGCCAGAATACCATCAAGCTTGGGGCTTGCAAATCTTTGGCGCAGCCAGGGTATCTAAACTCATGCTATATCAGAATGAACAGGCAATCTGAGGAGTTTCAGACTTTAATAGGCTCTCGTTGTAGCCACAGTTTCTCAGGACTTGATCCCGAAATGTCGTGATGCAGTTGGCCCTGAGCGCTCTTTCTGGGGATAGATTCCTGAAGGGGTAATTTACGGACCGTGAGCCCGGGGAATTTCTCTCAGGGGGGCGATGTTTCTTTCTTAATCTCTTGTTGCGCCTGTTTTGCCATCTGGGCGATCGCCACTTTATCCGGTGCGGGGGTCTCGCTTGCCATCTTTAACCACAATAAATACTCAATATTTCCTGCTGGACCACTGATGGGAGACCAAGTTAACCCCCCATAACCCCAACCCAGTTCTAGTGCAGCTTGCAAGACTTGGAAAATTGCATCGGTATGGTCTGCTGGATCCCGGACGACGCCTTTTTTCCCCACTCGCGATCGCCCGACTTCAAACTGAGGTTTGACCAACAAGACTAATTCTCGGGGAGACACCAGCAATTCCCATAAGGCCGGTAATATTTTGGTTAGAGAAATAAACGAGACATCCACTACCCCCAAATCCGGCAGATTCTCTTCAGACTCATACAAATCCGGTTTGGTCAAATACCGTAAATTGGTGCGTTCGCGCAAAATTACCCGGGGGTCGTTACGCAGTCCCCAATCCACTTGTCCATAGCCGACATCAATACCATAGACGAGTTTAGCCCCCGCTTGCAGCAAGCAGTCGGTAAAGCCTCCGGTGGAAATACCGCCATCGAGACAGAGGCGACTGCTGACGGGAATGGGAAAGGTTTCCAGGGCTTTGGCTAGTTTTTCGCCACCTCGGGAGACAAAGCGCGATCGCTCTTTGATATGAAGTTCGGCATTGATATCGACTTCGGTCCCTGGTTTATCCAGCAGTTGTCCATTCACCCTGACTTCCCCAGCGCGAATGAACCGCTGTGCCTGTTGCCTGG
>JAABSJ010000273.1 GCA_011390515.1 Oscillatoria sp.
CCTCAGTACCAATGATGCCCTGATTCTGACATCCGAGTTGGAGTGGGATAAAGCGTCGATTAAGGCTGTTACTGCTTCTGGGGTGCCAATCTTCCCCAATGCCCAAGCCGCATGGATGCTGACATCCGAGTCGGAGTGGGAGAGGACGTCGATTAAGGCTGTTACTACTTCTGGGGTGCCAATCTTCGCCAACGCCGAGTGCGCGTGGTTTCTGACATCCGAGTCGGAGTGGGAGAGGGCGTCGATTAAGGCTGTTACTGCTTTCGGGGTGCCAATCTTCTCCAATGCCCATGCCGCATACCTTCTGATATAATTAGAGTTGGAGTCGCAGAGAGCGTCGATTAAGGCTGCTACTGCTTCTGGGGTGCCAATGTCCCCCAGTACGAATGTCGCATACCCTCTGAGATCCGAGTCTGAGCCGCGGAGGGTGGCGATTAATGCGGGTACGACTTCTGGGGTGCCAATGTCGCTCAGTACGAATGCCGCACCTCTTCTGACATCCGAGTCGGAGTCCCAGATGCAGGCATTTTGCAACTTCTGGGACATCTGCAAATTATTTTGGCCCAGTGTAACCACGGTTGAGGAGATAAAATTGAGACTGGGATAACGATGCCACAGTTGATAAAGCCGATCGCAGATTGCTTCACTCACTGGATGAGAAAGGTTCTGGCATTCTGCTAAACATCGACCTGCTAACAGCAATAGACTCCCAAAAATATCATCCTTTTCCTGGGTAATCATTTCCAAAAGTGGAATCGGATTTTTGAGCAATCCCGCCAGCAAGGTTAAGGTTTCGTGCCAGTCATAGTCCCATAAATGCGCTTTAACTAACTCCATCCCGCGCTGTGGATCTCGTGCCATGACTCGCTTTAAATAGGCAGCGGTAAAATACTCCTGAAACGTCCGATGTAGAAACAGATAGTTTTTGCCGTCACGGGTTAACTTTTGGATGATGCCATCTTCCTCAGACAGTTCCGCCATTAATTCCTCCGTCGGATAATTTTGGAAATCTCTGACAGCGTTCTCCCCTTGCAGGTATGTCTCGATCGCCTCGTATAGTTCATCCTCATCAAAAATCTCTTGCCCTTGATAGCTAAACCCATAAGCTAAGGTTTCTAAACACCGAATTTTTGCCAGAATCTTTCCTGGACGTTGTAGCTCTCGGTTCCCGCGCCATTCCTTCAGCATACATTCCACGGCTTGTTCATACAGTTTAACGCGCCGGGTCGGGAGAGTGAGTTTTTTCGCTTGATAGAGACTGCAAATCAACGACAACAACAGGGGATTTTGGGCTAACCCCTGAATTTGCGGTTTGCGTTTCAACTCTTCAATCAAACGGCTGGCGGAAACCGTTTCATCTTGAATATATTCGGCTGCATTGACAAACCAGGTTTTAATATACCGTTGCAATTTCTCTGGATTAAACGGGACGATTTCCACCTCTTTGGCATCTGATACAAACCCCCCGCTATATCCGACAATCCGAGAGGTGACAATCAGAGGACAGGGATAGAACCGAGCAAAGCGGTCTAACTTCTCCCGTAAGCAATTGCGAGCCTTTATTGGCACTTCATCCAACCCATCTAACAGCAACAAGCACTGACCCAACTCCAACTTTTTCCGCAAAAAGGGTTCAATCTCTTGCCAGTGTTTTTTGGGATAGTCTTGCTGAATTAACTGGGGAATCGCCTCAATGATTTCTGCATCAATCTCCTGCAATTTCGACAAGCGCAAAAATAGGGGAAACACCACCCGATCAATCGCCTGGTGTTCCCGGAGTTTCTGCCGTTCCTGTCGCGCTTGGGAGAATGCTTCCATTTTCAATAACGTCGATTTTCCCATCCCCGGATCGGCCAAAACTATAATCCGCTGATGTTCCTTTTTCGCCTCTTCCCAAGGCACTTGCACTGGTCGCAATTCTTCCTTCATGCCTTTGAGAGCATAGGCGCGTTTCTGTTCCACCTCCGATTCCGCATATCCCCAAGTCGTTTCCACCTGATGGCGATAGCGTCGTTCCAGGGTGACCTCAATCGGGATATATTGGTCCTTTAAAACAATCGGTTGCTGAGTGTGAAACACCCGCAGATACTGGAATTGAGTTTCGATCGCCTCCAGAAACCGACGAATTGCATTGTGACGCGGTTCTAATCCCAGGGCCTCTAATTGGGCCGTAATATTATCCCAGCGAATCACATAACTATCATCGCTTTCATCGCTTTCATAACTGCCCTGAATCACCCCCACCACGCCGCCCAATTCCGGAGAAAAAACCGGCCCACCACTGGTTCCCGCGTCTACTTTGGCATTCAGTCGATAGGATAAAAAACTCGATTTCGTTGGAGGGAGAACATTCCAAGGATTGTTACCATCCGGCTGGCCCTGGGGATAGGTAGAAACTATATTCAACGGCGCACTCTGCCGGATATCCGAGGCGGAAACATCAAACCCGTCTGGAAAGTTTTGCTGTTGGTCTCTGGGAAATCCATAAACCGTCACCCCAGTTGATAAAGTAGCCGGATTGATGAGCTTCACTGCTTGGGCATTGTCCACCTCGATTTTGAGAATTGCAATATCTACCTCCGGATTCGACAATTCCCCACACCACTGCGCCGGATATCTCTTGTCCTGATATTCGACTTTTAGAGTCTTTAAACGATAGATAACATGGTGACAGGTGATGAAATAGCCATCAGCCCGAATCATAAATCCGGACCCCTTAAGACTCTGTTTTTCCTCATCGAAGATTTTCACCATCGATGAGCGAATTTCATCAATTCCACACCCGTTCATCTCCATCCCTCCCACTCAGGTTTACGGTGTTTTGCTCCCGTTGAGTGCCCACTCAACGGTAACTTTGACATTAGCTTGGGCCGATCCCGTCGTTACAAAGGGGATTCCCGTTTCCCCGCCCACCTGCACCCCAAATTCCAACGTAACCTTACTCGGTGCCGAGTCACTCATACCTTGTTTAACTGCATCAAGTACAATCTGCGAATAACCCCCAACTGTACTCATCATCGCCTTTATAAACTTGTCCGTTCGTTCTTTAATATCCTCAATATCATCATTAATACCGACCGCTTGAACTCCGTTCTTAGAAACATTCTCATACTGAATGTAGATTTTTTCACCATCCGGGCCGAGAATTTCCGTTATCTTTGTAGACATTGACACTACTCCTAGAGAATGATGGGATTGCAGGTTTGATGACAGTGAGTGACAGCCAACTTGTGGATTCACTGCCGGAGTTGTCCCGGTGACTCCCAGAAATCGGAATCCCAGGTGCTTCCGCTGTTCTTGTGGCTCTACAATTGTAAATCCATCGGGGCGATTAGACAAAGCCTCCTCCCCATCAAAGCCGCAACTGGCCCTAATCCCCATCCCAGCGCGAGACATCATGGACGATTCCCCACTGGTGCAACTCAATCATAAGACTTACGCAGATTTAGAGAACCCACCTCCTGAAATCCTGAAATCTGCGATATGTTAATTCATCTCAGGTTCGTGATGCCATTCGCGATCGCACCCAACTCAGCACCGAGAAACCCTTGCCTAAGTTTCATTGACCCTATTCAAAATAGCGTCCCAACTCCTTTAAGTTCTTCATATCTAATGCAAAATCTTCCACATCGTATGAGTAAAGCGGGATATCTCGTTGTTTCAGAATTTGGCGAAAAGCAGCGACGGGCATCTCTGCCAATTTACTAGCATAGCCCAACGTCAAACGCCCAGTTTGAAACAGGTGTAATGCCACTTCTTGGCGAAACTCGCTTGGGGTAAGCTCAGATGCTTGCAGGATTTCATCGGAGATAATTACAGTCATAACCCGTTTACCGTACCTACCATCATTTGATTATAGTGGTTTGAGGGGCGAGAAACCGGGTTTCTGATCCAGATTTCGGGGAGAATGCAGAGGTTATCGCAGAAACCCGGTTTCTGGGTTCAAAGTTTCTGGGACGATTTGATAAACTATGATGAGTTGCAGAATAAAACCATGCTAGAAATCACCCTCAATTGGAAACCTGACCCCAAACTTTGACCCAACTGGTGCAGGTAGCCATACTCGAACAAAAAAGTTTAGAGAGTCTGCTTGATGAGCCGATCGCCCAATATTTACAAGCGAATTTAGCCCCTAAAACCCTTTCTGCATCCCCCGCCACCGCTGACCCGTTCCTGGATGGGCTATATAATGGGAGTTCAGAACTGGGCACCGAAGCTGAAGCAATCCTCACAGCAGAAGTTCAATCTTCTTTACTAGACCCAAACTGATGATGACATGAGTTATAATTAATTAAAAATCTTTACTCATTTACTGATGGAAATTGCGAAAGTATCAGAAACAGGGCAGGTTATTATTCCCACCGAAATGCGGAAGACTTATAGCTTGGAAGTAGGGACAGAAATCATCTTGATTGATACGGGAAAAGGGATTCTGATTCAGCCCAAACAGCCTTTTCCTCCTACTACTTTAAATGAAGTGGCCGGGTGTTTGAAATATCAAGGTTCTCCTAAAACCTTAGAGGATATGGAGGCTGCAATTAGCAAGGGAGTTCAGGAGCAATGGCATGATTGCAGTTGATACAAATATTGTGGTTAGACTTTTGACCCAAGATGATGAAGTTCAGTATCAAAAAAGTCTGCAAATTTTTCAAAACCCCGAAATTTTTATTTCGGATACCGTTATCCTAGAAACGGAATGGGTGCTAAGATTTGCTTATCAGTTTAAGCCTGACCAAGTTTGTTCTGCTTTACGGAAACTTTTGGGACTGCCAAATGTTTACTTAACTCGCTCTATGTTAGTTCATAAAGCTCTGCTGTGGCATGAAACGGGTTTGGATTTTGCTGATGCTTTTCATTTAGCCCAAAGTCAGGATTGCGAGAAGTTCTACACTTTTGATGAGAAATTAATTAAAAAGGCCAGAGGGATAACAAGTTGTGAGGTCAAAAAACCCGACTAGAGTGGTTGATGCTGGTGGGGTGGCAAAGAGTTCAAAATCCTTGAATACTTGTAGGGTTTGGCAGGAGAAGGCAACCCCTGAAGGGGTTACTACAAACGTTTGTAAGGGCTTTTCTTCAGCCCGCGCAGGCGGGCCCTTCGACGGAGCTCAGGACAGGCTTCGTCCGTATGCCTCCGGGCTACAGCCTGCGGGGCTAAGAGCTTTCTACCGTTGTTTAAGCACCACCAAAGTAATATCGTCAAATATCTTTTGTTTACCGATATATTCCATCACATCTTGAATCGCCCGTTCTTTGATTTCCTCCGCACTGCACTCTCGATTCTGGACAATCACCTCAATTAATCGCTCTAATCCATATAACTGTTTATCCACATCCATCGCTTCGGTAATGCCATCGGTGTAGAACACCACCACATCTCCGGGATTGAGAGTAACCTCGATGGAGGAGACAAACTCCCCAATTTCTTCCACTAACCCGATGGGAAATCCTAAATCTATGGTATCCAAGCGTTCCACTTCCCCGGTGGCGCGGACGAGAATCGCTTCCTCATGTTGTCCCGTTAATCGCAGAGTTCCCTTGCTGTAATCAGCGAGGGAGAGGGTCATACTTTTCTCGACATTCATCCGCTCAATATTGTGATAAATCGTGCGATTGAGGGCGTTTAAAAATTCCTGGGGTTCGGTGATGTTGCTCTCTAATAAGCTGCGGACAGCGGTTTGAGCCATGAGCATGAGGACGCCGCTTTCTAACCCATGTCCCGTCACGTCACCAATGCCAATTTTTAAGCCATCTCCTTGGGTGAGAATGTCGTAATAGTCGCCGCCGACTTCTTCGGCGGGTTCCATGAATCCGGCGATATCCAGTTCGGGAAGTTGGCGCAGTTCTTCGGCTTTGGGTAACATCATCACTTGCAGGCGACGGGCGATATCTAATTCGGTTTGTAGCCGCATATTTTCGGCTTTTAAGCGGACGACATTGAGATGGGTTTTAATGCGGGCGAGGAGTTCATCTTTGGCGATGGGTTTGGTCAAATAATCATTAGAACCTGCTTGTAATCCGGCGACTAAATCGGAGACTTGATTTTTCGCGGTGAGCATGATGATGGGGAGTTCGTCCATTCCATACTGTTGACGCAGGATGCGGCAGACTTCGTATCCCGTCATCCGAGGCATCATCACATCCAGGAGGATGATGTCCGGTTTAAAGTTGTTCTCCAGTAAGGCGATCGCCTCGGGTCCGTTGGTGGCTTGGGTGACGGTATAATGAGCGCCGGAAAGGTAGTTGACCAATACCTGCCGGTTGATGGGTTCATCATCCACGACTAATAACCGGAAATGACCATTGGTTTCGGTTTCGGGAGGGATATTGCTCTCCTCGCCATCGCTGTTGTCTACGGCAATGGCGATCGCCTGTAAACGGGGGATGAACGATGAGCGATCGCGGTTCACTTCTAGGGGTTCTGCTGTTGTCTTCGAGAGTGGCAGGGTAAAGGTAAATCGCGACCCTTCCCCAAGGGTAGACTCGACGGCGATCGTGCCGCCATGTAACTCGACCAACTTTTTGGTCACCGATAACCCTAACCCGGTGCCGCCATAAATCCGGGCGGTGGAGCCATCCCCTTGCTCGAACGCTTCAAAAATGCGATCGCGTTTGTCTTCCGGGATGCCGATGCCGGTATCCGCGATCGCAAACTGAATCCAAGAGGAGGCGGTC
>JAABSJ010000274.1 GCA_011390515.1 Oscillatoria sp.
CAAGGGGGTTGGGGGGATCTCTCCTAGAAGATTTTATTTTTTGGAGTTCCCTAATCGGTGAATTATTTTAACCGTAAATTTTCAGATATAGCAATTTTCACATTCATGAGGTACGTTGACTCGATCCCCCCTAGCCCCCCTTAACAAGGGGGGAACCCGGAAAGTCCCCCTTGTCAAGGGGGATTTAGGGGGATCCTCCATATACTTCACGAACAAGAGAAAGGCTATAAATTCAATTCGTATCAATTCCCTGCTTTTCTATCGTTTTGTTGTCTTTTAACCCGGTAGGAATTATGACCTCAAATTCAAAGTTAAAAGTATCTTGGCCCTTGACAAAGAGCGAAACAACCCTCATCCAAATCCTGTTCGTGGGGGTCTCCTATTTCCTGATTTCTGAGTTTGGGGCAAAATTCCTCATTTTCAAAGAAGGGGGCAGCCCAGTTTGGCCCGGGTCTGGGATTGCTTTAGCAGCAGTTTTATTACTGGGATACCCGATGGGAATTGCGGTAGTCTTTGGAAATGTCCTGGTCAATTTCTATGAGACCGGGTGGGGTCCGGCGGATCTCCTGATGAATTTCAATTTCACCCTCGGCAACACCCTGGAGACCCTATCTGCTGCCTATTTTGTGCATAAATTTTCGATTAATTTTCGGTGGTTTTCTCGGGTTAAAGATGTCATTTATTTTGTGATATTGGCGGGATTAATCAGCCCGATGTTCAGTGCAACTTTTGGAGCAACTACGATTTGGTTACTCGGTCGAATTCCTTTAAATGTTTATCCTAGCCTCTGGGTGACCTGGTGGATTGGAGATGTAATGGGCATCTTATTATTTGCCCCGGTTCTGTTAGTTTTTGGGCAGGGATTTAACGAGTTTTTGCAAAAAAGTCAACAGCGATGGATGGAAGGGTTAGTGTTTGTCTTTCTTACCCTGGTAATCTGTCAGATGGCGTTTGTGAAAGGCTATCCCGTGGAATATATGTTGCTGCCTTTATTAGTTTGGACAGTCTTTCGGTTTGGACAATGGTCGGCAACTTTGTTATTATTCATCGGGTCAATGCTGGCTATTTTTGCCACCGCGAATGAGTTGGGAACTTTTGTCCGCGATGATCTCAATGAATCGTTAATCCTGTTGCAATCGTTTGTGGGGGTCTTTTCCCTAACCACCTTAACCCTGTCAGCGGTGATTTGTGAAAATGAACAGGCGAAGCAACGACTAGAAACGGCTAATCTTCAATTACAACATCTCGATCGCCTCAAGGATGAATTTCTTGCCAATACCTCCCATGAACTGCGAACACCGCTGAATGGTATTATTGGCATTGCCGAATCCCTGATTGATGGCGCAACGGGAGAATTACCTGTTCCCACTCGCGCCAATTTAGCGATGATTTCCTCCAGTGGGCGTCGGTTATCGAATTTAGTCAATGATTTGCTGGATTTTTCTAAACTCAAACACAAAACCCTAGACTTGCAATTCAAACCCATCGACTTGCGTTCCTTGGTGGAAATTGTGTTTACCCTCAGTTTACCCTTGGTGGGGAATAAAAATCTGAACTTGGTGAATACTATTCCGGAAGATTTACCCTCAGTTACAGCCGATGAAAATCGCTTGCAACAAATTCTCCATAACTTAATTGGCAATGCCATTAAATTCACCGAAACAGGAACCATAGAAATTTCTGCTCAACGAATATTTGGGGATGAATCTTTGGAACCCCTTTCCTCGGAGTCTCATCAAGTCGAAATTACCATTGCCGATACGGGGATTGGGATTGCTGAGGATAAATTAGAGCGCATTTTTGAATCGTTTGAACAAGCGGAAGGGTCTACGGGGAGAATGTATGGAGGAACGGGAGTGGGATTGGCGATCGCCAAACAATTAGTCGAGTTACATGGCGGCCAAATTTGGGTGAAGTCTCGCCTGGGAGAAGGGTCAAAATTTAGCTTTACCTTACCCCTGGCTGGGGAAAAAGCCGAAAAATCATCGGAAACTTTGCCCTTACTTAAACAGTTTGCCACAGCGGATTTAAACCCCGAACCCTTGCCACCTCGGGTGATGGCTTCTCATCAGGGGTCAGCCAAACTGTTAATCGTCGATGATGAACCGATTAACCTCCAGGTTTTGGTGAATATGCTTTCGTTGCAAAATTATACCGTAATTCAAGCTAAAAATGGCATTGATGCCTTAGAACTGCTCAAGAAAGGCTTTAAACCGGACCTAATTTTGCTGGATGTGATGATGCCGAAAATGACCGGATATGAAGTCACGCAAAAAATTCGGGAAACCTGGCAGGCATCGGAAATGCCGGTGTTATTATTAACTGCTAAAAATCAATTGTCCGACTTAGTAGCTGGATTTGAATCTGGGGCCAATGATTATCTGACCAAACCTGTAGAAAAGGATGAGTTATTAGCCCGGATTAAAACTCACTTGAATCTGCTGCGCCTGAAGAATGAAAACCTCCGGTTGGTGGCGGAAATAGAGGTCACTCGTCAGTTGCAGCAAATGCTTTTACCCAGTACAGAAGAGTTGCAATTGATTGAGGATTTAGAGATTGCTGCTTTTATGGAACCGGCAACGGAAGTAGGGGGAGATTACTATGATGTGATTAAACATCAAGGAGGGGTGAAAATTGGCATTGGAGATGTGACGGGACATGGATTAGAAAGCGGGGTTTTAATGATTATGGTGCAAATGGCCGTCCGCACTCTCCTCCAAAGTGATATCAGCAATCCGGTACATTTTTTGACCCTGCTCAATTTAGCGGTTTATGGCAATTTGCAACGGATGAAATCGGAAAAGAATATGTCTCTGATGTTACTGGATTATCACCAGGGGAAACTGGTGGTCAGTGGACAACATGAAGATATTATCCTAGTGCGAGCCGAGGGTCAAGTGGAGTTAATCGATACGGTGGATTTAGGCTTTCCTGTGGGTTTGGTGGAAGATATTGGGGAGTTTGTGGCTGAAATGGAGATTGAGTTAAATCCTGGAGATGTGGCGGTTGTTTATACCGATGGGATTACCGAGGCGGAAAATATGGAGGGGGTGCAATATGGGTTACAGCGCATGATGGAATTGGCGGGTCAACAACAAGGGCGATCGGCTACAGAAATTCTGGATTTGATTTTAGCTGATGTCCGAGAATTTATCGGGGAACAAACGGTTTATGATGATATTACTTTGTTGGTTTTGAAGCAGAAATAAGGGTAAAAAAACCCGCACCCTAAAGGGTGGGGCTATACGGACGAAGCCTGCCTGCGCAGGCTAAGAGCATAATAACGATGCTAAATAATAATGTAGAGGCGATTCGCGATTCGCCTCTACATTATTTACCGTTTAAATTTAAAGATTACTTTTAGCCTGCGCAGGCGGGCTTTGTTCGTGTAGCCCCACCCTTTAGGGTGCAGGCGTGTCTAGTTTATTTACCAATACAAAAGCGGCTGAAAATTCGGTCTAAAACGGATTCGGTTACCTCTTCTCCGGTGATTTCTCCTAATGCTTGAATTGCGCCTCTCAGGTCGATGGTCCAAAAATCTAGGGGTAACTCTTGGTCAATGGTGGTTTGGACTTGTTCTAGGGCGGTTTGGGCGCGGGTTAAGGCAGCGGCTTGGCGTTGATTGATGGCAAAATCTAAATTTTCCGCTTGCAAGTTACCGGCATTAACCGCGTTTAAAATTGCGGTTTCTAAGGCTTCAATGCCTTGTTGATTCGCGGCAGAGGTGTTAACGGTTTCGCGGATATTTTCTAGGGGAGGTAAGGGGGGAATTTGTTCGACTAAATCAATTTTATTGAAGATGACGACAATGGGTTTATGATTGACTTGTTGATAAATCTCATGATCATCGGCAGTCCAACCGGCTTGGGCATCTAGGGTTAATAAGACTAAATCCGCAGATTGGGCAGCTAGTCGCGATCGCTCAACTCCTATTTTTTCCACGGTGTCTTCGGTGGCGCGAATACCGGCTGTATCAAGCACCTGGACGGGTATTCCTTGGACAACTAACTGGGATTCGACGACATCGCGGGTGGTCCCGGGGAGGTTGGTGACAATGGCCCGATCGCTACGACTCCAGGCATTCAATAAACTCGATTTCCCCACATTCGGACGCCCGACAATGGCAACTTTTAATCCCATCCGCAACAGTTCCCCTTGACTGGCAGTTCCTAAAATTCTCTCGACTTCTTGAATAATCAATTGAATCGATTGAATGATTTCCGGTTCATTCAAGGGCGGTAAATCTTCTTCAAAATCGATACGGGCTTCAATTTCTGCTAGGATATCCAAACATTGGGTGCGTAATTGGCGAATGGGATGGGCTAATTTGCCTTGCAATCCGGCTAAAGCCGCTTGAGAAGCAGCAGGAGATTGGGCACCGACTAAATCTGCCACACTTTCGGCTTGGGTTAAGTCTAATCTTCCATTTAAAAACGCCCGGAGGGTAAATTCTCCCGGTTGTGCTAATCGGGCACCAAGTTCTAAACAGAGTTGTAAGACTTGTTGGACGGGAATGATGCCGCCATGACAATGAAATTCCACCACATCCTCCCGGGTGAAGGACCGGGGGGATTTCATCAGCAACAAGAGGGATTCATCGATGATTTGCTGGGTTTTGGGGTGACGAATCGTCCCGTAGAGGATGCGGTGGGTTTCCCAGGGTTGGGATCCGGGCGCATGAAAGAGGGTTTGGGCGATCGCCACTGCCTGGGACCCCGACAGGCGCACAATCCCAATACTCCCTTGCTGTGGGACAATCGCCGTGGCGATCGCCGCTATTGTCTCCCGTTGAGTCACCCGATCCATGATTTCCCACCTTCTGACTACTACTTTATTATCCCTTGCGATCGCCAATCTCCCCCTAGGATGAGGAAATTAAGCTAAAATATCCGTCATAATATCAAGTTAAAGACTCACTTATCAAACGCTCAGGGGGCAATCACATTGCACAACTCAGTCTATTATTATAGGTCAAACCATGTTACATAAACACCCTTGGCATCTTCACTCCCGGAAGACTCAAATCCATCGCTTTCGTTCAGATTCTCGGTTCTCTAAACGCAAACCTACCCGGCGTCGATGGCATCGGTTCTGGCGTTACTATTACTGGCGTTTAGTCCGGCAAAAGGGCAGTCCGGAATTCCTCGCGAGAGGACTGGCATCGGGGGTATTTGCGGGATTGTTTCCTTTATTTGGACTGCAAACGATTCTCGGGGTTGCCTTAGCAATTCTGTTTCGCGGGAATAAATGGATGGCTGTTATTGGAACTTGGATCAGCAATCCGTTAACCTACGGACCGATATTTTGGCTCAATTTTGAGGTAGGTCAATGGCTACTCAAATCCCATGAAGTGTTTGAACTAGAACGCATTCAGTCCACGACAGCCTTACTTGAAGTCGGGGCGGACTTTTTACTTATTCTCGGGGTTGGTTGTTTGGTAATGGCGAGTTTGAGTGCATTTTTAAGCTACTTTTTCGGGATTAAATTGATTCGCCGTTGGCGGACGCTTCACCGGGGTTGGCATCGCCGACACCATTCGGGGCGCTAACATTGATGCTATTACCAAACATCTTCATAAAGGGTCGCCATATCAATTTGCAGATTCAGGGTCGTTAACAGGATTTGTTCTTGGTCCTGATAACTATATAATTCCCATCTTCCCCTGTCATTGCGCCGAAAACACTCTACATAGGGGCGAGTTTGACTGATGACCAGATACTCTTGTAGGGTTTCAATTTGGCGATAATCTGCAAATTTATCCCCTCGGTCGAATGCTTCAGTAGTGGGGGATAGCACTTCGACAATTAAAGAAGGATAGCAAATAAAAGAGTCCATTAACTGCTGATCGCGAGGGTCACAAGTCACGGTTAAGTCAGGATAATAAAAAACATCAACAGTCTCGATTCTCACCTTGATATCTTGCACAAAGGCATAACAGTCTGTTCCTCGAACCTGTTTTCTGAGGAGGGTTGCCAAATTCAAGGCTATCATGTTATGAGATGGAGTAGACCCTGACATGGCATAGACTTTTCCTCGAATGTATTCGCGACGAATTGGGCTAATTTCTTCTCCGGCAAAATACTCTTCTGGCGTCATATCAATTTTGAGGGGGTGACTAGAAATGGGTGGAAGTTGTTAACTTTAAAGCAATCGGGGGTTGAATTACGGAACTTGCCAAATTCGCAAGGTATCCCCGCCCAAAATCAGGGTGCGATCGCCACTTAAGGCCAAGGTTTTCGCCGATCCATCCAGGTTCCGAATCAATGTTCCATCGGCTATATTCCAGATTTTCGTTCCATCTTCACTGGTAGAAACAATCCCCCTTCCATCGGGAGTAAAGGCCAAATCATACACATAGCATAAATCACAATGGGCCACAATCGTGCGCTGGCGAATTCCCCGTTCCAAATTCCAGAGTCGAATCTCGCGATAGGTTCCAGCAGCAATGGTTTGACCATCAGGACTGATGGCAACGGATTCGACAATAAATCCCCGTTCTCCCGCAGGCAGGGTCTGCACTAAGTTCCCATTGCGCAAGTCCCACAGTTT
>JAABSJ010000275.1 GCA_011390515.1 Oscillatoria sp.
TCAAAAATTGTTCAAGGCATTGAGAATTGCTATCCTCTATCCGAGTAAATCAATCCCCAAATCTTCCGCACTGACTACTTGGATATAATCAAGTAAATTGAACTGCGAAACATCGACATTCATTACTACACCCAAGACGCGATTATTGGAATCAATGATGGCGGTATCTCCAATGCCGTCGGTATTAATATCGACCGCGCCGAGGATAATATTAGAGAGATCAGTCACATTGACTAATTTAATCCGATCGCCTTGGGCGGCATTAAAATCTAAAATGCGATCGGCTGTAGCAGCATTGGTCCCGGCAACATTCCCCCGTAAGATAAAATCATCGGCATCAGCACCACCATAGAGAAAGTCTGACCCCAGATCTCCAATCAGAATATCTCGCCCTTCATCGCCATATAAAACATCATTTCCTTGGCCCCCGCGAATTAAGTCATCCCCTGTACCGCCACGAATGGTATCATCCCCTAAATTGCCATTCAGGACATCATTCCCGGTGCCTCCATCGAGCAAATCATTGTCTCTGCCACCCCGGAGAAAATCATCCCCTTCTCCCCCAAATAGGGTGTCGTTTCCTTGGTTGCCATTGGCAATATCAGAACTACTGCTACCAATAATGCGATCGTCCCCTTCGAGTCCGCGTAATCCTCCCGGCCAATTGATATCATCTAAAGCAATTTCAATTAAGTTACTGGCTGCATCTGCATCCACAAACCGTCCTAATTGACTGCCTTCAGCCGCTCGATTAATCAGGTCCGAAAACCCTTCTCTAACGGTGGAATTTTCAATGAAATTAGTTCTTAAGAAGTCACTAACTTCAGTTAAAGAAAATCGCTGAGTAATTTCATTGCTGTTGACAAAATTACGAATTTCTCCCACCACAGAGTTGAGGAACTGAGTTGAGTCAACTGCCGTTTGATTTGATTCAATTAATTGATTGACCTGGTTGAGGAATTGCGAACCCACTTGATTGACATCCACATTCCCAATCAGGCGAGAAAACACGGAACTCAGGACAAAACCTGTCGGTCCCAGGGTGATAAATCTGGCCGCTGTAGTAGCAATATCTCGCGCCGCCTCCGTTTCCTCTTGGTCATCGTTGCCGACTCCGGGTAAGAAGTCGAAAAATCCATCGGGGATAATTTTATTAAAAAAGTCCATGATGAGTCTCCTTGAAGTCTAGAATTCAGGGTTAAGGGTATAGTATAGAACATTTTTTTAAACTGACATCAGGATGATTTAAGAACAGCTTTCAGAAATTTGGAGTCTGGGTATTGAGTCATGCTGAGGCGATCGCCTGGTTTCGAGTCCTCCCTGATTTTCCATCCCCCTATTTCTACGATTGCAAATAGCTGAACATCGCGCTATATCAGAGGGAGAGGAAGGGGGGATTCAGTTTCCATCCCCCTCTTGTTTCTCTGTGGATCAAGAGTTAGGTTCGCCCAACTCTGCGCTAACTAACCGCAGCGATTAGGGGTTTTTCGACAGGAGTGCGATCGCCAACCTTGATCATTTTAATTCCCCCTGCCGGTGATAATGTCACCCCTCGGCGCTGGGGTTTTACGGGAGCTTTTTCTGCCAATTTTAAATCATAACCCGATAAAATGGTGGCTAAGGCTAACTTCATTTCATACGCCGCTAATGCAGCCCCAATGCAGCGACGTTTCCCCCCACCAAAGGGCATAAATTCGTAGGGAGAAAATTGCCGTTCCAAGAATCGTTCTGGCTTAAATTGATAGGAGTCGGGATATAAATCTTCCCGATGATGGAGGAGATAAATACAACCGACTAAATCCGTTCCGGCTTTTAGAGAGTATCCTAATAACTCCATCGGTTCTTCGACTCGTCGGGGAAAGGTTAACATCGCCACGGGATAAAGTCTCAACACTTCATTGCAGACTGCGGTCAAATAAGGGAGGTTAAAAATGTCCATCGGTGCGGGATTATTCCCGAGACTGGCAATCTCTTCTCGGAGACGATTTTTGACCTCGGGAAGCGCATGAATCCAATATAAACCCCAAGACATGGCACTGGCAGTGGTTTCGTATCCCGCAAACAGTAAGGTGAGCAATTCATCCCGTAATTCTTTATCGGTCATCGCTTCACCTTCGGCATCCCGCGCTGACATTAACAGGGAGAGGATATCGAGGCGATCGCTCAAATCTTGTTGACGGCGATGGGCAATTTCTGCATAGAGTAATTTATCAATTTTTTCTCGAAGTCTTAGAAAATATCCCCAAGGACTCCATCGGCCTAAATCGACTTGCAATTGCTTGAAAAACAGCAGACCGGAAGCAGCCGGAGTGTTGAAAACATCTAACATTGAAGTCATGAGATGTTTTAATTCCTGATAATTTTCTCCGGCAACATCTAACCCAAAGACGGTTTTGAGCATCACTTGGGATGAAATTTCAGACATCATTGCACGAGCGAGAAAAGGCTGGGAGGTTGGCACTTGGTTCATGACTGTTGCAGCAATTTCGCGAATCATTTCGCCATAAGAGCGCATTCTATCCCCATGAAAAGGAGGCATCAATAATTGGCGCTGACGACGGTGGCGATCGCCATCCAACATAATAACCGAATACTCTCCCAGCAAAGGTTCCACAATTTCATTCACCTTCCCAGGGGTGCTCAATTGCTTGTTGTCATGGGTTAAAATGTATTGAATCGCTTGGGGATGAGAGACAAAGACAAGGGTATCCCCCAACCCAACAACCTCCGCCTGAAATAGGTCGGGATAACGGCGCGCATGGGTTTCCATATATCCCACTGGATTGATCACCCACTGTAACTTTTGCAACAAGCGGGGGGTCTCTGAACGAGGTAGGTTCATGGGTCTTCTGCATGAGTAGTTTTATCAATTTTAAAGGATTTGCTGAAAAACGAACCCAAATTGCACAATCAACCGATAAGAATGGGTGCAAGGATCATCTTTTTACCTGCTGGCAGAAAAGCTCATGAAAGACAATCAACAACGACCCGTTTTCGAGGCGATCGCCTACTCCCCCTTAGAAATCATCCTGGAAATTACCGCCTTGCTGGGTGTGGTTGCCAGTTTGGCGATCGGGGGTTACTATTGGCAGAACCTTCCTGCTGCCGTTCCCCTACATTTTGGCATCACTGGCGAACCCGACTTGTGGGGACCTAAATTCACATTCTGGTTGATTCCTGCCATTGGAGTCATCAGTTATCTAGCGATGACCCTGACTAATTTTTTTCCCAATACCTTTAATTATCCGGTTCCCATCACCCCAGAAAATATCCAAAATCAGTATAGAATTGCCCGTCAACTGTTGCTATGGATAAAAGCTGAAGTAACGGGAATCCTCCTCTGGATTGAATGGGGAATGATTCGAGTGGCCATGAAACAATCCACTCATTTATCAATCTTTTATCTGCTGGGATTTGTAGCTTTGTTATTTTTAACGATTGGATTTTATTTAAGGCAATCTTATCGCGATCGGTAGGAGTGTTAAGATAGAAAACCAGAGAAAATCTCCAGTTTGCCATGAATCAATAAAGTGGATATAGCGACCCTAAATCATTTTGACAATTGTCAAACTCCTGCAAGACTCACTATAGCAGTCCTAAATCAGTTGTGTCATGGCTCCAAACCTAAGAGCCTTGTCCGTGGGAGCATCTTGCTCGCTATTTTTGTTACAAATCATTTAGGATTGCTATAGATCACCCCAGAGTAGATAGATGTCCGTTATACTCAAGATCGGCAGAGCATTTGTGCCAATGAATTGCAGAGCAGAAACCAAAAGATGTTTTACTCTGATTCTGGCGTAATCCAGAAAGGTCCTCAATCAGTATTAAGGGCCTGGTGGAGCGTGATTTTCAGGGTTTATTTGACAACCGGACTTACGCAATCTATAACATCGACCCCTAAATGTAGAGGCATCCTTTGCGAATCACCTCTACATTTAGGGTCTGCTGTCCCCAAATGCGTAAGTCCTGGATACAAGACACCGGACATTTTGTAGGAAACTAGCTGAAACCTAGGTTCTACGGGTTCCCTTAAGGGAACCCGTAGAATTCTAGATGCTTATTCTAGGCTTGCCGATGAAAAAGTGTCCGAAGTATTGTATTATAAAAATAATGAGCAAGGATCCCTTTAAAAAGGAGGAATATTTTAACCCTTTTAGGTCAAGGGTTCTAAACTCTTTTTGATTGATTCATTGATTTGTACAAAATAAGTAATCAAAAATCATTTGCAAACAATGGATAAAATTACGGTTATTCCAACTGTTAAAGTTTTGGATATATTTGCAGGAGCAGGAGGTTTCAGTCTAGGGTTTAAAATGGCGGGTTGCGAGGTAATCGGTGCAATTGAATTAGATCGATGGGCTTGTGATACCTTTTCATACAATCATCCTTTAGCCACCGTTATTAAAGCTGATATATCAACCCTGAGTGACGAGGATATAGCTCTTTATTTTGCGAACTTTTCTCCAGACATCGTAATTGGAGGGCCTCCTTGTCAAGGGTTCTCTATTGCCAACAGAAAGGCGGGTGACCCCAGAGATCCGCGTAATTCATTATTTAAGGACTTTGCCCGGATAGGTCGGATCCTTCAGCCCCGTTTGATGGTCATGGAAAATGTGCCAAATCTTATGACTGTCAAAACCAATAATGGTGCTTTAGTGATTGACCTAATTACTGAGACGCTTCAAAATTTAGGGTATTACACATACTGGAAAGTGCTCCAAGCGACTGATTTTGGAGTTCCTCAGATTCGGAATCGGCTTTTTTTAGTTGCCTCACGCTGTGATCTTGCAAGTCCGTTCCCTGAACCGACCCATTACATTCCTGGCCAAAAGACTCAAAAAGATCAGTTGAACCCAGACGTATTTCAACTAGAACCATGCCCCATGCTTTGGGATGCAATTTCGGATCTACCTGAATTAGCCGCAAAAGAAGGGAACGAAGAGCAGGATTATGTAAGTTCACCCAACAATAAATATCAGCGATTGCTTCGTGGAGATTGTTCCATTCTCTATAATCATAAAGCCATGAACCATACAAAGAGAATGGTAGAGCGGTTCAGCGCTATGAAATGGGGACACTCAGTTAACGATGTTCCGGCTCATCTCAAACCCAGAAAAAGGAACTCCCAACAGATAGCAAGTTCAGCTTACGATCAGAATAATCGACGGATGCATCCAGAAAAGCCTTGTCATACTATTCCGGCATCGTTTTACGCCAACTTTGTTCATCCTTACAGTGATCGCAACTTTACGGCACGAGAGGGGGCACGGATTCAATCATTTCCTGACTCATATCGATTCCTTGGAAAGCCCACAGTAGTTAGTCACAAGCTCTTAGCGCGAGAGGGGCGTGACGAAGAGAAATATCTTTGCCAGTACAATCAAATTGGGAATGCGGTTCCACCTCTCCTCGCTAAGGCCATAGCCAAAAATCTCCTTCAGCAAATACAAAAAGACTTGTTCAGCAATTCAAAAGAAGCTAAGAATAATGTTGATACACGGAAACAATTTGGAGCAGAAAGAAAATCATCGGTTCAAGTATCGTGATGCCAAGTCTAAGCAGTATCTACTAGAGATTCGGGAACGATACAATCAGTGGAACCAGGACAATACCAATCTGCATGGGCCTGTAGTAGAAGTATCTGAACAGGATCCCCAAATCATCGCCCAGCGTGTAGAGCTTCTCAATGAATATAAGGACTTTATCGATCAGCAACACTATGCGGAGACTTTTGATTCTAGATCTAATTTACATTCATCCGTTCTCGAAGAGTTTATGTATTATCTTTTTAGAGATCTAGTTTTGTCAATTTCAGATACTGCATTAATTGGTAAATCACATACCTTTAAAGATGTGTTTTTTAGGGCGCATAGCTATATAGATATGCTCCGGAATCCAAATGTAATGGTGGAAAAAAAAGACCATGATTTTGCCATAGGAGTTCAGGTTGATGCAACTTTTATATGTTCAGGTGCAGAATTTTTACAATAAGGAGAAATGGGATATTCCCGCTGTGGCTATCGAATGCAAAACCTATCTGGATAAGACGATGCTTCAAGATGCATCGACTGCATCAGAACAACTTAAGTATCGAAATCCAAATGCAATGTACATCGTGGTTGCAGAATGGCTTAAGTTAACGGATTCAGTCAATCTTCGGAAGTACAAAATTGATCAAATTTATGTTTTGCGTAAGCAAAAAAATACGGATAGAGAGTTCCGATATCAAGACACTTATATTAAGAATCCCTTATATGCAGATGTAGTTGAGCATCTCTTCAACTCTGTCAGAAGTTTTTTAACAACCTCATGGGAGGGAGGCATCCAGTACGGTTTAAATAGAGGTTTTCTTATTTAAGTACCTAGCCAAAATTAATTACATAGTTTTTCCCAAATTCTTGGAGAATTGTTTCAATGGAGTTGACGAGGGATCCCCAACATGAATAAGCATCTAAATTGAGCCATTCATATTTGATAAACCGCCACAAAA
>JAABSJ010000276.1 GCA_011390515.1 Oscillatoria sp.
CGTATGCAATACGCCCCTACAAGAAATCAGGTGTATTGATTTGTAGGGGCGCAATGCTTGCGCCCAAGAGGGCGTATGCAATACGCCCCTACAAGAAATCAGGTGTATTGATTTGTAGGGGCGCAATGCTTGCGCCCAAGAGGGCGTATGCAATACGCCCCTACAAGAAATCAGGTGTATTGATTTGTAGGGGCGCAATGCTTGCGCCCAAGAGGGCGTATGCAATACGCCCCTACAAAAAATAACGATTTTTCGTCATTCAATTTACCACCTTGACAGGGCTTCGTATTGTGAGCCTCCACCCTTCAGTCGCGCTCCTTTTTTGGATATTATATTTTTGGAGTTTCCTAAGACACCGGCAGCCGAATCATCAGATCCGTCCCCACTCCCAATTGCGACTGACAGGTGAGAGAACCGCCATGACGGGAGATAATCGCATAACTCACCGATAGCCCTAACCCCGTTCCCTGTCCCACGGATTTTGTCGTGAAAAAGGGTTCAAAAATATGCTCTTTAATCCCCTCGGCAATCCCCTTGCCATTATCGGAAATGGTGACCTCAATAGCATCAGAATCCAACGACTTGGTTTTAATCCGAATGGTCGGGTGAGCGCCCGGTTTTTGGAAATTCTGCAAGGCATCAATGGCATTACTTAACAGACTTAAAAACACTTGATTGATTTGACTGGCATAACAGGATACAACCGGAAGGGTTCCATACTCCTTCACCACCTGAATTGGAGGAGTTTTGGCGTCTCCCGCTAACCGTCCTTGTAAAATCATCAGGGTGCTTTCTAGTCCTTCATGTAAATCCACGGTTTTGATATCCGACTCATCCAGACGGGAGAAGTTACGAAGACTGAGGATAATGGTTTTAATCCGCTCACTCCCGGCTTTCATGGAGTTAAATAAATTCTGATAGTCTTGGGAGATAAAACTCAACTCAATCTCATCCAGAATCCCTTCCACTCCGGCATTTTCTTGAGGATATTCCTGTTGATAATAGTCAATCAGGCGCAATAAATCAGTGATATATTGTGCGGCATGGGCCAGATTACCATGAATAAAGTTGATGGGATTGTTGATTTCATGGGCAATGCCCCCGACTAATTGACCCAGGGCGGACATTTTTTCACTTTGAATCAGTTGGGCTTGGGTTTGTTGCAAGTGGGTGAGAGTGGCTTCTAAATCCAGGGCTTTTTGACGGAGGGCTTGGGTTTTGCGTTCCACTTCTGCTTCTAAGGTATGGGAATAATCGGCAACTTGTTGATAGAGGCGAGCATTTTGGATGGAGATAGCCGCTTGTGCTGCTAAAATCTGTAAGGTTTCCACCCGATCGCCCGTAAATGCGCCAATAGTCTGCTGATTCTCCAAATACAGTACAGCCATTAGGGTTCCCTGTTGCACGATGGGAATGGCGAGTAAACTCTTCGGTTGCTGTTCCCTCACATAGCGATCGCCCCTCAACCGGGGATGCACCCGCGCATCGGCAATCACCATCGGTTTGAGGGTGCGGCGAACGGTATGGACGAGGGTTTCGGCAATCTCCGGATAACGGGCGAGGGGAATCGACTCTACCCGGGGGGCTGCCTCCAGGGTGGCGATCGCCTCTATAAACCATTGGCTATCCTGGGGCATCAACAGCAACCCCTTATCCGCCCCCGCAGTCTTAAGAACAATCTCCAGCAGCCGAGCTAGAAGTGAGTTCAGATCCATCTCACCGGAAAGGGTTTGAGAGGCTTTCAAGACGCTGGCTAGGTCCAGACTCGCGGAAAGTGTGCTACTGTCTGCACTGGAGGATTGACTTGTCCCTGTTTGAGTGAGGGTGATAGACTGAGTGGCGAAGAACGTATCCGTCATCGACCCCAGCGATCGCTCAGGATTGAGAATCGGCGCGAGTAGGCGAGGATAACGGCGTTCCAAATCCGCCACTTTGGTCTTCGCGCCCCAATAGATATAGCCATAATAGGCATCAGTGAGATATACTTGAGCGATTTTATCTTTCCCCCAATCCCCATAAAACAGGGCGGCGCGTTCACAGGCGAGGGCTTCTTCCTGGTGATACTGGGCTGCTTTCGCACCGGCGATCGCCCGATCATACGCCTCCATCGCCGCCATGTTCTCTCCTAACACCCGATACCGTTCCGCTTCCACTAACTCGAACTTATGCTGAAAGTTCACCGGGGCAGATTCGGCCCATCGTTGCAGTTTTTCCTGATTTTGCTGAACTCTCTCTAAAATTCCCGGTTGCTGTTCTTTAGGCAGATGGCTATAGTCCGCTAACTGCACCAACGAATCATAGAAATAAAAGACGGAACTGAAATAAAGCCCTGTAACCCCATTAATATAAAGTTTCGCTAAATCTGCCCATTCCCGTCCTGGCTGAATCTCACCCAACAGGTAGCTGAGAATCAGTTTATGGAGATACACCTGATAGATGGCATAGCGATCGTCCACCTGATAATGCAGGGGTAACGACTGCCGTTCATTATAGGCGACTCCCACTAATTCCGTAGGCTGATCCGGCGCGTCCAGGAGGTTCAAAACCGCCTGACGATAAATCTCGTGATAGGTCAGGGCATTGAGTTGATTGATCTCCTCTACTGCCTGACTATATTGGGCGAGCTTTTCCCCTAATTTAATCAGATTTTTGCCACAAAAATACTCGTATTCATGATCATGTAAAATGCAATAGGCCCCATATTCAAAATCCCCGGTTTCTAGCCCTGCCTGATACCCTTCTTGCAACGCCGGGAGACAGTCCCTCAAGGGCTGTTGCCAAGGAAGAATCGTGCCGTAGACCATGTTTAAAACTTTGGCTTTGAGGCTTTTGGCATTGAATTTTTCCAGGAACTTCATCGCCAGTTGTCCGAACTCAAAAGCCGGGGCAAACTGACCCAAAGTTGAGAGAATTAACCCATAAGACGAATAGGCAAAAGCAGACCCGAATGAATTGCCATACTCTAGAGATAAGCTGACTTGCTCACAAATCACCAGGGGCAATAGACCGGGATAGGCGACAAAGGTAATTGAAAATAAGGTAATTAAAATCCGCATGGCGGCCAGTTTTTCGGGGTTCTCCATCTCGGGCAAATCGAAAATCTGATGCACCGGGCGATCGGCCAGCTGAGTCTCAACCCGCTCCAGAGCGAGGGTTGTATCATCGGGGGTTGGGCGATCGGGTAAATGAATGCCAAGCTGGGCTAAAACGTATTTCCCTAAAGCTAATGCCTCCGGTAAGCGGTTTTGAACGATATAGGCTTGGATTTTGATGTCCAGGATGGGAGTCTGATCCAGGAAGCATCGAGCATGGGCTAAAGCCTCCTCGGCGAGCTGTTCCATCCCCTGGTACTCCCCATTCAGGTAAGCTACCTCGACGGCGTTGTGATAGAGCTTCAAAGTGAGGTCGTAGAGCTGTTCCCAAGATTGGGGAGGGAGTTGGCCAACTCCGGCTTGGAAGTAGGTAGCGGCAGTTTTATAGGCCGCAGCGGCGACGGCTTTGCGTCCCGCCTCTAGGTTCAGTTCCGCCACTTGTTGCTGCTGGTCCTGGGTGGTGATCAGGGCGGTTCCGGCGTTGAGTTGATTGACAATATCAAAGAGTTTATCCCCTTGAGCTTGCCGATCGCCGCGTTGGAGGAGGAGTTGGCCAATTTGCCAATGGGTGGCGGGTTTGTCGCCGTCGGGGATCAGGAAATAGGCCGCTTGTTGGACGCGATCGTGGAGGAAGCGATAGCTGGGATTGATATCCGGGCTGAACCCAGAGGATTCGATATCCTCAAAGAATGGGTACAGGGCGGTGGTGGGTAAAATTAGACCCTCTTGTAAGACGGGCCACAGGGCGCTCGCCACCTCCCGGGGGGCTTGCTGGGAGACGGTGCTCAGGGTGGCTAAATCAAACTCGTTGCCGATGCAGGCGGCTAATTTGAGGGCGGATTGGCTTGCGGGAGGGAGTTTTTGCAATTGCTCTGCCAGAAATTCCACCACATCCTCGGTGAGGGAGAGAGTGCCAATTTTGCTAATCTCACAGTCCCAGTGGACCTGTTGGGGGTTAAAAGTGATATAGCCATCCCGATGTAAGGTTTTCAGAAACTGGCTAATGAAAAAGGGATTCCCTTGGGTTTTGCGCGCCGTAAACTCTGCCAGGGTTTGAGCCAATTCTGGGGAACAGTTGAGGGTATCCGCCACAAGCTGGTTGATATCCTGGAACTGGAGGGGTCCGAGGTGGATGGTGTTGACCGGAACGTGAGCTTGTTGCAGTTCATCCAGGGCCAGGAGGAGGGGATGGCCCGGTGAGACTTCGTTATCTCGATAGGCTCCCAACAGCAGCACAAACCCTTGTCCCTTGATCAGTAATTTCAGCAGTTGGATGGAGGCGGAATCGGCCCATTGGAGGTCATCCAGGAAGATCACCAGGGGATGTTCTGGTTCGGCAAAGCATTCGATGAACTGCTGAAATAGGCGGTTAAAGCGATTTTGAGCGGCGGTTCCTGAGAGTTCCGGGGCGGGGGGTTGGGGACCGATAATCTGTTCCAGTTCGGGAATGACCTCGATCAGAACTTGCCCGTTGTCTCCCAGAACTGCGGAAATGGTGGCGTTCCATCGGTGCAAGCGCTGATCCGGTTCACAAAGGAGTTGTTCAATCAGGTCTTGCACCGCTTGCACCAGGGCATCTAAGGGGATGTTACGCTTAAATTGGTCGAATTTACCCTGGATGAAGTAGCCCCGTTTTTCCAGAATGGGTTTGTGAACTTCCTGAACCACGGCGGTTTTGCCGATACCGGAAAACCCCGCTACGAGCATGATTTCTGAGGGGCCGTCGGTGACGCGCTCAAAGGCGTTGAGGAGGGTTTGCACTTGGGCCTCTCGGCCATAGAGTTTTTCGGGGATCAGGAAGCGATCGCTCACATCCCGTTGCGCCAGTTCCAAATGGGCGATCGCACCTTGCTGTTGCCATTGCGCTAAACATTGTTCTAGGTCATATTTGATGCCGAGGGCGCTTTGATAGCGGTCTTCGGCATTTTTAGCCATCAGTTTCCCCACCAGGGCGGCGAGGGGTTCGGGAATGCTGGGATTCACCTGATGCAGGGGGGTGGGTATCTTGGCGATATGACTGTGGATCAACTCCAGGGGATCGTCGGCGCGGAAGGGGAGTTGGCCGCTGAGGAGTTGGTAGAGGGTGACCCCAAAGGCGTAATAGTCGGCCCGGTAGTCGATCCCCCGATTCATCCGGCCCGTTTGTTCCGGGGCGAGATAGGCGAGGGTGCCTTGGAGGGTGTTGGGGGTTTGGATTTCCTGAACTTCTTTGGGCAGTTGGGAGGCGATGCTAAAGTCGATGAGTTTGATTTGCTGAGTCTGGGGATGAATCAGGAGGTTGGCGGGTTTGATGTCTTTATGGATGACGCGCTGTTGGTGTAAGTCATGGAGAATCTGGGCCACCTGGATGGCGATCGCTAAGATTTGGGCTAGGTCTAAGGGATGTTCCTGGCTATAGTCTTTTAAGGAGACTCCCCCCCAGTCTTCCATGATTAGGGCGTAGCTGTTTCCGGTGGGTTCTAAACTCAGGGGCTGCAGGATGCCGGGAAGGTCCAGGGTTTTGGCGATCGCGTACTGATTGCGAAACTGCATTAATTCGGCAAAGCTAGGACGTTCCTGCCGCAAGAGTTTGATGACGACAGGCCGCTGATCTCGCTGCTGTAGGCCGCGATAGGTCACGGTCCGGGAACCGAGGTACAACTGTTCGCGGAGGGTATAGCCGGGAATGTTGGGGAATGTCGGGGAGGAACTAGAGGAGGATGACATTGTTCTGTCTGTTTCCGATTGCTGGGTTATACCCAATCTGGTACTCGTAGGTCTGCTTAAAAAAACACCCTCAAGGTTGGAGGGTCACAGGATGGAGGCTCTCCTGCACGGGCTGTCATGGTTAAAGTAGGTCTTTGACCACCGGATTTCGTGTGACATTCCTGTTGTAGCGATGCCATTTTACCACAGTTCGCAGCAACCCAGTTAATTGACTGATGAATCGAGAGGAACGGGGAGTCCGTTGTCCTAGAAACCGGGTTTTCTTTCCTCTTCTAAGGAGGCCGGATTTTCTACGGGGGTCAAGTCTACGGTGGCGTAGATTTCGGCGAGGGGGAGGTCAAGGTCAAGGCTGGCAATTCGGGCGATCGCCTCTAATCCTTGATAGGTTTCTAACATCCAGCGATCGCCTTCCATGCGGTGAAATATTTCTACTGCATACTCCTGAGAACTGACGAGGATATAATCTTGTAAACTGGGAATAGTTCGATAATATTGGAACTTTTTACCCCGGTCAAAAGATTCGGTGGATTCGGATAACACTTCGATGATGACTTTTGGAGAGGTCACCGCATAAGCGTTCAAGTCATCCTGCTCATCACAGGTGACGACTAAATCGGGATAGAAGTAGTATTTTTGATTGGCAATATTCACCTTGATGTCGGCTATAA
>JAABSJ010000277.1 GCA_011390515.1 Oscillatoria sp.
TGTTCGTAGTAACAACTTCAGTCGTTTCTTAAGTTCGTAGTAACGACTTCAGTCGTTTCTTAAGTTCGTAGTAACGACTTCAGTCGTTTCTTAAGTTCGTAGTAACAACTTCAGTCGTTTCTTAAGTTCGTAGTAACGACTTCAGTCGTTTCTTAAGTTCGTAGTAACGACTTCAGTCGTTTCCGGGAGTTAATTTTAAGAGAAAAAAGTAGATCAAGAATTACTTCTAATTCAATTCTTACTACGAACGAAGAAAGAGAACGACTGAAGTCGTTACTACGAACTAAGATAAGAGAAAAGAGAACGACTGAAGTCGTTACTACGAACTAAGATAAGAGAACGACTGAAGTCGTTACTACGAACTTTGAAAGATAAATTTATTCGGGTTGACAGAGGGAAGATTGTAGAGTGTACGTGACATAATCATGTAACCGATCGCAGGCGAGGGTCAAGAGTTTATCTAACTTCGACCGATCGCCCTCACCGTCTAAACTCTCTCGGGAAATATCGGCAATCGTCCATAGTTTCACCGTTTGGTCCCAACTGGCGGAGGCTAAAATTTGACCATCTGGACTAAAACTTCCCCCGGCAATCCGGTTTTGATGTCCCTCTAGGGTGGTTAAAAGGCGACCCTGGCGACTCCAAATTTTCACTGTGCGATCGTCACTGGCGGAGGCTAAAATTTTGCCATCGGACGAAAAACTCACCCATAACACTTTATCCCGATGTCCTTCTAGGGTGTTTAATAATTGTCCATTACGACTCCAAATTTTAACCGTATTATCATCGCTGGCGGTGGCGATCGCTGCTTCATCGGGAGAAAAACTCACACTATTCACTTCATCCAAATGTCCCTCTAAGGTAGCAGCTAAATTAAAAGTATTGCTATCCCACAATTTCACCGTTTTGTCTGCACTCGTAGAAGCAATTAACTTACCTTTGGGACTGAATTTGACCTCAAAAACTCGTCCTTGATGGCCGGTTAAAGTTTCTAAAAGACTGCCGTTTCGATTCCAGACTTTCACAGTCCCATCCCAACTGCCAGAAACCAGGCGATCGCCTTCGGGAGAAAAATTCACACTATGCACTAAATCCGAATGTCCCCGCAGGGTCTGCAAAACCTTTCCCTGGCGGTCCCAAAGTTTGACCGTTTGATCTCGACTTGCCGAGGCGATCGCCTCTCCATCGGGAGAAAAGGCCACCCCCTGGACCCAATCGCTATGTCCGCGCAGAGTTTGCACTAAGGTCCCGTTTTGTTGCCACAGTTGTACCGTGTTATCCCGACTCCCCGAGGCCAAAATCTCGCCATCGGGGGAAAAACTCACCATATTCACCAAATCCTGATGTCCCTGAAACACCTCAATTAACCGAATTTCAGGATTCCATAACATTGTCGTATTATCCCCACTCGCGGAGGCCAAGGTTTTGCCATCGGGGGACCAGGCAATGTCCCAAACGGCAGCACTATGGGCCGTTAAAGTCTTCAGCAGGGTACTGTCATAGACACTCCAGAGTTTAACCCGCTGGTCCTCACTCGCCGTCCCCAGCAGATTGCCATTGGGGGACCAAATTACCCGAGTCACCACATTATCATGCGCTTTGAAAGCATTAATTAATTCTCCATCCCGAGTCCAGAGTTTCACCCTCCCATCGCCACTCGCGGTTGCCAAAGTTTGACCATTGGGAGCAAAATTCACCGTAGAAACCCCGCTTTGATGTCCGGTTAAGGTTGTTAATAATTCTGCGGTTCCTGTGGGGGTAATTTTCCAGAGTTTTACTTGATTGTCATAACTCGCTGTAGCGAGAATTTCCCCATCGGGAGAGAAACTAATATCAGAAATTTCTTTCGTATGGGCGGTGATAGTTTGCAGCAGGATGGGTGGGGTTGGGGAGTTGGGTTCAATGCGCCAAATTTTAGCAGTTTTGTCCGTACTGCCGGTGACCAGTAAGTGACCTTGAGGACTAAAACTCACAGCAAAAACACTTCCTTGATGTCCGCTGAGGGTATGAAGCAGAGTGCCATTTATTCCCCACAATTTGACGCTGTGGTTAGCGGTTGCTGTGGCAAGAGTTTGTCCATCCGGGGAAAATCCCAGTCCATAAACGCGATCGCCATGTTCTAAGGTTTGCAATAATTCCCCTTGCGCTGTCCACAAAATTGCGGTACCATCAGCGCTGGCGGTGGCGAGGGTTTCTCCGTTGGGAGACCAAGCAACATCCCACACCCATCCGTTATGCTGATTTAAACTATTCTGTTCTTGAAGATTGGCGAGAATGGTTTCTAAATTAACCACTGCCGGGGCCATTAATTCCGAAGTTGCCCAATTAGATTGTAATTTTCGACCGGCCCGAATTGCATTGACTAACGCTTCGAGTTTTTCGTTGGAAGAGTTGCGAATTTTAGATGCAGAATTCAGGGCTTTAATTTCAGCAATTTCAGCTTGTCTTTTTTGCGAATTGGCCCAGGCAATAATGGTGATGGAGAGGAGGGAAACGGCACAGAGTCCGACTAATCCGAATGTGATGACCCGTTGGGCTTTTTTATAGGCAGTATTTAAGATTTGTTTGGCTTTTCGTTCTGCTTCTAAGGTTATTTCTGTTTCGATTTTGGCTAATTCTAGGGATTTTTTCTCGCTGTTTTGACTGGCGGAGAGAAACTGGTAGTCGCGATCGCTTAAACTTTTATCAGCGGCCCAGTTTAGGGCATCCTGTAACGCCTGTCCCCGCAATAACCGGGAGGAATCCTCTCCGTCACTCTCCCACCAAGCGGCGATCGCCTCGGAATAGGGCCGCAAATTCGCCAACTGGTTTTCAATCCAGTCAGCATTAAAAATCTGTTGATAAATACGGTTAAATACGGTTAAATTGCCCTGGTGTTTGACGACTAAACCCGACAGGCGCAGTTGGGTTTGTTCCGGACTATTATCCGCTGGGTAACCTTCTGGATGCGCTGTTAAAATCTTTTGATAGAGTCCCAATCGTCGCGGGGTGCGTTTTTCGTCACAAAGGAGGCGATCGCGAATCGTTTTTAAATGGTCGGGTTCATCCTGGGATTCCCAATTCTCCAACAGGTAAGTTTTAACTAATACCCCTACATTTGGTCGAGAATTATGGGCTTTATCCACCACCAATTTACATAATTTCTGGGTTAAAAAGGGTTGTCCCCGCGTCCAATCTAAAATTTCTGATAAAACAGTTTCAGGATAAGTAAACTGCTGAGACAATCCAGGAAGTAAGGCCGGTTTCGCTTCGGCTAAAGTAAACCCATGTAAGGCAATAGCTTGTCCAATATTAAAAGGAGTGCGCTGTTTGTCGGCGATTAAATCCGAGGGGGTCGCGACTCCTAACAAACAGAATGTCAAGCGATTGTAAGGGGGATGATGTGCCCGTTGATTGTAACAAGCGCGAATAAAGGCAAAAAAATCATCGGTGGGGAAATTTAAACTCAGAATACTATCAATTTCATCGATAAAAATCACAATCGTTCCCGGAATTTGCACCAACACCACGGTTTCGATAAACTCCCGAAATCGACCCAGGGGAGATAACCACTCGCGATCGCGCCACCAAGACCCCAGATTCACCTCAATCTGCAAATCCAGGGTCAGACTCCGCAGCATATTCGCATACCACTGATTGGAAGTCCCCTGCTGGATATTGTCCATCGAGATATCAATCACACTACAGGCAACCCCCGCTTGTTTTAACTGCCGCATCACCTGCACTCGCAAGCTAGATTTTCCCGTTTGTCGCGAATTCAATACATAGCAAAACTGTCCTGATTTTAAGCCTTCATATAGATCAAAATCCGCCTTTCTTTTAACATAAGTCGGCGCATTTTCAGGTAAAGTTCCAGAGAAAATATAGGAGTCTGTCATGATTGATTTACCAGTTTAAATTGGGATGAAATGGGGAGGAACCCGCTTTGCCCCCTACCTTGCTAAGGGGGGGAATTAGAATTGGGATGAAATGGGGAGGACCCCCCCTAGCCCCCCCTTGCTAAGGGGGGGAATTAGAATTGGGATTAAGATGATTTGTCTTACTATTTAAGTCCACTTCCGGTCTCCTCCCCTTGCCAAGGGGAGGGCTAGGGTGGGGTTCCCTTTCCGGTCCCCTCCCCTTGCCAAGGGGAGGGTTAGGGTGGGGTTCCCTCCGATTGCCAAGAGTAAGTTTTCTAAGTTCCTGATAATTTGCCTTACTATTAACTCCACCTCCGGTCCCCTCCCCTTGGCAAGGGGAGGGTTAGGGTGGGGTTCCCTCCGATTGCCAAACAGCATTTTATGACTCGGATAGCTTTACCCCTAATCATGCACTCAACCTATTATTAATTGACCGCCAAACGCACCGAAAAATATTGGCGATACAACTCAAATCTCGGGGTGACATTATTATCCTGTAACTGAACTAATCCCATACTATATAACTTAAAAGCCCGTTCGGAAGTAATTTTAACGGGTGTATTTGCCATCACTACATCACGAAAGGCGGAGGCTAATTCGGGATGATGTTGGAGATTCCATAAATGTTGGCGGAGATGGTCACTAAATGGCCCTGCTTCTGTTGCGGCAATCTGGGAAAATTGCTCTAAGGTCATGGGTTGACGACATAAAAAATCTAGGGATTTTCGGATTAAATAGGGATGTCCCCCGATCGCACTCATCAAATGCTGAACTTCTCCCTCGGTATCCCAGTTTAAGCCATAGCGTTGGGCTAAATCCTGCACCTGTAAGGCTGTAAATTCCGGTAAGGGAAAGACAGCGCCCACGTTGGCAAGGGGAGAATGATTGATGTCCAAGGCGCTATAAACTTCCGTGGAATGCACCACAATTAATCGCAGTTGTTTCCAGATATCCCCCCGGCGATCGCTGCGTCGGGCGATATCATACCAGGCGCGCAATAATCGGCAAAAATCGTTAGCAATTTCTGGATGTTCAAATACAACATCAACTTTGTCTAAAGCTAAGACTAACGGGGTGGCTAATTGAGATAAAATATACTCCTCAAAATAAACGGTGCAGTTATTATTACAGCCAAAAATATCGTCCCAATAGTTCGATAATTGGTTAGGTAATCCGGATAATTGCCCGACACTGGCGCAAAACCACTGCAAGAAGGTGCGCAGATCCGCAAATACGGTACTATCAGCCAAGTCAAAACTTAAGGTAACGGTGTGATAGTTGGCAGTTCGGGCCACTTCTAGGATGCGATCGAGGAGGGAGGTTTTGCCCATTTGTTGGGGCGCTTTAATCCGAATTAATGCCCCCGGTTGCGCGATCGCCACTTGACATCGCGCTTCTATCGGTGGACGGTGAACATAAAACCGCGAGTCTAAGGGAACCGAACCTTCTGAACAGTCTAGAATGGGTCCCTTGAGCGTTTCTGGGGTCACCCAACCCTCGCTTTTCAGCAAAGACTCTACTCCCCTTTGGGAATGGTTTAAGGTTGCTTTCCAATGTCGTTCTAACGCGGTTTTAAAATTTTTCTTACTGACTTTCTCCCCTAATGAATCCGATAAGCGTTGCCAGAAATCTTTGCCAACCATCCGGTGTAAATAGTTGGCGGCATATTCCGTATTTTCCGCAATTTCTTCGTAAGTTTTATCTTGCCAAGCACCCCGAAAAATCATCATCTCGATATCGGTGATATGCTTTCCCGTCTTGGCAAAAATTACTTGATCGGCTATTTTGAATGCTTCTTCAAAATTGATAGGAGTTTCCTGCATAAATCTTAAAGTTTTAATAAAGAGAAAGGGACTCTCCGGGGTAATAACTATTAATTTGTATTATATCAGGTTGCTGCGGTAGTCTAGGGCCCACAGCGGGTAGGGGTCGGGACACAAAGACCCCAAATGTTTCAGAATTTCAGGAAAGGGGGTAAAGGGTAACGAATGAGTAATTGTCAATTGTCAATTGTCATTTGTCACTTGACCAAGGACCAAGGACCAATCCTAGAATCTCCCGGAGGAGTTGGAAAAATTTTTTTTCTGTCCGGATTTCCTAGGTCAGGAAAAGTAATAAAAAGTCATCAGCGATCGCCGTCCCAGGAGCCAAATGTCAAGATTCCCTGACTTTTTGGCATTTCCTAGGTCATAAAAGGTATCGGCGATCGCGGATACTATCATATACAGTACACCTGGGAGGGTGCTGATGTATTACGCTTACCTCACTGTCCCAAATCACGAGTTTGAAGAACTGTTTCCCCAGGGAGTGCCTACCTATGGGTTCACCCCGGATGATTTCATAGAAATTTATGATGGATGCACCGGCGAGTTGGTGGATATCGAACCGGCCTTTCGCGTGAACCGCGCCGGGTTGACCTGGGACCAAGAACTCGCTCTCTTCCAAGAATACACTGCAATGATGAACGATCCACTATTTGTACAAGGAATGTTT
>JAABSJ010000278.1 GCA_011390515.1 Oscillatoria sp.
TTTATGAGCGGTTCCCAGTTCACCTAAATAGGCAGATTGTAATTGTTCTGCTGGGGTATTTAACCATTGCTGGGCCAGTTGTTGGCGGGTTTGCTGGAGATGAGTTAAAGTAGCAGGCTGAGATGGGGTGGGGGAAGCGGGAGTGGCGATCGCCGCTTTCCGGGGGTTTTGTGCCGTCGCCACGAGGGTCGAACGGACAATTTCTGCCATTTTTTCCCAGGAAAATTGGCCCGGGCGTTGCAATCCGGCGGCGATTAAAGGATTGCGAACTTCGGGTTTTTGAATCTCCTGCATAGCATTAACCAGACCGGAAATATCCTTGTCTTGGACATACATAACCGCTTGTCCGGCAACTTCGGGAATCGCACCATTAGGACAAGTAATCACCGGGCATCCACAAGCCATTGCTTCTAGGACGGGCAAGCCAAACCCTTCATATTTAGAGGTATAAATTAGGGCGGTGGCCCCGGAATAAGCCAGTCGCAATTCTGAGTCACTCAATTTCACCAGGTGGACGGTTGTATCGGTGACATAAGGTTGAAATTCGGGTTCTAATTGGGCTTCTCCACCGACACAGAGGATGTCGAATGCTTGGCGGTTCGGGAGTTGAGCAAATGCCTGGAAGAATAAGATGGCATTTTTGTACTGATTGAGATTGGTACGGCTACCGACCCAGAGGAAATAGGGTTTTGAGAGGCGGTATTTTGCTTTAAATGCGGTAATTTCTGCCGGAGTGGTCGGTCTAAATTCCGGCTGAATACCGCAAGGGGCAACGGTGACGCGATCGCGCGGAATTTCAGGGAAAAAGTCAACCAAATCCCGGGCGGTTTGTTCAGAAATGGTAATATAAGCCGAACCCTGACGGATGCCGTGATGTTTTTCCCGCCACATGGGGGAATTCAGATTGGTTTGATACCGTTCTGGAATCATGTCATAAGCCATGAACACCGATGGGGTGGAGAGGGGGGTGGTGTAATAAGTGGAGATGAAGATATCCGCACCTTCTTCATCACAAATCTCCTGCAACAAGCGGCGATCGGCCTCGGTATTATTGTAGTCGTAACTGGGAATGCAGAGATATTTGATGCCCGGAATTCGCGGGGCTGTGCCAGCGCGATCTAAGAATAAGAGTTGTTTGGCAAATCCCGTTTTCACCCATTCTTGCAAGAGGGAGATCCAAACGCGAGCAATGCCGGTGTTGTTGATTTGATAGAAGACGCCATCAATGATTGTGGTGATTTTTTTCGTAGGCAAGGCGGGAGAGCGATGAGTAATTTCTTTCATACGTTCTGCTAAGATTGGCCGGGAAAACTGATGAGCAATGGTCTGTTTTGCTGCTTGTCCTAACTCGCGACATCGTTCTGGATTGCGCCACAATTCTAGGGTGTAGTTGGCAAATTCTTCGGCATTTTTGGCAATGAAGCCATTGACTCCATGTTCTATGGGTGAGCTTTTTGCCACATTTTCCAGGGCAATCACCGGGACTCCATAGGCCATTGCTTCTACAATTTTGACTTGCTGACCTGTTCCCCCGATTAAGGGACAAATCGCAAACCGACTTTCAGTATATAGGGGTTTAAGCTCCTCAACAAACCCCAGCAAATCGATGCCCGGGACCGGGGCTAAATTTTGGCAGCCTTTTCCCAAGACTTTTAAAATAAAATCGGGGCTTTGCTGTCGCACGATGGGTAAAACTTTCGCAGCAAAATAGAGATAACCCTGGACATTAAAGGGATTATTCCCAATGGCAAACAAGGGAGACCCGGTATAAGTATTCGGCAAGGTTTCGGTCTCGAAGGTCATGGGAACATACTCAACCTGAGTCCGTTGAGTATTCTGTTGAATGGTTTCGGCTTCCTGGGAGGAAATGGCTAGGGTATAGTCATATAAATCAAACAGTGCATACTCTTCGGGCAAGGCTTTAAGCTGGAGTTGACGGTAAAAATCCTCCCTTAAGACTTGGGCATCAATCTGTTCGGGGACGAGGGGACTGTGATGCAAATAACCCCCGAGGGCCTGACTCATTTGTAGATTTAAGGTAAATAAGTCGATCGCATCGAGAATTCGTACTGCGGACTTAAATTCATCCCCTTGGACTAAGCTGCCCCAAAGGGAATAATTGACTAGGACAATTTGGGGATTGAGCGCCTGAAATCGCTCCCGAAATCGGTCCCGTAATCCGGGGGGGGTATAGCAATCGGCATTAAATTGGCCCGGATTGCGGTTGCTGATGGCGTTGCTATAGTTGCGATCGCCTTCGGTTCCTGCATACACTTCGACCTGAATCCCCATGTTCTCCTCTAACGCCTGGATACTCTTCATATCCCAAGGCGTATCTGAGAATAAGGTCGAACTGAATAAGGTAATTTCATACCCTAACCCTTTGAGAGCCTTCACCATTTCCATACAGCGTTGATGAGCGCCAGTTTTAGGGGGATAGGGATTGTGAGGGAAAAATATCAGGGCTTTTTTGTCCGAGGATTTGGACAGACTCTCGCGCTGAGTTTCAGGGGCAAAGGATGATAACTTCACAGCCGGTTGAACCAGGGGTTTCTCTAACACAGCAGCAAAGCGTAAATAACAGGATGAATCAACCGCTTGAGCATTTTTGATGCGGTAAATTTTCAGAGTCAGACCGTTTAAGTTCTGGCAGATTCTCTGCACTAAATGTTCCGGATCATAAAATCGTCCATGTCGATTTTGCCACCCGCTTGCACAGTAAATCACCGCATCCGGTTCAAAGTTGACCCCTCCGGTGGAAATGGCGGTCACGGGATCGGTTTGAATGGCATAGTCTTTGGCTAAATACAGGGGCAGAATGCAAACAGCCCCTCCGGGTTTGAGCACCCGGGCGACTTCACGCACGAACCCCATATCGGCATCGCCTTCAAAATGCTCAAAGGCACAATGTAAGGCCATTTTGGTGGCAAAACTATCGGGAACTGGCATCTGGGCGGCATTTCCACCAATGCGATCGCCGTTGATTCCCGGTGGGTATGAAAGGTCTTGCCGATAAGTCTGTAGTCCAAACAGGCGGCGATAGATCTCCGGGACTGGACTATGTTCGCTGCCGATATCAATATAAATATCGCGATCGCTCAGTTGCAACAGTTTCGCTGCAACATAATGTTCAAGAGATTTTTCGACGCGATTGAAAGCGTAATATTCCGAGAACTCTTGTAAATAATTTCCAGATTGGAAGTATCGTTGATACTCGGAAATATCAATGTCATAGTCCTCGACTTGAATGCCTAACTGTTGGAGTCGCTGAACAATCTCCGCTTCGATTTGTGGACTCGAAGAGACTGCCCCTTTTCTCTTGGGTTCGGGGAGTTGATGATAACAACTTTCCGGGTCTAAAGGATTTAAAGGTTGGGCCGCTAATTCCATGACATCTTGCTTGCAAAACCATACCCCCGTATCGTCAATGGTTTGCAAAGGAAAGGTCATCCCTCGTGCGGTTTGAAAATCATCGATCGCTTGCTTACATCCTTCCCAAAACCCATAATCATCAATCTGAATCATTCCCTGGAGAACCACTCGATTATAGAGGGTATTAAAAATAGTCAGGGTGGACTCATACCAGTCTGCATCGGCATGGAGAAAGGCGATCGCCCCAATGGTGGACTCGTATTCGGGTAACGTCTGTTCAAACAGCCCCGCTACGGGAACCACAAGCTCACTCACCCCAAGGATGCGACAAATCACCTTTAAATTTTCATCTAAAGGCGCTTGTAGGGTTCCTGCACCTAAACCCGTGAGGTTTGCGGGAATTCCATCATGGCGATCGACCGCAGTGGGGTCGGGCATTCCCGTAAAGGTATCAAAAGCATAGAGCAATCGGGACCGAGAACTGTAGCGTTTAATCACCGCCGCTAGTAATGCCGTTGAACCCCCTTTGTAGGCTCCGCATTCCACAAAATTGCCTGGAATATCCGCTTGACAAATCTGTTTTGCTCGGGAATAAAGGGAGAATAACCGCGCTTCACTCAGCAGCGTATAAGGACGAACTGCTGCTAAGATTTCTTGAAATTCTGGGTTTTCTGTTGTTTCTGTGGTGATTCCACTGACGGCATAGCCTTGCAAATGTGGGGGTAACGGCCAATTAATTTTGGGGTCGGGTTGGTGGTAAACTGGCTGGACTTTTCCACGCCATGCCACGGCCATGATTTGCATGGTTTGATAAACCAGGGTGTTCCATCCTTTTTGTTTGAAATAGTCTAATCCTTTGGCAACATCGGGAGAGGCTAAATCATGAAAGAGGATTAAGGCATCGTCTGCGGCTAATTTTTCGCAGGCGATCGCATCCTGAAGCGGGCCCTCTCCTTCGTGATTGCCATCAATAAAAATTAAGGACCATTTCTGTTGTTGTTTCGCGCCGAGTTCTTCCACTTGCTGCGGACTATATCCCGGAACCAAATTGATGCGATCGCGCACCCCTGCCGCCGTCAAACACTGGGTGACACTTTCATAAATTTCCGGACGACTCAGCAGCGGATCAACCACATCCAGTTCCACCCCAGCGGTGGCAATATGACAGGCAGACCATCCCAACCAACAGCCAATTTCTAACCCTTTCTTCCCCTGAAATTGCAGAGCACTATTATATAAAATATGAGCTTCATCGGGATTTAAAAATCCAATCACAGGTTGCCGCTTGTCTACATACCAGTGATGGGGGATTTCTCGCCGCAGATAAGGCCAACTACAATCATCGGTATTTCCCACGACTCTATTGGGAAAATAAGCCGCTAAATCAACCGTTTTTAAGCCCGGAGAAATATAATCTTTTTTAGTCATGAATACCCGTTGAATGGTTTGGACAGTTTCATCAATCATCCGGTCTTCCCGAAATAGTTCACAAGCCCTTTGATAACATTGGAGACCTATTTCTTTCCTTAATTGGGGATTTTCAGCCCACTGGTGAAGGGTGGTTACTAACCCTTGCACCGTCCCGGGAGCATCGGTTTTCGGATCGGGAAGTAATTTTCCAGTGTTTCCCAACTCTTCGGGAATTCCACTCACTGCTGAAGCGATGATGGGCAATCTTTTGGCCATTGCCTCCATCACCGCTAAAGGCATTCCTTCATATTCCGAAGGCAATACAAAAATATCAGCCATATCTAATAACTCGGGAATATCCCACCGTCGTCCGATCGCTTTGACGTGATCCGTCACCTGGAGTTGTGCTAATGCGGTTTTAATTGGAGATTCTAGTTCCCCTGTACCCGCCCAAACAAAGTAAAGATTTTCCCACTGAGGGCTGTGTTTAAGCTGGGCGATCGCTTGTAACTGATAGTTCCATCCCTTAAATTGATCTAACCGCGCTGCGGTAAAACAAACCACAGCTTCAGAGGGAATTTGCAACTCTTGCCGGAGGCGATCGCGATTCTCTGCCGATGGCGGTTGAAAATACTGAATCGGTCTCCCATAATAAATCACCTCCCCTTTGTTTTTCGGCAGTCGAAAACATTCATGCAGCACCCTCAAATTTTCCTGAGACACCGCTATCACCGTCTTTGCTGCTTGATACAAACCCTCTAGTTCATCAAAAGATACCGGAGAAGTTGCTGCGGGATATGGAGCCACGAACCCAACCACGACGATGTAGGGGATGCCGAGGCGAGTGGCTACTTTTTTGGCCGCAAAGTTAGCTAAAGGCCAAGAATCACTAAAAATAATTAAATCGGGCTTAACCCGAGAAAATATCTTTTCAGGTTCCTCAGTCTCCTGGAGGGTTAATTCAAAATTTTTATGGGTATCGTAACTGAGCCAGAAATGATTAATCCCTAATTGCTTTTGTTGCTCAATTAAGGGATTATTTTTCTCGGTTTGGACGCTGTTAACGTGATAACCTTTGTGGGCTAATCCACATAAAATTGAGTGATTGTATTGGGCGACACCGCCCAAGCCATGATCATCACTATAAAACAGGATATGCTGAGTCATCTTCCCTTTTAAAATAACAGGTTAAATATCCGGGGGCGGGATGAGAGTTTACAGTTTTCTGATGATTCTCTGGGGTTTGCTCGGGAAACAACGGGATCAGGACTTCCGCAATCTTTAACATTAAACCCTAAATGTAGAAGCGAGAAAGCGAATCGCCTCTACATTTAGGGTGGATTCTCCAAATCTGTGTAAGTCCTGCACCTTTAAGTTGCGTCAGTCCTAATTCCTAATATAGATAAGGTTGTTGGGTTAATCCTGCTGGATCCTCTGGAGGACAGTCCCGTCTCATTGCTGAGGGTCTGCACCGATCGCCCTTAACCCACCTGTTCTAAATACAGATTGAGGTCCTCGATTAACCGGGTGAGTTCGGCTTCCGTACTCAGGCGAATGCGATCGTCCCGCAGAGTAA
>JAABSJ010000279.1 GCA_011390515.1 Oscillatoria sp.
CCTTTTTCGGGCGCAAGTTCTCCGCCAGCAGCAACTCATTGATTAACGCCTCGTGAATCGACTCATCATTAATAATGACCCCATTGAAATCAAATAAAATCGCTTTTAAACTCATGGTCCCTCTCTCCTTAGTAGCTGGGAGCCCCAACCCAGGACTCCTCTTCTGCCGTCCAACTCGTTGACGCCACCGGGGATTGAGGCAAAGGTTTGATCCCGCTGGTTACCTGATTGAGTAACCAGACTTCGGTTGTCTGTACCGCACCAAATCCTGCCGCACCCATCCAGGCATCCACACTGCCACTGGCGTACTCCTGAATATAAGGTTCTTCAAAAATTTGGGTAAGCCACGGGGTCTGGCGTAGGGTTTTTTGATTGCCATCCAAAATTAGAAACTGTCCCCCAGGTTGCAGGAGTCGGAAACTTTCTTGAGCGATCGCCTGGGCGATTTCTGTGGGAGTCTCATGGAATAATAACGAAGCCGTCACCAGATCGAAAGAATTCGGAGCAAATCCCGTCTGTTCCCCAGGGCCATGCACCCACTGAATCTCTAAACCCGCTTGTTTAGCCTTGTATTCCGCCATCACCAGCATATAGGGGGATAAATCCAAACCGATCACTTCAGCATCGGGAAAGGCTTGCTTGAGCCGGATCGTCGTGGAACCCGTGCCACAACCAATGTCCAGAATTCGGCGCGGATGGGTGCGAATGGCATCAATTAACCCTTGACGGATCCAACCTTCATGGGGAGGAAGGGCATATTGGGTAATCGGGTCATAACTGACGGCTGCACCCCGATTGAGGTAACCGCCTTCAATGCCGTGAAAATTTTGAGTGATGTAATAGTCGGGGTATTCCAAATCTGGCCGTCTAAGGCGATCGCTCTCGGTTTCCCAGTCGATGCTACGACTCAACTGCTGCATCGCCTGTTCATCGACGAATAGCCAGACGACGGGTGCTAAAAACTGCTCAAAAATTGTGTCTTTACGAACGGTCATGGTTTTGCCTCAAGATGGGGATGGAGTGGGGGGTTCAGGAGCGATCGCCGCATCCAATCGCGGTTAATAATCCTTAAAAAAAGTTATCAAAAGTTTATAGCGGTTCCCGGACTGATTATGTACTTTTCAAAGCCCCTCTCCCGTTCTGGGAGAGGGGTTTGGGGTGAGGGCTGTACCTTATGGACAGGAGAAAGGCTATAAACAGGTATTTTAAACAGTATAGAGATAAGGGATGGCAAAGGCAAAGCACCCAGGGGAATCCTGGGCACAGGGGCGATCGCCCAAGCCCCAGACAAAATCATTACCCCGGCATCAGTGGGATGGGATATGATGCGAGGGCAAACGCAAACAGCCCAACACCAGCCGAATACAAAAGCTCATGGCTCAAAACATTGGACTCTCTATAAAAATTTTTTATGGCGTGGTTGGTATTTTAACCACTTTGGCGATCGATGCCAGTCTCTCCCAACCCCTACAAGCGCAAGATACCGATTTAGAAACCCTGTGTCGGTTGTTTCCTCTGAATTCTCGCTGTCAACAAGTCCCTGGAACGACGCCGGTCCCACCGGCCCCCGCGCCTCTTCCCCCCACTCAACCCGTTCCCCCCACTCAACCCGTTCCCCCCACTCAACCCGTTCCCCCGGCACAGCGTCCCGTTCCCCCGGCACAACCGGCACCCCTGCCACCGCGTACCCTGCGCTTGCTGGAAGAACGGAGTGGGATTGCCGTCTCGGGTCATGTGGGAACCCCGGGGATTGGCGCTCAAGTTACGGGTCGGATTTTCCCCAATTTAAACGCAAGAATTGGATTTAGTGGCTTATCCTTCAACCGTGAGTTTACAGAAACCGACATCACTTACGATACCGATGTAGATTTGCGGACAATTCCGGCTTTTGTCGATTATTTTCCCAACGAAGACTCGGGATTTCGGATCACCGGGGGTCTAGTTTATAACGGGAATCAGGCATCAGGAGTCGCTCAAACGTCCACCAATGACGAAGGACTCCCATCCTACCAAATTGGCGGCACCAGCTTTGATGTGACGCAAGTGGGGACGTTACAAGCAGAAGTTGATTTTCCCGACTTTGCACCCTATATTGGGGTCGGCTGGGGTAATCCCGTGGCCTTCGGAAAGCGATGGGGATTTTTTATGGACCTCGGGGTGATGTTTCAGCGATCGCCCAATGTGTCGTTAACCGCCCCCGGTGGCGCATCCAATCCCATTCTAGCCAGTGCACTTGAGCGAGAGCGGGAAAACTTGGAAGATGAGTTAAGTCGTTTCCGATTCTACCCAGTTTTGCAAGTAGGCGTGACTTATCAGTTTTAAGACAGAGTAATCGATTAAAAGAGGATTCAAGGGTTCTCAAGGCGATCGCCTCTCCCAGCTTTGGCTCACATTAAACCCCTAGGGCGATCGCTTTAACCCCCAAAAAGTGAGCGAATGCATATCAAAGCGGATTTTGTCAAGTCAAAGACTCAAAAAATAGAAGTTTTGGGGTACAATCGTCAAGCCAATCCCTTATGGGAAATTCCCCGGTTGTAGTCTTGAGCATGACTCAGAAAAATCAGGGAAAATCGTGGACAATCTGAGCAAACAGAGTTGAGTGAACAATGCAGGCGGCAGAAGGGTGGAATTTCCAGACCGGGGTGATCGCCCATTTAATCCACCAAGCCGGTCTGATTCTAGCGGTTTCTCACAGTAAACTAACTTAAAAGAGGCCGACTATCCGCCTCGGTCATTCAGACCTCAACAGCAATGGGATCAGGGGAGAGAAATTGTTCGTTAAACAACAATCCCTCCCCCAATTAAAGGACAAATTTAAACAAGCTCACCGGGAGTAGCGGTTGAATCAGAACGCCGTCAACACTCCCACCCATTCGGGAAACCTAGGGAGAATCCTCCCAAAGGGATTAATACCCCCAAATAAACCCGAAACATTAATTTCCCTGGGATATAGCGGTTCGGTGGACTCATTATGTCCTTTTCAAAGCCCCTCTCCCACAAAGGGAGAGGGGTTTGGGGTGAGGGCTGAACTTTATGGACATGAGAAACGCTATATCCCTGATTTAAAATTTAGACTTGCCAGCAAGAAATTAGGAGTGAACAGGATGACCAGTTTCAGCACCTTTGCCGAACCCTCAATGCTCGACTTAGCACGGGCGGGAAATTTTCGGGCGATCGCCTACCTGATTAACTCATATCTGGCCCCCCAAGGCATTTATGCCCGGGTCGAACCCGTCCAAAAAGGATGCCTGCCGATCCGTCTGGAAATCAATGGATTAAACCAGCAACCGGACTTCTACCAGCAACTGCGTTCCGGTTTAAACAAATTTATCTGTCAGCAAATCTGGCGGCTCAACTCGGAAGTCATTGATGGCGTTCGCATCATCGCCACAGGTGCTAACCCCCTGGGAAATTCTGACTTATTGTGGCAGCAGTCCATCCGCATTGTCACCCCAGCCAACCAGCAACGCAGAAATCAACATTTACAGCGCCTGCTCGATGGGGTTTCCCGCGCCGCAGCTTGGATCAACTATAAAGTTTTTAGATTATTTTTAGTCGCAGGCGTCTCCGTCAGTGCCTTTATCATGGGCAGCGCGATCGGCTATTTGCAACTGCGGGACCAATCCCAACCCAACCCCATTGTTTCCCCCCAAACTGCCTCCAATCCCGTCACCGGGGCTGAGGAACGGCCCAAAGTGGTCCAAGCAGCCTTAGAACCTGTGCCTGTGATTGAACATACCGATGTCATGAACCCCAATGACCCGACGGTTACCCTGATGATGAGCGGCGATGTCACCCTTGGTCATGGGTTTGAAGACCTGATTGGGAGTGATTATACCTGGGCCTTTGACCAAATGCCCGAATACCGCGAGGCAGATATAGCAATGGTCAACCTGGAAGGCACCTTGACCACCGCCGATACAAAACTAGAAAAAACCTTTAATTTTAAAGCCGACCCCTCCTCTGTGGATGTGCTCACCTCTGGGGGCGTTGATATTGTCAACCTGGCCAATAATCACGCGATGGACTACCAGGGTCCCGGACTCCAGGAAACCCTGAAAACCTTAGAAAAAGCCGGGATTCAGGCGATCGGAGCCGGGATGGAGATGACGGAAGCCCGCCGTCCTAAAATTATTGATGTCAAAGGGCAGCGAATCGCCTATTTTGGTTACTATGCGGCGGATTATCATGGCGCAGCCGAAGGTGTACCGGGGACCAATCACGGCATGGAACAGCGGATTGCTGAGGATATTCAGGCCGTTCGGGATGAAGTAGACTGGATTGTGGTGAATTTTCACTGGGGCGTAGAACTGGCCAATTATCCCGAAATTTGGCAGAGCGAATTGGCCTATTTTACGATTGACCAAGGAGCCGATGTGATTGTGGGTCATCATCCTCATGTGTTGCAGGGGGCAGAAATTTATAAGGGACGGCCTATTGCTTACTCTCTAGGGAATTTTATTTTTGGAGGGAATGCTCGCAGCGATTACGATACCGCTGTCCTGAAAGTGTCCTTGCGAGAGGAACAAATGAAGGTGGAATTTTTACCCGTTGAGGTCCGGAAGTATCAGCCCAAAGTAGTCAGAGGGGAAAGGGGCGATCGCATCCTCGAACACATCGATATGATCTCTGGGGTTTTTGAAGAACCGATGACTTCTCCGATGATTCTGGATGCTCGCAAATCTCAGGTGGTGACTTCGGGAAATACCGTTTTTGACTCCCAAAAGCCGGCTGAGATTCAGTCTAATCCGACACTTGAAGAAGAGTTACCCAGCGATCAAAATGAGGCGTTTAATGCCTCCCCTTTTACCAATGATTTGGGTGAGCCTCTTTCTTTTGGAGAAGCTGATAAATTGGGCGAGGCTGAACCTGCATCCCCACCTCAATCCAATGGGACCTCTCGGGCTGTGGGCATGGCCCTGGCAGCGGCAGCGGCAGGGGGTGCGATCGGCGTAGCCGGTCGGAATAAGAAAATTAAACTGCCGCAGTTCCCTAAGAGCTTGGTTTCTAGCTAGTACAACGGCGATCGCCCCAGGGGAACAAGGGTCGGAGGGGAGGGTTCTCAATCAACCCCGTGGCCAGTTCCCCTTGACTATCCGATCGCCGTAAAGTTACAACCGTAAAGACTGACATAATTGCCGCCCCCGCTCATTCGACTCAAGGACAAAGGATAAACAGTGTTTGCGATCGCCGTGAAAGAAGAACAATATAAGACCTACATCCTCTCCGACCAACTCGCACAATCCCGGGTCGAAGTCGTTCCCGAACGGGGTGGCATCATCACCCGTTGGCAAGTTCAAGGTCATGACCTCCTCTATCTGGATGCTGAACGTTTTGCCAACCCGGATTTGAGCGTCCGTGGCGGCATTCCCATTTTGTTTCCGATATGTGGCAACTTGCCGAATAACACTTACAGCTATCAAGGCAAAGAGTACAATCTCAAACAACATGGGTTTGCCCGGGATTTACCTTGGGAAGTCACCGAGGGGGTGACCAAGGACCTGGCCAGCATGACTCTGATTCTCAATAGTAGCGATCGCACCCGTGCCGTTTATCCGTTTGACTTTGAACTGGCCTTTACCTACAAGCTCAAAGGCAATAGCCTGGAAATTGACCAACGCTACACCAACACCGGCGATCGGCCTATGCCCTTTTCTACCGGACTCCATCCTTATTTTTGGGCCCCGGATAAGTCCAAACTCCAATTTAAAATTCCCGCAGTCCAATACCGCAACCAAATAACCCAGACCCAACATCCCTTCACCGGCAGATTCGACCTCAACGTAGACGAAATCGATGCCGCCTTTACCAAAATTACCGGACTCGCTGCCACGGCGATCGACCACAGTCGCCGCTTGCAAGTCCGGTTACTGTTTAAGGCCAGTTATTCCAACGTCGTCTTTTGGACCCTCAAAGACAAAGACTTCTACTGCCTCGAACCCTGGACCGCCCCCCGAAACGCCCTCAACACCGGGCTACACCTGATGAATCTGCAACCCGGAGACAAGTGGGAAACCCAAGTTCGCCTCACCGTAGATTTTTTTTAAAAAACCCCTTGCTTTTTTTAAACAGCCTGTGTTAATGTAGCTAAGGTGCTGAAAAAGAAAGCACGCGGGTCGCTAACTCAACGGTAGAGTATTCGGCTTTTAACCGACTAGTTCCGGGTTCGAATCCCGGGCGACCCATAAATTTGTTTGTCCTTGGTCATTTGTCAATTGTCATCTGTTATTGAGGACCAAGGACCAAGCAATTGTAGGGTGGGCACTGCCCACCGTCAGGAAGGTGGGCAGTGCCCACCCTACAATTGCTTTTTCATCAAGGCCCAAGGACCA
>JAABSJ010000280.1 GCA_011390515.1 Oscillatoria sp.
GATCAACTGACGTTTACCGCCACCTTAGAAAATGGCGACCCATTACCAGCTTGGCTCTCTTTTAATCCAGCCACCGGAACCTTTAGTGGGACTCCCACCGATGGCGACCTGGGCAGCCTGAATATTAAAGTCACCGCTTCTGATGGGACAGCTTTCGTTGCGGATACCTTTACTCTCACCGTGGGTGAAGTATCTAATACTCCCCCAGTGGTGGGAACTCCCATCCCGGATAACAGTGCCACCGCCGGAGAACCATTCAGCTTAACCCTTCCGGCGAATACCTTCAGGGACCCCGATGGGGATCCACTGACCTTTACCGCCACCTTAGAAAATGGCGGCCCCTTACCAGCTTGGCTCACTTTTAATCCAGCCACCAGAAACTTTAGTGGGACTCCCACCGATAGCGACCTGGGCAGCCTGAATATTAAAGTCACTGCGAACGATGGAACAGCTTTCGTTGCGGATACCTTTACTCTCACCGTGGGTGAAGTACCTAATACTCCCCCAGTGGTGGGAACTCCCCTCCCGGATAACAGTGCCACCTCCGGAGAACCATTCAGCTTAACCCTTCCTGCGAATACCTTCAGCGATGCGGATGGGGATGAACTGACCTTTACCGCCACCCTAGAAAATGGCGACCCATTACCGGCCTGGGTCACCTTTGATCCGCTCACCGGAACCTTTAGTGGGACTCCCACCGATGCCGACCTGGGCAGCCTGAATATTACTGTCACCGCGAACGATGGGACAACTTCCGTTGCAGATACTTTTACTCTCGGAGTATCGCAGGGGGTTCTTTCCGAACCCCCCGAACCCCCTGCGCTCTTTGTCCCACTCGGACCGACCGGACCGACTGCTTTTGCTAATTTTATAGCCGGTTTACCGGATCTAGAGCCACAACTGACCAGTCCGATAACGGATATCGACTGCAACTGTCCCCCGATGCCGCTTGCGCCAATGGTGAATTTGGGATTGACACCCACAATTCCAGTCACGGAGGGTGATGATATCCTGATTGGGAGTGACTTTGGCGATGCCATGACCGGGTTTGGCGGGAACGATGTCATTTATGGTTTCGGTGGAGATGACTTGATTGTTGGCGATAGTGGCAATGACCTGTTGTTTGGAGCTACGGGCAACGATATTATTGCCGGTTCTACAGGGGATGATGTTATCTATGCCGGAAAAGGTGATGATTTGGTCTATGCCGGACAGGATAATGATTTTGTGTATGGCGACCTGGGCAATGATACGTTGTTAGGGGATAAAGGGAATGACATCATTTTTGGTGGTACTTCTGATTTGTCCCTGGCTGATTTAGATGGGAATGATCTCATCTATGGCGGTGAAGGAGATGATCAACTTCACGGGAACGTCGGAAATGATTCTCTCTCCGGTGGCGTCGGAGATGATTTGCTCCGGGGCGGTCAAAATGATGACCTGCTACATGGGGATGAAGGCAACGACATTTTATGGGGCGACAACGGCAGTGATATCTTGTGCGGCGGTGATGGGAATGATACCCTTTATGGCGGCAACGGCAGTGAGACTCCCTCAACTGAGAGCGATAATGATTATCTGTGCGGTGGCAATGGTGAGGATTGGTTGATTGGCGGATTGGGTGAGAATACCCTAATCGGTGGGGCCGGAAACGATCGCTTTATTCTCCACAACAATGGAGGAACGGATCTGATTCTGGACTTTACCGATGGGGTTGACCTGATCGGGTTGTCACAGGGATTATCCGTTGATAACCTAGCCATTACTCAAGGGGATGTGGGAACATTCATTACGGTGGATAATCAGTTACTGGCTATCCTGAACAATGTGAATGCCTCGACGATTACTGCTGACGATTTCTTCAGTTTTGCGTAATTGCTCCCAAGGGATGGGTTAGGGTCATCTTCTGGCCCTGACTCATTTCTGGATTCTCACTTTAAGATTAATTCTCACAAACCGGATTTCTGGAAAAATAGAGGGGGAACCCCCGAGCTATTGATTCAGAAATCCGGTTTCCCTGTTTGGGTGAAATCATTCTCTCTAAACAAAGTGAGGCAATTAATGCCGATCGCTCATCAGGCGATGGAGGAGCATCGGAGCAATCTCCGTAATCGGGAGAATATACTGCGCCGCATTTAAGGCGATCGCCTCTCGGGGCATTCCAAACACCACACAACTGCCCTCATTTTGGGCAATGGTAATCCCCCCCTGCTTGAACAGTTCTAACATCCCATCGGCCCCATCTCGACCCATCCCCGTCAGCAAAATGCCCAATGCAGCACGGCGATAGAACTTCGCCACCGCATTAAACATCACCGTCACCGAAGGGCGATGTCCCGAAACTGGATCCATACTGGAATAGAGAAACCGACCCTGATTGTCAAACTCTAAATGCTTTTGTTCCGGGGGAAAATAAATAATTCCCGGTTGGGGTCTTTCTCCTGCCGGAGCAATTTTCACCGGCAACTGACATTCCGAACCCAACCAATCCACCAACCCCTTCAAAAACCCCTCACTAATGTGCTGCACACAAATCACCGGCACCGGAAACTTCGGAGGCAGTTGAGACAAAATCGTATGTAACGCTTGGGGTCCTCCCGTCGAAGCCCCGATCGCCACAATTTTCACCCCCCGAAAAGAAGCGGCCACATCCGGACTCGCAGGCGCAGAGGGATAACGAGGAGTCGGGGTGTAAGAAGGGGGAATTTTCACCCTTTGAACCACCGGATCGACCCGCTTCTGTTCAGGGATGAGAATTTTTCCAGGATTTCTAGGAGGGACAACCCCGGGGGATGAGCGCAGAGTCTCCCGATGTCCTGCACCCCGGCGATGCAACGTAAACACCGTCACCCCAGATAACACCTTAATCTTAGAAATCAACTCGTGACGAATCGCCTCAAAATTCCCCATCACCCCCTGACGAGGTTTGGGAAACACATCCACCGCCCCTGCCTTAAGCAGATTAAACACGGTGTGCGTATCCTCCGCTTGGACCGAAGAACTAATCACCAAAATCGGACAAGGGAACTTTGCCATCACCTCTTTGGTAAACTCCAACCCGTCCATTTTCGGCATATGGAGGTCAGTACAAATCACATGGGGATGAACCTGGGGAATCAACTCCAACCCGTCAATTCCAGTCCCGGCTGTTCCCACAATTTCAATCTCCGGAGTTGATCCCAACAGGCGCTTAAAAATCATCAACGCCACGGGAGAATCCTCCACCAACAAAACTCGAATCGGCTTTTTGTTCATACTTTACTCTGGCTGCTGCTTACCCTCGGACCCCTCACCCGACCCAGTTCAGTTAGGGACCTGTTTCTCCCTCAATAGCGAGTCTAAATCAGCCGTTTGAGCGTTTCTAATAACACCTGTTGATTGAAACTGCTTTTGGGAATGTAGGAATTGGCCCCGGCTTCGGCACCTCGGCGTTTATCATCATCACTGGCGAGGGAGGTCACCAGAATAATCGGCAATTCAGAATATTCCTTATGCTGACGAATTTTGGTGACTAGCCCTAAACCGTCCAAATTGGGCATTTGGACATCGGAGATCACCGCATCAAAGTCGCGAGTTCTAAGTTTATTGTATCCATCAACACCATCCACTGCGGTAACCACCTCATATCCCGCATTTTCGAGAATGCGTTTTTCTTGGGTGCGGGTGGCGATCGAGTCTTCCACGAGCAACACTAATAATTTGCGATCGCTCTCGGGCTGGGGTTTCGAGGGGGCAATGGATTTCCCCGGCTTTCGCACGGATTTGAGCAAGTCATGAGGGTTTAACACCATACAGACTTCCCCAGTTCCCAAAATCGTTGCTCCGGAGACATTCCGCACCCGTTTGAGCAGTTTGCTTTGGGGTTTGAGGACCACATCTTGCTCATCCACCAAGGCATCCACCAGGAGACCGAGGCGTTCTTCCCCCACTTGCAGAATAATGCAAGGCAGACTGGACGTATTCATACTTTTTGAGGAATTGAGAATACCTCTGGGGGGCAGTTCCAGCAAATCGGCAAGTTTGACCACGGAAACGGGTTGCCCCTCTAAAATCATCGTTTCCCGCCCTTCCAGGGCAAAAATATCGCTCTCGGGGACCAACCGAGCCAGTTGCACGAACTCCACCGGCAGGGCGTAGGCAATGCCTTCCACCTCGACCAGGAGAACATGAGCGGTGGCCAGGGTCGTGCCCAGAGATAAGCGCAGGGTAGTGCCGACTCCCGGGGTAGACTCAATGTGAATACTGCCTTTGAGCCGTTCGACGTTGGTGCGAACCACATCCAGTCCCACCCCCCGCCCAGACACCTCGGTGACAAAGGTCCGGGTGGAGAATCCCGGGGTGAAAATTAGACTATGGATTTGGTGGGGGGTCATGACGGCGAGTTCTTCTTCGCGGCAGATTCCCCGTTTGAGGGCGGTTTGTTTGATTTTTTCTAGGTCGAGTCCGCGCCCATCATCGCAGATTTCGATGATGATATTGTTGGCGGTTTGGTAGCCTTTGAGGACAATGATGGCTTTGGGGGGTTTGCCTTTTTGTTGGCGATCGCCCGGGGTTTCGATGCCGTGGTCGATCGCATTACGGATGATATGCATCAACGGGTCTTTCATTTCTTCGAGAATCCGCTTGTCGGCGCGGGTGTCTCCCCCTTCAATCAGCAGTTCCACTTGCTTGCCTTCTTGTTTGGCTAAATCCCGCACCATCCGAGGAAATAGGTTAAAGATTGTGGATAGGGGCAGCAGGCGCAGGGTCCGGATGCCTTCTTCGAGTTCATCGGCAATGGTATCGAGGCGGGCGTTATCTTCATAAACTGAATTTCTGAGGCGGTTGACAATTTGGCCGAGGCGTTCGAGTCGGTCTTCGGTGCGATGATGAAAGCTTTGCAATCGGTCTAAGGAGCCATTGCGGTTGCCCCGCATGACTTCTTCTAGGGCAAAGCGATTGACAAAGCTATCTCGACTCCATTCTTCCCAGAGGGTGACTATTTCTTCGACTTCCGAGAGGCGATGTGCGATCCGGATTTTGCTGACGGTGAGTTCCCCGGTTTGGGTCATCAGACTGTCCAGATTGCGGGTTTCGACTCGAATGGTATCGATCCGGTAGTTGCTGCTGCCGGTTGGAGCGGGGGTGACAGGGACGACGGGCAGGACTGGAGTTTTACCCAGGCCGGAATCTCGGCCCCGATCGCCTCCTGGGGGGGGTGCGCTACTGCCGAGGGGTTGAGAAATCTCCTGAATGGGAGGTTTTTGAGACAAATTATGTCCATTGTCCGTGGGGCTGACTTTGGCGGGGGAACTGGCGGCGACTTCTACCGGGGGGATAACCTCTAGCGTTTCGGGGCTGGCTTCCTCTGGGGCTTCCTCTTGGTTGAGGTCGCTGTGTTCCTCCCCTTCCTGGTCGGTTTCTGTCGCGGCTGTTTCCGTGACCGTCTCTACGGGGTCTAAGGTCTGTTCGGGACTTTCTCTCGGCTGAGGAGGGATCTGTTCTCTGGGTGGGGACTTTTGGCTTACCTGGGGTTCTTTTGCTCCGCTTTTCGTTTCACTCTCCTTGGTCTCCGAGGCCGCGCCCATCAAATAGGCGAGGACGTAAAAGGTATTAACTCCAGCCTCTTGGCCGGTGACGGATTCCTGAACGAGTTTGGCGATCGCATCTAAGCCATGATAAAGGCGATCGCACAATTCTGGGGTTAAGGGGTTTTCTTTCCGCTTGACGGTTCCCAGCAGATGTTCCCACTGATGTGCCAGGGTGGCAATATCTTTCACCCCCAACATTCCCGCATCCCCTTTCAGACTATGGGCTTCTCGCATCAATTCTTCGAGTTGCCCCAAGTCATCTGGCTGCTGTTCTAGGTGCAATAACCCTTCGTTGAGTTTCTGCAAATGCTCTTCACTGGCTACTTTGAATGTAATTCTAAGTTCTTCATCGTCAATCATCATCTGAAAATAGTTGCTGGAGACCCACACTATAACTTATGTTTAGTGTTGGGAGGAAAGCAGCCAGCATAAAACTACTTTCCTCCGTTTAGTTAAAACAGACTTAATTGTTGACCTTGAAATTCTGGAAATCGTTTAGGAGGTGATTGAGTCTGAACTGGCTTAACTTATGCATGAAGACTTCACCTGTTCTAAGACTTGACCAAAGCTATAAGCATAACCATCGGATTTATGCATAAGCCGACAATATTTGTAACTGATTCCTTGAACCGTATCAGTTTTGGTTTTAATGTTGAAGCT
>JAABSJ010000281.1 GCA_011390515.1 Oscillatoria sp.
CTTTCGGCAAAAAATCGTACAAATCTATGAGGAAGAAAAATTATCAATGCGAAAAGTAGCTGCCCGATTTGGGGTTGCTAAAAGTTTTGTGCAAAAAATCCTCAAGCAATCTAAAGAAACGGGTGATTTGGCTCCTAAACCTCAAGGGGGAAATACTGCTCCTAAACTCGGAAGTCAAGAAATAGTGATTTTGATAGAAATCCTTGAAAATAATAATGATGCTACGTTGCAAGAGCTTTGTGATTTGCTTGAAGAAAAAACTGGAATAAAAGTCAGTACATCCACTTTAGATAGAGTTATTAAAAAGCTGGACTACAGTTTTAAAAAAAAGACTCTTCATGCCGAAGAAAAATTTACAGAAAGAGTTCAAAAAAAACGAGTAGAGTTCTGGGAAAAAATTCGAGACATTCCTTATGAGGACTTGATTTTCATAGATGAATCCGGAGTAGACTTAGCCTTAATCAAAACCAAAGCCCGAGCTATTAAAGGGCAAAGAGCTATAGGTACAAAGCCACAAAAAAGAGGGAAAAGAGTATCTTTGTTGACAGCTTTGTCCCTCAAAAAAGTCGTAGCTTCAACCAACATATATGGGACCACAAACCAAGTTGCATTTGAAGCCTTTATTGTAACCCAACTGATTCCTAATTTATGGAAAAATGCTTGTGTAGTTATGGACAATGCCAGCATTCACACAAGTAAAATAGTTGAAGAAGCTATCCAAGAAGCTGGGGCCAAGCTTATCTATCTTGCTCCTTATTCTCCCGAATTTTCTCCGATTGAAAATTTTTGGTCTAAAGTTAAAGAGATTCTCAAAAAATTTCAAGCGAGAACCTATGAAGATTTAGTTATTGGGATTACCGAAGCAATGCGGCAAGTCACTCAACAAGATATTCGCAATTGGTTTGCTCATTGTTGCTACTGTACCTCATGAGTCCGGGAACCGCTATACGAACATTAGAGAACGACTTCAGTCGTTACTACGAACTTCAGCCTTTATCCTTTCTTAATGGTTGAGAATCGATTCAAATGTAGCGCGTAATGAACCCAGATCCGCCACGCGAGCTACTAATAAATTTTGCTCTCCCGCATCTTCTAAGCGGCCTTTCCAATAGCCAATTTTATCCGGGTTATGCATCCAAAAGTTGATTACCGTTTGGACCACGCCATCTAAATCCCACTCTTTATTGGGAGAAACCGTCTGGACGGAATCAATAAAGGCATCCAGGGTACATTTCGGAGTGGCGAGATATTCCACTCCGACTCCTGAATCGGTGATGACTTGCTCCTGTTGTTGGTTAAAAAAATATAAAATTGGGGAAACCCCTAAAATGTCGAAGGTGTATTCCATCGCCACATCCTCCCGCTTTCTACTTTGGTTTTAATATCTCTTTGATACCAGGTTTTTTGCGAGCAAATCGTTACCGATGTTACCAGATCTGCTTCTATTTTAAAAGTTTAGATTGAATTTGAGAAATCTATTCCTCCAGGGTGCGATCGCCTGAATATTTATTAGCACTCTAGCCTTGAGAGTGCTAATAAATGGACCCCGAAAAACCCCAGCCATCGCCCGATTACTCCCTAAACCTGATACTCTAAATAGAACCCTTATTTAACCCGTTGTTCCGCATGAATGCGATCGCCGAATTTAAAGGTGAACTCGCCGCCATCAGTGCGGCATTATTATGGGCAGTCGTCTCCGTGGTTTACGGTTACCTCGGACAAAAAATTCCGCCCATGCTGCTCAATTTAAGTAAAGGAGTCGTGGCGATCGCCCTGCTGCTGCTCACCCTCTTCCTGCGCGACTTCCTGCTGCCTGCACTGGATTCCCCCGCCTTCATTCCGCCGCTTTCCTCTCCCTTCAATACCTTCGATCAGTTCGCCCTCCCCCTGTTCCTATTAGTCCTCAGTGGCGCAATCGGCATTAGTTTTGGGGATACAGTGTTTTTTGCTGCCCTCAATCAACTCGGTGCAAGGCGCACTCTCTTAATTCACACCTTGGCACCCCCCTTCACTGCCTTACTCGCCATCCTCTTTTTAAAGGAACAACTCACCCTGATCGCCTGGTGTGGGATGATCATCACGATTATTGGCGTTGCTTGGACGATTGCCGAACGGGTTTCCGGGACCGACACCACCACCCCCCTGCTGCCTGGAGTCACCTTGGGATTATTGGCGGCCCTCGCTCAGGCAGTGGGGGCGGTTCTCTCGCGCGCTGCCCTCGCCCAAACGGCGATCGACCCGTTATGGAGTACCTTGATCCGCTTGTTGGCAGGAGTCTCCCTCTTGCTGCTGTGGATGTTATGGAAACAGGGTCGCCAGGTCCTCTCGGGATTAGGGTCTCAACGTCTCTTGGCGATCGTGTTCGTCACTGCCTTTTTTAGCACCTATCTCGGGATTTGGTTGCAGCAGATTTCCCTAAAATTTGCTCCCGCAGGCATCGCCCAAACCCTCAGCGCCACCAGTCCAGTCTTTGTCTTACCCCTGGCGATCGCCCTGGGGGAATTCGTCAGCATTCGCGCCATTCTCGGTGCCGTTGTCTCTCTGGTTGGAATTGCTCTCTTATTCCTCTGGCGCTAATCTCACCCACATTCCCAAAAATGGTCCTCCTAAATATGTAAGAATTCGTTATAATGATGAACAAAAAACCAGGGATTTCCGCTATGATTTTCTGGTTTTTTAGAAAAGGATAAATTTTTTATTAACCGCCTCGAAAATCGCTGATTATTTTTACCCGATTTTCTTATCAAACTGCTTAATTTCTATCAAAAACTTAAACCACTCATTACATATTTAGGACGACTGTCACCTTTTTGTTACAATGTTCCATCGATGGATACGTCATAACGATCGCAAGAGTCTACGCCAAGAGCCACATCAGCCATTAATTCATCAGCTAGGTCGAGAAGCTGGGCGATTCGGACATCGCTGAGTTGGTAGTACACAAAACGACCCTGCTGTTGGCGAACAACCAAGTCGCAACAGCGTAGACAACTCAGATGATTAGAAACATTAGACTGGGTGAGTCCTGTTGCTTTAACAATTTCGTTGACCTTCTTCGGTCCCTCTCGCAAAGTATTGAGGATAGACAAACGCGAGGAGTCAGAAAATCCCCGAAACAGTTTGACCTTCAGATCGGTAGCTTGAGTTTTGGTGACTTGAGGTTTAGCAATCATGGATAGGGGGCAACACGCTTGTGACTTGACATATCAGCGAAAACTGATATCTTTAAAGAAGACATATCAGTGATTGCTGATATGTTAACCGGATAGGTCGAGCCGTATTGGACGATCCGGCTCTGAGTAACTGCATCATAGTCCAGGTCGTATTCCTTTCCTGAAGAGTCAATTGTCGCATGAACCCAACAACCCCCTCAAACAGGACTTTACAAGCCATCGTGAATGGGATGGACTGCCCTAGCTGCGCCAAAACCATTCAGGCGAATTTGGAGCATCTTCCTGGAGTGGAAAAGGCTTCGGTCAACTTTGCCAGTGGAAAGCTGACCCTCTCTTATGACCCATCCCAAGTCGAGGAACGGGTGATTCGCGATCGCCTCACGGCTCTGGGTTACACCCTTGATATCGCTCCATCCCATCCAGCTCAAACGCTTCAAACCCAGGTCACAGGGATGGATTGTGGGGGATGTGCCAAAACCATTGAAGCGAATTTGCAGCAGTTGGCTGGAGTCACTGAGGTCTCCGTCAGCTTTGCATCGGAACGATTAACCGTATCCTATCACCCCCAACAAGTCGGTGAAGCCGACATCATCAAGGGTGTGACTGATCTGGGCTATACCGTTGAGCAAGCGCAGAAAAAGACCTCTACTCAAAAATTGATGGCCCATGTTGGTGGAATGGATTGCGGCAGTTGCGCTAAAACCATTGAAGCCAGCCTACAGAAGACGGCAGGAATTCATGAAGTTTTAGTCAGTTTTGCTACTGGGCGGTTGGAGGTGTCGTATGACCCGATTCAGGTCAGCGAGAGGGCGATCGCAGATCGAGTTACCGCTTTAGGCTATACAGTCGAAGACTTGACAACTGTTGGGGATACTGGCTCGGATGCTATGCCACAGAGTCAGCCGACACCTAGCCAGCGATCGCCCAAGTCTGATTTGACAGGTTGGCAATTCTGGCTTTTGACACGACGGGGACAAATCGTTCTTTTCAGTGGCATTGGCTTAGTGCTCGGAGTGATTGCCGAACGATTGTTATCCCTCGGTTGGATTGCCCAAGCCTTCTATGCCGTTAGCTTGCTCGTGGCTTTCGTGCCGATCGCACGAGCTGCATGGATTGCCTTGAAATTGCGTCGAGCAGACATGAATTTGCTCATGACCCTTGCAGCTATTGGCTCGGCTATTTTAAATTTATGGTTCCAAGGCGCACTGATTATGTTCTTGTTTGCCTTGGGGACAACGTTACAGACTTTCACTCTCGGTCGCACCCGCAATGCCATTCGCGACTTGATGGATTTGACTCCACCAACCGCCACCGTTAAACGGAACGGGCAAGAGGTTTTAGTTCCTGTTGAAAAGATTCAAGTTAGCGAGATTCTCACCATCCGACCCGGGCAACGCATCGCACTAGATGGCATTGTGGTGTCTGGTATGAGTGCCATTGACCAATCTCCGATTACGGGGGAAGCCATCCCAGAAGACAAAGAGAAAGGCGATCGCGTTTTTGCAGGCACCCTGAACCAGACTGGCTTTTTGGAAGTTCAGGTCACTCATACGGCCCAAGATACCACAGTCTCCCGCATCATTCATCTGGTAGAGGAAGCCCAAGAAAGCCGCGCTCCAATCCAGCAGTGGGTCGATCGCTTTTCTGCCATTTACACGCCGATTGTTCTGACTTTGGCAGCAGGGATTGCGTTTATACCGCCATTATTGTTGGCTCAACCGTTCACTGTGTGGTTCTACAAAGCACTGGTATTGCTAGTGATTTCCTGCCCCTGCGCTCTAGTGATTGCTACACCCGTTTCCCTGGTTAGTGCGATTGGGGCTGCAACCCGAAATGGTGTGTTATTCAAGGGTGGAAATGCACTAGAGACAGCCGGAAAACTAACAACCCTTGCCTTTGATAAAACTGGCACGATTACTCAGGGAATGCCTATCTTACAACAGGTTTATGTCCTGGGAGAAATGGAGGCGTCCACAGTGTTGCTGATTGCGGCTTCCCTAGAACAACAATCGGAACATCCCCTGGCAAAGGCGATCGTCACAGCAGCGAAAATAAAGGGAATAGAATTAGAGACTCCAGAAGCCTTTACAGCTATGCCCGGTAAGGGAGTTTGGGCAAATTTCGGACAGTCAACTTACTTTGTGGGCAATCGCCGGTTGTTTGCGGAGTTAGAAATTCCTCTGTCCGCAGCAGCAGAATCCTTATTGGCTGAGATTGAATCTCGTAGTCATACTCCCGTGCTAGTTGGAACCCGAGAGGGCTTAATGGGAGCGATCGCCCTAGCAGATGGACTGCGCTTGGAATCCATTGAAGCGGTACGATTGTTGAAACGAATTGGCTTGAAGCGATTGGTGATGCTGACCGGCGATCGCGCTTCCGTTGCTTTTCAGATCGCTCAACAGGTTGGCATTGATGACTATCAAGCTGAGTTACTTCCTGAAGATAAACTTCAGGCAATTTACAACCTTCGCCACCAAGGAACGGTAGGCATGGTTGGGGACGGCATTAATGATACTCCCGCTCTGGCTGCCTCAGATGTCAGTTTTGCAGTCGGTAACATCGACGTTGCTCTTGAAGCTGCTGATGTGGTGCTGGTCGGGAATGACCTCAGACGTTTGGCTTATGCCATCCAACTCAGTCGCCGCACGATGTCAGTGATTCAGCAAAGTATTGTCATTGCTTTAGTTCTCAACGGAACGTTTATTCTCCTGGGAACCTTGGGGCTCATTGGACTGCCAATGGCGGTCTTAGAAGATATGGGGTCTTCCCTCTTGGTGACTCTCAACGCCATGCGATTGTTTAACATCAAGGCCGCTAAAGCTTAAGTCGAGCCAGACAATCATCAACTATTTCCTCTAAATCTTGATATTTTTATGAACCGCAAACGTTCTCCAAAAACTTAAACCCCCCGTGAGATCAACATTTATTCCCCCTCCCGTCCCCCTTCCCAAGGGGTAGGGCTGTTTCATTCTAAAGGGCAATCGAGAAAAGGAAAGGCGTTCTCTATGATGTAAAATGGAAGAGAACGCCTTATTTTTTTAAATCATGTCTATT
>JAABSJ010000028.1 GCA_011390515.1 Oscillatoria sp.
ATGAAGAGAACGACTGAAGTCGTTACTACGAACATGAAGAGAACGACTGAAGTCGTTACTACGAACATGAAGAGAACGACTGAAGTCGTTACTACGAACATGAAGAGAACGACTGAAGTCGTTACTACGAACATGAAGAGAACGACTGAAGTCGTTACTACGAACATGAAGAGAACGACTGAAGTCGTTACTACGAACATGAAGAGAACGACTGAAGTCGTTACTACGAACATGAAGAGAACGACTGAAGTCGTTACTACGAACAAAAGAAGAGAACGACTGAAGTCGTTACTACGAACTTGGGGAATGATTAGTTCGGGATGTCGGGGATAGTGCCGGGATTGTTTTGTTTTGCTAAATATTGACTTAAGGCATAAGCCATATCTGCACGAGTCATCGGTTGTAAGGGATTGAGAGCGTTATTGTTGCCAATATTCACTAACTCCTCAAAGATAGCAGTGGCTAGGGCTTGTTTGGCCCAATCTGGGGTTTGATAGCCATCTCGATAGGAGGTTAAAATCCGATTAACATCAGCATCATTAATCATTAAAACCCCAAAAGCCTGGGCAAAAATTGCAAATCCTTCGGCGCGAGTTACGGGTTGATTGGGATGGAATCTGCCGGTTAAATCGCCTTTCATAATTCCAGTTTCCATGGCGATTTCAATGTCTTTATAGGCCCAATGGGAGGGCGAAACATCGGGAATGGGTTGATTTTGATTGGTGACTGTATTACGTTGGTCCAATTGAAAGGTTTTGACGAGAATCGAGGCGAGTTCGGCGCGAACAACTCCGCGTTCGGGATGAAATTGTCCGTCAGGATATTGAGTCATTAACCCGGATTCAAGAACCTCTTGAATAGGATTAATCGGTTGTTGTGCTTGGACGGGGATCATCATGCTTTGCAGCAGTAAGGTGACGGAAATGAGGGTTAAAATTTTCTTCATAGATGGAGGATAGTTTTCTGAAAACGGTTAGGGTTAAGCGCGTTTTGTGTGAGGGTTCAGGACTCCAAGTGTTATTGAGTCTGGCGTGGGTGGTCCCGATCGCTCGATGTTAGGTCCCTCACCTCCCTAAACAGCGCTATGGAATAGAACTACAACCGGGACTTGACCCGATAAGGATTTTCTGGTATGATTCGGCTGCTCCAGTGACGATTTCTATTATCCGATCGCCCGGGGCGCAAGGCAAGAGAGTCGGAGGTCTATTCGAGGGTGGGGGCTGGGGCCTCCCTGAAAAAATTTTTTGGGGTTGAGCTTGAACTCTTTTGAAAGATAGGATACAATTTAATAGAGCCATGATGCCTAATCCTCCATCACTCCAATCCAAAGGATTCCAAGCACAGTCTCTAGCCTAAAATCAGACCAAGCCTGAGATTACAATTAGGGCGACAGTCTCTAAGGAAACGTACCGGCACCAACCCGGCTCAATCTCCGTAATTTCACGTACAGAGAAAGTTCCGTAATTTTACGGAGTTAGATCGAGCGATTCCACCGATGATTTTTCCAAAGATGAGCGACAGAATAGTAAGCATAGAGTTCAGGTAAAAGATTATGCAAGTTACAGCAACGGTTCGCGATATGTTCATCAATGCTTCTCTCTCTCAGCAAATTAGTTTCCACGACTGGGTACTCTTAAATGCATTACCCGAGTCCAACCTCTCTCAAGAAGAGAGACGGATGATCAAACGCTTACTGCACAGCGTGAGACGAGGTTGGTTTAGGGTGTTAAGTTAAAACAAGACCTGAGATCAATTTTATTTCTCAAGTCCGGTTTCTGTGAAACCGGCTTTTTGTGTAGAGAGGGTCAATAAATCCCCTCACCCGTTCGTAGACAGTAAGGCTTCTAGCAAGCCGTCGAGAGTATATTCATCAGCTTCCACATCAACTCTTCCGAGTAATTCATAACAGGTTTTTGACGTTTGCGGACCAATTGAAGCAATTCGCACGTTGTTTAATAAGCTTTGCCAAGGTTGATCGCCACTCTGGGACTTGCCATCAAGTAACTGGCAAAAGTTTCGCACGGTTTTGGAACTGGCAAAGGTGACGATATCAATGCGTTGTTGCAGTGCTTTCCATGCTTCCGGCGCGATCGCATCGGGACAACCGGACTCATAAGCAGCAACTTCTTCCACAATCGCACCTTGTGCGGTAAATTCCGCCACCAAAACCTCTCGTCCCCCAGTTTCCACCCGAGGAAACAATATTTTTTGTCCCGATACATCTTCGGGAAATTGTTCCACCAGGGAATCCGCCACAAAATCTGGGGGAATATAATCTGCTGTCAAACTCCGCTGTTGTAAGGTGGCAGCAGTTTTTTTGCCAACCACTGCAATTTTAACTCCCGCCAGGATGCGGGTATCTTTTCCCTTGGCAAGGAGGCGATCGCAGAAGTAATCCACGGCATTGGCAGAGGTGAGAATTAACCAGTCAAACTCTGAAATTCGGGCGATCGCATCATCCAGAGACTCCCAACTAGAAGGAGGACGAATTTCCAACGCTGGCATTTCAATCACCTTGGCACCCGCATCGGTGAGCATTTCGGTAAAGGTACTCGATTGTCCTGCCGATCGCGTGACGAGAACGGTTTTTCCCGTTAAACCCGAGGCAGAATTAAAGGAAGAATTTACAGCGTGAGAGGAATAGTTAGACATGGAAACAGAGTCAGCAGAATCAGGAGAAAGTGGACGACGAGAGGGGGAGTCGGGAAGCAGATAGTCGCGTAATTTGACCACTTCGCCAATCACCATCACCGCAGGGGAGAGAGATTCCCCTCGGGTGCGATCGCGGATATCGGCAAAGGTCCCTGTCCAAACCACCTGGCGAGGGGTGCCACAAGCGCGAATAATCGCGATGGGAGTTTGCGCAGATTTGCCATGTTGCAGCAACTGCCGGAGGATTTCATCCAGTTGCCTTGTCCCCATTAAAATCACCAGGGTGGGGGTTTGCGCCAGGGTTTCCCAGTCGAGGCGATCGCAATCATGTCCCGTCACCACCGTAAACGAGTGACTCATCACCGGATCCGTCAGGGGAATTCCCGCCAGTAACGGTCCCGCTAACGCCGAAGAAATGCCGGGGATGACTTCATAAGCACATCTTGCCGCCTTCAACGCCTGGATTTCCTCCGTACAGCGTCCGAAAATAAAAGGGTCTCCACTTTTCAGGCGAACCACCCGCTTGCCTTGCTGACATTGCGCCACCAGGAGGCGATCGATATCCCCCTGTTGCCAACTCGGTTCTCCACCGCGTTTGCCGACATGGATCCGCTGACAACCCGCAGGTGCCAATTGCAACAAAGACTCATCAATCAGGGCATCATACACGATCGCCTCCGCTTCTGCCAACAATTGCCGTGATCGCATCGTTAAATAGGCAGCATCCCCAGGACCTGCACCCACCAAATAGACAATTCCCCCTGTTTCAGTCACAATTGCTTGTCCCTTTTGACATCCTCAGACGGTATCTTACCTTGATTTCGGTGGCACTGTTGCCTTTTGTGGCAATTCTTCCTTTAACCCGGACTAAACTCCAACTCATATACGATAGAACATACGCCTTACCTCTAAATGTAGAGGCGATTCCCGAATCGCCTCTACATTTAGGGTGAGTTTTCAAAATATGGGTAAGTCCTGTAGTATTTTCGATCAGGAATGTTTCATCGAAAATTACCTGAACCCATGTCAACCCAGCAGCAAACTATCTCCCTCCTTTGTCCCACAAGAGGCCGTCCGGAACAGGCATTACGACTAGCTTTGAGCGTATTAAACACAGCATCTCAACCCCAGCGAGTCGAACTGCTGTTTTATGTGGATGATGACGACAGCAAACAATCGGAGTATTTGGAACAGTTTAAAACCCATAAACCGGAATTGGACCGCTTTCGCCGCTGTGGGTTTTTATTAGGAGAGGCGATCGGGATTTCCAAAGCATGGAACGAACTCGCCAGTCGCTGCCAAGGTAACCTCCTAATTATGGCAGCCGATGACCAAACCTACAACGACTTCGGATGGGACGATCGCCTCGACATCGAAACCCAGAAATATCCCGATGAAATCTTTTGTATGTGGTTCAACGAAGGACATTGGCAAGAAAAACTCTGTACCTTCCCCATCGTCTCCCGCAAATGGTGTCAAACCTTGGGCTATTTTACCACGGGATTATTTGAATGCCTTTATGATGATATGTGGATTTGGGAAATTGCCAAACGAGTCGGCAGATTGCATTATATTCCGGATATCCTCACCGAACATTTACACTGGGGATATGGTAAAGCAGAAATCGATGAAACCTATCAACATAAACAAGTCGATGCTGACAAGAACTTAAAACCGGCAGTCTATCGAGACATGGACTTATATTGTAGAACCGTTCCCTACCGAGAAACCGATGCCAGACGCATTGCTGCCGTCATGCAAGGAAAAGTTTTCCTCTATCCCGTACAGTTAATGGTCCCCGGAAAATCCACCATCTTCGATCGCCGAGACAAAGATTAATCTTCCCCAGTTCGTAGTAACGCCTTCAGGCGTTCTCTTCTCTTATGTTCGTAGTAACGACTTCAGTCGTTCTCTTTCTTAGTTCGTAGTAACGACTTCAGTCGTTCTCTTATCTTATGTTCGTAGTAACGACTTCAGTCGTTCTCTTTCTTAGTTCGTAGTAACGCCTTCAGGCGTTCTCTTATCTTATGTTCGTAGTAACGACTTCAGTCGTTCTCTTCGTTTGTTCGTAGTAACGACTTCAGTCGTTCTCTTTCTTAGTTCGTAGTAACGACTTCAGTCGTTCTCTTTCTTAGTTCAAGGAACCAGAAACCGGGTTTCTGCGATAACTGTTGCTTTATTGCCTAAATTTATGAAAGAAACCCGGTTTCTCACCCCCTACAAAGGACCAGAAACCGGGTTTCTGCGACAACTGTTGCTTTATTGCCTAAATTTATGAAAGAAACCCGGTTTCTCACCCCCGATAACGACTGAAGTCGTTACTACAAACGGGGAAAAATAACGACTGAAATCGTTACAACGAACTAAGAAAGAGAACGACTGAAGTCGTTACTACAAACGGGAAAAGATAACGCCTGAAGGCGTTACTACGAACTTGGATAAGATAACGCCTGCAAGGCGTTACTACGAACTTGGATAAGATAACGACAGCAAGTCGTTACTACGAACTTGGATAAGATAACGACAGCAAGTCGTTACTACGAATAGGGAAACAGGATTTAAAAATCATCATTTAAGGCGAAAACTAAGTTAAAGACATATTGCGACTTATAATATTGATCCGGGGATAATTTCACCCAGTTTGGGGACTCGTTTCGCAATAAATAGGGACTGTATCCTAGGGATGCCATGAACTCTCGTAACTGTTTTTCATCCGTTCCCATTTTATGTAAGGCAAAGCGATTGATTTCGGCAATAATGTAGGGGACTTGATAGGTAGTTAGGGTTTGTAAGGAACCTTGCAAAACTTGATGTTCCGCCCCTTCTGTGTCAATTTTAATTAGTTTTACCCCCGTTAATCCTTTGTCTCGGAGAACTTCATCCAGGGTTGTCATGGGTAGAGTGGAGGTTTGCCGGTGACTGCGGCTGATTTTATTAAATTCATGCAATCCCACATCCCATAAGGCGTGTCCCCCATCATTATCGGCATTATAGAAGAATTCTACAGGTTTCGTTTCTGAACCCAAGACTGTAGGAATTACCTCCATTTGGGGGAACTGATTTAAGGTAATATGGTCTTGAATCCAGTCGATATTAGTTTTATCCGGTTCAATGCTAATTACTCTGCCAGTTTCACCGACTAGAATCGCGGCGAGAAGGGAGTAATAGCCAATATGTGCGCCAATATCAATAAAGGCATCTCCGGGTTTTAACACCCGTTCTAAAAATTTAGATTCTTCTGGTTCGTAGAATTTTCCCTGGGAAAAGTAGTTCCACATGATTTTTTGGCTGTATTTGGAAATATCCAAATCTAGGCGCAATTTATGATAGTCATGATTCAGTCGAACTAACAGATTAAAGGGTTTTCTTTGGGAAGATTCGGGCAGGGTTTGAGTCATGAATTAACAGTTAGCAGCAGGATGGACAACAGGAGGAAATAATACAAAATTACCGTATCAAAAGTCGGGTTTTTCTCTTAGCCCGCGCAGGCGGGCTTCGTCCGTATAGCCCCACCCTTGAGGGTGCGGGTTTTCTTTACAGAATTCCTCCTAGAATTTCTAGGAAGCAATTAACTTGGTTTTCCCATGTCCATTGTTGCATAAATTGGGCGGCAATAATGCCTTTTTGTTGGGCAGTTTCACGATTTTGATAGAGGGTTTCTAGGGTTTCTATAATTTCCTCAATGTCCGATTCTCCCCACCCTTCGACGCCGATAAACTGGGGAGTGGGTTGGACGGCTTTCTGAATTTTTAAGGGATAGCAATGATTGGGTTCAATCAAATCTAAATGTCCGGTGTTGGCGGATAAAATAGTGGGAATTCCGCAAGCCATTGTTTCCATTGCTACGAGGTTGGTTCCCCCTTCGCAACGATTGGTAAAGAGGGCGCAGTCGGCTTCGTGGATGATTTGCGGCATCAGATAATTGGGAATTGCACCAATATCGATAAAGGAGTCAGGATTTAACCCATTGTTGATTAGCCAATGGGTAATATTTAAGCGTTTATCTGCCCCAATTTGCGGCAGTCCGGTGACATGACCCGTGGTTTCGAGTCCGCGCATAAATTGGGGCCAAAAGTTATGCCATGCGGTGATGAGTAAGGCTTCAGGGTGACGTTTTTGGAAGGCTTTAAAGGCGGCGATGACGATATCTTGCCCTTTGCGATATTCTAGTTTGCCGCCGCTGAAGATGACGAAGCGATCGCCGAATAAATTAGACTTAGGGGCAGGATGAAACAAGGTGGGGTCAATGCCTTGGGGTAATGCCTGAACTGTGGTGATTCCCTGACTTTTTAGAACTTCAGCATTCCAATTTGAACCAGCAACAATTAACAAATAGTTCTCGGCTAATTTGCGTTTTTCTGGGGTGAAATTCGTATCTTCAAAGAAGATTAAGCCGATATTTTGTTTGCCGCCGAGTTGTTGGGTGGTGGCAAGACTGATAAAATCATTGCCGAGGGCATGAAGGACGGGAAAATCACACCATATCGGTTTACCGGGGTTTTGAGTCCGCAATTGTTCTAAATTTTGATACCGATCGCAAGCAGGTTGGAGTTGCGATCGCACCAACGGATTCACTACCCCCGAGGTATCCGGTGGCAGCAATAACATCGGTTCATATCCCGGGTTTTTTTGCAGTTGCAGGGTGAGATTTGTCCCATAAATCCCCCACCCAGTCATCTGATTGATCGACCATGCAAGGCCCAATCTCAAGGGTTTCTGAGAGGGTTTTGCAACGGGTTGATTGCGATCGCCAATTGAGTTAGTCATCATCGATTTGGGGTTCATCCTGACTTCACCTTCTAAGCATTTTTTCCCGGGCAAAGATGGGTTTTGTTCCGGTAGTCCAACTTTTGCAGAATTCTCCACAGTTTGCCGCAATGCTTCAGCAATGCGATCGCCTACTTCCTGCCAGTCTCCCGGTTGTTTTTGCCGGAATAATTGCAGACTCGGATACCAAGGCGAATCGGAGCCCTCCAGTCCCCAACGCCAATCGGGAGTATAAGCTAATAACAGCCAAGTGAGTTTACCCATTGCCCCGGCTAAATGGGCAACGGAAGTATCCACGGTAATAATTAAATCTAATTGGGAAATTGCCGCAGCGGTATCAGCAAAATCCTGGAGAGTTGGTCCTAAATCCTGAATGGGTAAATTTCTCCCTTGCCAACTTTCCCCCGCTTGCCCTTTTTGAAGACTATAAACTTTAACCCCAGAAACGGTTAACAAAGATTGGAAAACATCCAGGGAACAGGACCGCTTATAATCGCTGTGGTGTTGGGGATTTCCTGCCCAGACAATCCCCACTTTAAACTGTGCTGATTCAAGGGTAAGTTGCCTTGAATAGGGCGGCTGAATATAAGGAATGATATTGGGAATTGTGGGTAAAGTCGTGCCAAAAATTCGAGGCAAACTCATCAGGGGAATCCAACTCTCAAACGGTTTTAACGCCTCTTGATTGGAACTAATTGCATCAATACCCGGAACCGTTTTTAAGACAGAAACCAGGGGCGCAGCAACTAAGGCGACTACCCGGATTCCCTGTTGGGCAAGTAAGGGGGCATAGCGGATAAATTGGAGGATATCCCCTAACCCTTGTTCAGCATATAATAGGAGTGTCTTGCCGGTTAAATCTGCACCCTCCCACCGAGGAACCTCAAAGTGAGGTGGGGCGGGGCATCCTTTGACGCGCCACCGCCATTCGTATTCGGCAAAACCTCCGCGCAAGTCTCCGGCAATCAGGAGACTGATGGCGAGGTTGAGGTGAGCTTCGGCAGAGTCGGGCTGGATTTCGAGGGCGCGGTGATAGGTGGCGATCGCCCCGGCGGTGTGATGTTGTTCCTGGAAAGCCGTTCCCAGGTTAATTTGGGCGTCAATATACTGGGAATCCAGGGCGATCGCTCGCTGAAAACAAGCCACTGCCTCGGTAATTCTGCCTGTCTTCAGGAACAGATTCCCCAAGGTATTATGGGCTTCTATATAGTCGGGGTCAAGGTTAGTCGCCTCCTGGATATGGGCGATCGCCTCTGTAACATTCCCCACTTCTTCCAGGGCATTTCCCAGATGGTAATGAGCTTGACTATGATAAGCATCCAGGGCGATGACTTGGCGATAGTGGGCGATCGCTTCCTGGAAATTTCCCTCGTCACACAAGGCATTTCCCAGATTATAATGGGCGGGGAGACAGCAGGAATCTACGGCGATCGCTTGTGCTAAATAGGAAATCGCCTCACTGGTTTTGCCCAAACTGCGTAAGGCTGCCCCGAGATTAATATAGGCAGGGAGATAGCGGCAATCGGCAATGATCGCTTGCTTGTAATACCCCACTGCGGTATTAATTTTTCCCCCTTGATGGGCGATCGCCCCTAACAGTTGCCACCCTTGCGCCTGATTGGGATACTGACGCAGTAACACCCGGCAACGGCGTTGAGCATCGGCAAAGTTACCCGCTTCGTAATCCTGGCGGGCGAGGGCGAATTCTGGGCTGATTGTCGAAGGTTCGGCGAAGACAATCCGCGTCGCCAACACCTCGGTTAAACTCTGTGCTACCGCATCAAATACCCCCTGCCAATCCCCCCGTTCCTCCTGGCGAAACAGGCGCATTGTCGGATACCAAGGGGAATCAGAGCGATTCAGCAACCACCGCCAATCTGGAGCATAGCTTAACGCCACCCAGACGGATTTACCCAAGGCACCGGCTAAATGTGCTACGGAAGTATCCACCGTAATCACTAAGTCTAATTGAGCAATCATGGCGGCAGTATCGGCTAAATCCTGTAAGTGCGGGGCTAAATCTTGAATCGGGAGATTTTGCTGGCGAATGCGGGATTCTTCCGGACCTTTTTGGAGACTATACCACTTAATGCCGGGAATGTTGAGCAGGGGGAGAAAATAGCGCAAGGGACAGGAACGAGTGCGATCGCCTTTATGTTGGGGATTCCCCGCCCAGACGATACCCACCTTAAATCCCGGTGCATCTAATATAACTGGGGCTAAATGGTTGGGGGTGAGATAGGGAACTTCCCCAGGGATAGTTGCTAAGGTAGTTCCTAAGATGTGAGGCAAACTCAACAGGGGAATCCAGACATCAATCGGTGCCAATTCGGACCAATAGGCGCTGACGCGATCGATGCCCGGGACGCTTGCAAATAAGCGCACCAAGGGTTGGTTAACCAAGGCAACGACTCGCCCCCCGCGTTGGACGAGTAAGGCGGCATAACGGATGAATTGGATACAATCTCCCAATCCTTGCTCGGCATGGAGTAAAATGGTCTTCCCTTGGAGATCGGAACCGTCCCAAAATGGCGCAGGAATCGGGGGTAAATCTGGTGCGGCTTTCACCCGCCACCGCCATTCATAGTCCCGAAATCCCTGGCATAAGTCACCTTGGATCAGTAAGGCAATTCCCCGGTTGTTATGGGCTTCAGAGTAGTCCGGTTGTAGGCGCAGGGCGGTGTTATAGCAGGCGATCGCCTCCTCGACTCGTCCCAAGTCTTGCAGTACCAACCCCAAATTATTGTATCCTTGGGCATAGTTGGGATTCAGGGTAATTGCTTGTTCAAAGTGAGAAATGGCGGTTTCTAATTCCCCCAACTCGTGCAATACCATCCCCAGATTATTATACCCCTCCACATGGTTCGGTTGCAAGACAATCACCCGCTCAAACTGGGTGATCGCCGCTTCCCGGTTTCCCAGTTCCCACAGGGCATTTCCTAAGTTGTAATGCAACCCCACTTCTTGCGGGGCGTAAGGTAAAGCGCGGTGATAACAAGCAACGGCTTCTCGACAGTTTCCCTGACTTTTCAGAATCATTCCCAAATTCGTTAAAGCCACCGGATGCTTCGGCATCTGTGCCAACACTTGCCGATAGAACCGTTCTGCTGCGGTTAAATCTCCCTCCTGATGAGATAGAATCCCGCGTCCCAGTTTTGCACTCCCTTTCGGGGGCATCTTTGCCCGATTTCCTGTCAATTTCAACGCCTCAATTAAGGCTTGTTTCACTGCCTCAAAAATACTTTGCCAATCCCCGGGCTTGCTTTGGCGAAACAGGCGCAGGGTGGGATACCAAGGCGAATCGGGGCGATGCAGCAACCATCGCCAATCTGGTGCAAAGGGCAGCAACACCCAAGCGGGTTTTCCCAATGCCCCGGCTAAATGTGCTACTGCCGTATCGACGGTAATAATTAAGTCTAATTCCGCCATGATTTCAGCGGTATCCCGGAAATGATTCAATTGAGGGGCTAAAGCTTGAATCGGGACTTCAGGGGAGAGTTCAGTTAATTCATTGGAGTCTTTTTGTAAGCTATAAAAACCAATTTTATAACCTTTGAATTTCTCTACTAATTGGATAAAATAACTGAAGGGACAAGAACGTTTGATGGCAGTGGGATTCTCCTGATTTGCTGCCCAAACTATTCCTATTTTGCAAGAGGGAGAAGGGTTGAGATTCTCCGATGAAGCATTTAGAAGAGATCCCCCCCAACCCCCCTTCTTAAGGGGTGAGTTAGAGGTATTTTGGTCGTTCGGTACTAAAGATACATCAGCCTGGGTAGGCGGGCGATGTTCCTGTAGATCCAGCCGGGAGGGGTGTGGGGGACGCACCATCAGATAGGGAATCTCACGGGGAATTGTTTCTAACGTTGTGCCAAAAATTCGGGGTAAACTCATCAAGGGGGCATGAACATCAAACGCCGGTAACGGTTCATCCCTCAGAACCAGGATATCCACCCATTCTAGCTGTTGCAACAAGGGAAACAAGGGGGTATAACACTCCAGAATTACGCGCCCGCCCTGGGCGGCGACAAGGGGAATATAGCGGATAAATTGGAGGGTATCTCCGAGTCCCTGTTCACTATGGAGGAGAATGGTGCGCCCGGTGAGGGGGGAACCGTCCCATAGAGGTTGGGGAAACGGGCGAGGTGTGAGGGTTTCGGTTTGCCACCGCCATTCATATTCAATGAATCCCTGTGGGTAATCCCCGGATATCAGGAGGGAGAGGGCGCGATTCCAATGGTAGATGACGGTGTGAGGTTCCAGGGCGATCGCCCGATTATAACAAGCGACTGCCTCAGCTAAATCCCCAGAGTCATGCAAGGCGACGCCGAGGTTATAGTGAAATTCTGCTGAATCGGGAGAGCGATCGCAGACTTGCCGATACTGGGTAATTGCCGCCTCTAAATCTCCCGCTTCTTTCAGGGCATTGGCGAGATTCGTCTGAATTTGCAGGTCCTGCGGATCTAAGGCAAGGGCTTGCTGATACTGAGCGATCGCCTCTTGAATCTCTCCCCGTTCTAGGTGCAAATTTCCTAAATTATAGCAGGCTTTGGTATAATTAGGGCGCAGGGTAATGGCTTGGCAGTAATGGGCGATCGCCTCTGCCTGTTGTCCCGCCAACTTCAGGGCATTTGCCAGATTGTAATGAAACTCCGGCATATTTGGATGGACTTTGACGGCTTGCTGATACCAAGCGATCGCCCCGAGATTGTCTCCCTCTTGGGCGGCGATCATTCCCAACAGGTTCAATGCCAGAAGGTGATCCGGTTCCCGATGCAGGATTTCCCGACAGAGGGTTTGTGCCAAGGCAAAATTCCCGGTTTCGCACTGTTTTTGAGCCATTTCCCAACATTGCGAAACGGAGAGTTGTGAGTAAGGGTTCGCAGATTGATTCACGTCCATGATTTAAAGGCTATCGGGGAGGGTGATGATCTGAATTTACGCCAACAGACAAGCCACGGGAAACATGATATATTCCATGAAAAATAGTTTCCATATAAATTGGTAGCAAGCGGCGATCGCCACTTTATCTTCTAAATCAACCTGGCGACTGCGCCACCATAAACCCGTCAATGCCAAGCTATGGGCGATCGCCAAGACAAACGGATTGACTTGAGGGAGCCACAGAAACGCAGCTACACTGGTAGCAATATAACAGATAACTATTACCCATCGGGCTAAATCGAAGACAGTCCGCGCCCCCAAACGCAGGGTCCAGGTGCTAATTTGATAGAGGCGATCGCCTTCCATGTCAGGAATATCTTTAAAAATGGCGATCGCAAAGGTAAAGCCCAAGACAAACAGCGTCAGCGCCCATACCGAGGGGGGAATCATCAACTCTACGTCCCCTGACATCACCCATTGGTAATGTAGAAACAACCCTAAATTAACAATAATCCCGCGCACGGTGAAAATGCAAAAAGACGCCCAAAAGGGAAAGCGTTTTAACCGGATGGGCGGCATCGAATAAGCCGTTCCCAATCCTAAACTAATCCCCACCGTTGCCAACAACCAAGGACCTTGTAACCCAGCTAAGATAACGGACAAAATTCCCGTCATTCCTACAATAATTTGCCCTTGTTTGCGGGAAAATTCTCCAGAAGCCACGGGTAAATCTGGCTTATTAATTTGGTCAATTTCAATGTCAAAAAGTTGGTTTAATCCAACAATATAAACATTTCCACAGAGACAAGTGAACCAAGTTCCAAATAAGGGCAAGAGGGCTTTCCAAGTCAGGCTGTTTCCAGAGAAAGCCCAGGCGATCGCAAACAAGCCAATGGCACTCAAACTGGTGCCAATAATCGTATGGGGGCGGGTAAATTTCCAGAATGAATAGAGCCAAGGGGCATATTTCTGGACCACATTCATTTCAGCCGGTTGAGAAACCGCTGGGGGAGAGGGAGAAAGTTGGCTCATAATCTTGCTAAAAATACAATCACCACAACAGCAAAGATAGAAAAGACTGTCAAGAAAAGTTAGGATTTCGTGCCACAGAGTACCCCATACCGGATTAACCCTTGCTTGTATCCATCGCGCATCAGTCCTAGAGCCAGCGCCCCTTGAATAGTTTGCCAACCGGAGAATAATAATCCCAAAAGGGCTGAGGGATCAAAGGCAGAATCAATGACTAAATCCCAAAATGGAGCCACCGCTTCGGACCAATCGGCAACCTGAATTCCTTGGAACCCAATTTCTCGGGCAATTGTCTCATATTCGGGTAAAGAAATCACATAAGGCAGGTAATAAACCTTGTAAATTTCCATTAATTGATGCCGTTCGCGATCGCTCAAGGGGGCAGCCGGGGGGGCCACAGGACGATGACACCAGGTTGCCATCATCAATGCGCCTCCGGGTGCCAACACCCGATAGCATTCCTGTAAAAACTTCTTTTTATCCGGCATATGTTCGCCACTTTCCAGGGTCCAGACGAGATCGAAGGAATTATCGGCAAAGGGCAATTCTAGGGCATTGGCGACGCGGAACTCCGCCCTTGGACCCGGGGTCATGCTCCCCGCTTCCGGAGGGGAGGATGGGGAAATACCAGCTTCTCTGGCTCGTTCTGTGGCCCGGGCCGCCTGGACTGGACTGAGGGTAATTCCCGTGGCGCTGGCGTTAAACTTTTGTGCTAAGTATAAAGAGCTACCACCGATGCCGCAACCTACATCTAAAATCGTGGAAACCTGGTGGGTGAGGTCCTTGGACAACTGCACCCCTGTCCAAGCCAGGAGTTCCTCAATCAAGTCAATCTGTGCCTGTCGTCGATCCAAGCGGCGATCGCCCCTTTCTCCGTAATACCCATGATGCATATGTTCCCCCCAAACCTGTTCCCATAGTCCGGAGGAAGCATCATAAAACTGCTGAATTTGCTCGTACAAGTTGCTCGTCATCATGGCTGGTTAACACTCAGAAGCCCTGGGCTTACAGTAAAGCAGCCTCTATTGTAAACGATCGTGAACCCATTGGAGAAATCTGCCCTATGTTAGTCAAACGTTTCCCCTTGAGTTGGGATTTCTCAAAAATCAAAGTGACTTACCAGATTTTTGGGGGATACGCTGTTCCCATCTTCCTCTCAGTCTGTGCTGCAATTTTGGTATATTTTCATGGAGTCAGGCGAGTCAATGACGCATCAGAACAGTTAGATGCTGTTCGGGTGCGCGTGGATGAAGTGGAAGCGTTAGCTTATAGCATTATCGCCATGCAGCGAGCAGCTCGGGCTTATATTATCTCTCGGGATATTAATGAATTACAAGAGTATGAAGAGTGGGATAATACGTTTTATGAACAGTCGGAAAAATTGCGATTTTTAATTCAAAGCCCGGACCAAAGAGAGAATCTCAAACTGATTATTGAATTAGGCGATCGCGTTAATGAATTTGACCGGCGCTTAATTTCTTATATCGAACTCTCCAAGGTGAATAAAGCAGAAGAAACCGCTCGCAGTGGAGAAGGCAAACTCGCTGCAACCACGCTCAAAGAACTGGTGAAAAAGTTTACAGACACAGAACAAGTGATTTTAGCCCAGCGAAATCAAGAGCGTGCGGATGCCTTAATATTTCTCTCCCGGGTTGTCTTTGGAACCGCTGGAATCACGGCTTTATTAGGCATCACCATCGGCGCTAAAATTGCCTCGGCGATCGGTCAAAAAATGAACCAACAAGCCGCTGCGATCGCAAAATCCGCTGCGGAAATTGCTGCCACCATTGAACAACAGGAACGTAGCGCCGCCTTTCAATCCACTGCCACCACCGAAACCACCACTCACCTCGATCGCTTAAGTTTTTCCTCTCAACAAGCAGCCGAGGAAACCACCCATTCATCCGCCTGTGCCGATCGCGCCCTCACCCTCGCTAATCAAGGGACCGCAGCCGTTAGCGAAACTTTAGCGGCAATGGCAACCCTGGAACAGAAAGTGCAGGATATCGCCGGGGAAATCGGCTGTTTAAACCAACAAACCCATCAAATTGCCGATATTGCCCAATTAGTCGGTCAGTTAGCCACCCAAACGAATATGCTGGCCTTAAATGCCGCGATCGAAGCGATTCGTGCCGGGGATAAAGGCAAAGGATTTGGGGTCGTTGCCACGGAAATCCGCAAACTCGCCGATCGCAGCAAAGAATCCGCTGATAAAATTCACACCCTACTCAGGGATATCGAAGCGACTCTCGGTTCTACCATTAAAGTTACCCAGGAAGGAACCACCAGCGTCACCGCCAGTAGTCAGATTACTCAACAAACTGCTGAGGCATTTCAAGGAGTTCGTACAGCCATCGATGAAGTTGTTGCCAGTACCGCCGAAATTGCCCTCGTTGCTAAACAACAAGCCACGGCAATCCATGAAGTGCTGGATGCTACTAATACTATTGATATTTCGGCGCGAGAAAATGTCGCCGGTATCACTCAAGTTAAAATTGCCATCCAACAACTCAATGATGCAGCCCAAGCGTTGCAAGCAATGGTCTAGGAGGGTTTGTGATGACATTGGAGCTTTTAAAACCGGATTTTCTATCATTTAGACGCGCTATAGTTAACCTCAATCATTCTGACAATAAAATGAAGGAGTGGGAGCATCTTGCGCCCGAGGAGAATAGGGGTCATCTTGCTCCCACTCCTTAAATAACATTTGTACTTCATGAGCTTGGAAAGCGCTATAAATGCGAAAACCTGTATAATTCTCTAAATTACCAGAATCATTTCCTAATTCTAATATGCTTAAAACTCACCCATTATCACGCCCAAACAATCCAAATTTTCACTCATCTTTCTGTAGTTGTGGCCTGGTTCATGGCCCAGTGAATTGCACCATAAATCTCCCGGCAGATGTCCGAAATCTGCGGGAGGCTTGGCAGAAACTTTCCAGCCCTTCTCTGAGCCAAATCGTCACTGGAAATCATCACGCCCCTGAAAAATTTCCCCGCCGCAGTGAACCCAGACTCAATGGCTTAATCGCCGAGTCGGAACAGTGGGCAGCCGAGGCGATCGCCCGGTTTGGGGGAATTGAGGCAGTGATGGCTTCAGCTTATGGAGTTGACGCCGAGGGCAGCATTCGAGATACCCTGCCGGACAGTCCGTTTACCCGGCGTAAATTTCTGCAACAAGTGGCGATCGCTGCTGCCTTGACTGTTGCCACAAATTGCGCTATTCCTGAACCGGAAGAACCCGACTCATCCCCGGTGAGTCGGTTAGAAAAAACTCATCTCAAAATCGGCTTTCTTCCCATCACTTGTGCCACCCCAATTATTATGTCCCAACCCCTGGGATTTTATCAGAAATATGGACTCAGTGTAGAACTGGTAAAAATGGAGAGTTGGGAACAGGTCAGAGATTCGGCAATTGACGGGGAACTGGATGCCTATCATATGCTCTCCCCCATGCCCATTTCTATGACCTTGGGCCTAGGGGCTCCAGCCTTTCCGATTAAACTAGCCAGCATCGAAAATATCAACGGTCAAGCGATTGTTCTAGCCCTTAAACATCAGGATAAAGTCAAAGAAGCCAAAGATTTTAAAGGCTTAACCCTGGGCATTCCGTTCCTCTATTCGATGCATAACTTATTATTACGGTATTATCTGGCGAGTAATAATATCAATCCAGACCGAGATATTAACATTGAACGGGTCCCGCCCACCCAGGTGATCAACTTAATGAAAGCGGGAGAAATTGATGGCTTTCTGATGCCCGATGGCAATGCCCAACAAGCGGTTTATGAAAAAGTCGGGTTTATCTACCTGCTGACCAAAGACCTGTGGGAAGGACATCCCTGTTGTTCCTTTGCGGCCTCTAAACCTTGGATTGATGAACATCCCAGCACCTTTCGCGCCTTGAATAAAGCGATTATTGATGGCTGTAATTATGCCCGAAATCCAGAGAATCGCCTGGAAATTGCCCAGGCGATCGCCGCGCCGGAATACCTGAATCAGCCGCAATCGGTGTTAGAAGCCGTCTTAACCGGCACCTTTGACGATGGATTAGGCAACATCCGGACCGTTCGCGATCGCATTGATTTCGATCCCTATCCCTGGAAAAGCTTTTCCTACTGGATTACGTCCCAGTTTGCCCGATGGGGAATGTTGGAGGAGCAGAACACCTCCCACGAGGCGATCGCCGATGAAGTATTTTTGACGGGATTAGCCCGACAACTTGCCAAACAACTGGGACAGACCCCCCCCACCATCATCCTGCGGGATGAACAATTAAAATTTGGCCTCTTCGACCCCAGCGAACCCGACGCCTACCTGCAAGCGCAAATTCAAAAACATGGATTTTAAAACCGTGCGGGAAAAACTCTCGCGAGGGGACCCCGAGGACCGGGCCTCCCCGGGGTCCCTGTGGCGTCCCCATCAAATAGCAGATGCAACAAATCAGAGGCGCAGACTGATGGCGAATTGATAGGCGATCAACACTTCACCCTAAAATCAAAACAATCTCAAAGCTAAAATATCATGACTGTTGCTAGAACGATTTGTCTCGGCTTTCTGGTGATCATTGCGATCGGCACAATCCTGCTGCTGCTGCCCGTCTCCACCAGTGATGGGACCTGGAACAATTTCGTCACTGCTTTATTTACCGCCACCTCCGCTGTCTGTGTCACGGGCCTAATCGTCGTCGATACCGGCACCCATTATTCCGGATTGGGGGAATTTTTCATTCTCTTGCTGATTCAACTCGGTGGACTCGGTTACATGACCGCCACCACCTTTCTGCTGCTGCTACTGGGACGGCGCTTGGGATTGCGAGACCGGATAGCGATTCAACAATCCTTAGATACCGCAGAAATGTCCGGGGTGGTCCCCTTGGTACGTTCCATTGTTGCCATGACTCTAGTCTTTGAACTAACCGGGATGTTCGTACTCCTGTTTATTTTTATCCCAGACTTCGGCTTTAACAATAGCCTGTGGCTGTCAATTTTTCATAGCATTAGCGCATTTAACAATGCCGGGTTTAGTTTGTTTGCCGATAGTTTAATGGGCTATGCCGGATCCATCCCCATGAATTTGGTGATCACCTTCTTGGTGATTTTTGGGGGGATTGGCTATCAAGTCATCATGGAAATGTATATGTGGGTGCGCGATCGCATTTCCAGAAATCCCGAACGGGTTGTCTTTTCCCTTCATTTTAAAATCGTCACCAGTACCACCCTGTTACTGCTGATTCTAGGGGCGATCGCCTTCTTCTTCACCGAATCCCAAAATCCCGAAACCTTGAAAAATGTCGGATTCCTCGAACGGATACTCAGTGCCTGGTTTCAGTCCGTCATCACCCGTACTGCTGGATTTAACAGCATCGATATCGGTCAAATGACCACAGCGGCCCTCTTTATCACCATTGCCTTGATGTTTATCGGGGCCTCTCCAGGCAGTACCGGAGGCGGCATCAAAACCACCACCGTGCGCGTCCTGGGAAGCTGCACCCGTTCCGTACTCCAGGGACGCAACCAGGTGCTCTGCTTTGAACGCCAAATTCCCCCAGAACTGATTTTGAAAGCCGTTGCCGTGGTCCTCAGTTCCTTCAGCGTCGTCGTGGTTGCCACCATTTTGCTGGCAATCAGCGACCCCAACATTGAATTTATCGAGCTTTTCTTTGAAGTCATCTCCGCCTTTGCCACGGTCGGTTTGTCTATGGGGATCACCGGCAATCTCTCCACCCTCGGCCAACTGGTGATCATCGTCACCATGTATGTAGGCCGGGTGGGAATGGTCATGCTCATGAGCGCCCTGATTGGAGACCCCAAACCCTCCAACATCCGCTATCCAGAGGAAAATTTGTTAGTGGGATGAAGGGATTGGGGGGAGTGGGGGAGTGGGGGAGATAGGGAGGATGGGGAGGATAGGGAGGATGGGGAAGTTTGTAGTAACGACTTCAGTCGTTTCCTCCCCATCTCCCCCATCTCCCCCATCTCCACATAAGTACAAATCTCCCCAGAAAGTTGGTACTCTAACAAAAGTAAATCATGCTCTTGCCGTCAGCACCTCTCCACTGAGGGGGCGCAATAGATTCCAGACCCTGGATTCAAAAGGCAGTTGGCGGCACTCACGAATCAGATGGCATTTCTAGTGGCATCTGAATCCATTGATTCCAATCCAAGGTAGCTCCTGTGAATCTATCCTCTCTGAATTTCTTTCGCAATCTGCGTTCAGACAATAAGCAATTTGCCGTGATCGGGTTAGGGCGCTTCGGTCGCGCCGTCTGTGATACCTTACACGGATTGGGGTATGAAGTGCTCGCTATTGATGTCGATGAGAAGAAAGTTACCCAAGCGGTGAGCGAACAAATTGCCGCACACGCATTGCAACTGGACACGACCGAACCCTCAGCGATTCAACAGGCCGGAATGACGGATTTCGATACGGTGATTGTCGCGATCGGGAATTTCTTGGCCCAGAGTATTATTACGACCCTTAACCTCAAAGAGGCTGGGGTTAAGCACGTTGTCGCCAAAGCTTCCTCGGAAATTCACATGAAACTGCTCAAAAAAGTAGGGGCCGATCATGTGGTGTTTCCAGAACGGGAAATGGGTTGTGCTTTAGCGCGGACCATTACCACCCCCAGTATCCTCGATCGCTTTGAACTCGACCCAGAACATAGCATTGTCGAAACGATCGTGCCCCCCAGCTTCCACGGTAAAACCATTGCCGAACTCGAACTTCGCAATCGCTACGGTCTAAATGTCCTAGCTGTCAGCCAAGATGAAAAATTTGAGATTAATCCTCCCGCGAACCGGCGACTCCTGGGGGGAACGGTGATGGTGGTGATTGGAGCGAATAAGGCGATTGATCGGTTGAGACCTTGAGAAAACTATCGGGGACAGGGAGCAGATGCGCTGTCTAGGACTCCAAAACAATCCTTGTAGAGATGCGAAATGTCGTGTCTCTACCTCTTTTCAACCGTTAGAAATATTCAGGGCTGGGTGTTGAGGAATTAAACTATACTTAAAGCTTAGAAGTTATCAAAAAATCATCCTTATGTTGGGTAAATTCTTTAAAAAACCCTCTGCGGAACTGGGCGATCGCGTTCCCCCCGGACAACATCTGGCTACGGGGTTTCCTGTCCTCACCTATGGGGATACGCCACAAATTTCTCGCGATCGCTATTTTTTAAAAGTCTGGGGTCTGATCGAACCTCAAACCTTTACCTGGGATGACCTGATGGCCATGCCCCAACAGGAGTTTACTGCTGATTTCCACTGTGTGACTCGCTGGTCTAAACTCGATGTCAAGTGGAAGGGAATCAAAGTCCTAGATTTCATGAAGCAACTGGCAGTGGATCCGAAAGCAATTTGCATCATGGAACATTGCTATGGCGGTTATACCACCAATATTGCGATCGCAGATTTCCTCCGGGAAGAAAACTTTTTCGCCCATACTCTCTTTGATGAACCCCTGAGTCCCGAACATGGCGGCCCCCTCCGCCTCGTCGTCCCTCATCTTTACGCCTGGAAAAGTGCCAAATGGATTAACGGTTTAGAATTTTTAGCCCAAGAATCATCGGGATTTTGGGAACGCAACGGTTACCACCAACGAGGAGAACCCTGGACAGAAGAACGCTACAGTTACTAACTAGGTTATCCCTCTTGTGTTCGTAGTAACGACTTTAGTCGTTATCTTGTCCTAGTTTATAGCAACGACTTCAGTCGTTATCCCTCTTGTGTTCGTAGTAACGACTTTAGTCGTTATCTTGTCCTAGTTTATAGCAACGACTTCAGTCGTTATCTTGTTGTAGTTCGTAGTAACGACTTCAGTCGTTATCTTGTTTTAGTTCGTAGTAACGACTTCAGTCGTTATCTTTCTAATTCCCAGGTAACGACTAAAGTCGTTACTACAAACAGCAAAGAAAAAACCGGATAGTCTTCCTATTTTCCCCGACTCTAAAGAGTCAGATTTCCCTACCCCCCAATAAACCGTTTGATAAACTCAAGCTTGTTTTTATAAGGCGGATAGCGCAAATCTAAATCAAAGCGGAAAGACTTCTCTAACACACTTTTTGAGTGAGAAAAGGTATCAAAACTGGCTTTACCATGATAAGAACCCATTCCACTTTCCCCGACGCCACCAAAGGGTAATTCAGAAACCCCCAGATGCATGATGGTATCATTGAGGCAAACGCCACCACTCGATGTTTCTCTCAGGACTTGTTGCTGCTGTTGTTTATCCGTGGAAAATAGATAAAGGGCGAGGGGTTTGGGTTTTTGGTTGATAATGGCGATCGCCTGGTCTAGTTTGTCATAGTCCAGAACCGGCAGAATGGGCCCAAAGATTTCCTCTTGCATAATCGGCGAAGCGAGGGAGACGCCATCGAGAACCGTTGGTGCAATATAGCGATCGCCTGCATCGGTTTCACCCCCAACCAGAATTTCTCCATCCTGGAGTAACCCTCGCAGACGCTCAAATTGTTTGTCATTAATAATCCGGCCATAGTCGGGACTATTGGCCGGATTTTGACCATAAAATTCAGTAATGGTGCGTTCAATTCCCACCAACAAATCTCGTTTAATCCGACGATTGACCAACAGATAATCCGGGGCGATACAAGTTTGACCGGCATTCATAAACTTGCCCCAAACAATCCGCTTGCAAGCAGTGGGTAGGTCAATATCGGTCTCGACAATACAAGGACTTTTCCCGCCCAGTTCTAGGGTGACTGGGGTCAGATGTTTCGCCGCCGCTTCCATGACAATTCGGCCAATATGAGTCCCCCCGGTAAAGAAGATATGGTCAAATTTTTGGGATAATAAATCTTGGGACACTTCCACCCCGCCTTCCACGACGGCAATATAACTCGGATCGAAGGTTTTGCGGATTAAGTCGGCGACAAGGTGCGAGGTATGAGGCGCAATTTCGGAGGGTTTTAAGGTGACACAGTTTCCAGCAGCAATGGCCCCGAGTAAGGGAGAAATGGTTAACTGAAAGGGGTAATTCCAAGGACTGACAATCAAAACAACGCCTAATGGATCGGGATAAATTCGTGCCACACTCGGGAATTGGTCGAGGGGACGGGCGACGGTTTTAGGTTTGGCCCAGGATTTAAGATGTTTGAGGACATAATTGATTTCTCGAATGACGCCAACTTCGGTCAAATACGCTTCAACTTCTGACTTTTTCAGGTCTTTATTCAGGGCATCAAGGACGAGTTCCTTGCTATCAATAACGGCTTGTTTCAGCCGTTTCAGTTGTTCGATGCGAAAGTCGAGGTCTTTGGTTTTTCCTGTGGCAAAGAATTGGCGTTGGGCCTCAATCACGTCACAAATGCGAGATGTGGTCAGCATGAAGGATATCCTTAATTGATGGTAGAGGTGAACCCAGGGCAGTCGCCCCTCTTCTATTGTATCTATTGTAGAGACTCTTGGAAAGTTGCCTACCTCTGAGCTAGATTTAGGATTGATAGGAAGATGTTATCTTGGAGACTTACTTTAGTGATCAACAACAGCGCTGACCCCCTGGGGACGGTTACCAGGGGGTTTTCGCTAGAGAATTGCTCGGAGGTTCGGTTTGGGGAAAAGACTGTAACCATTGATGGGACTGCTGAATGGCATGGTCTAAAGCGGTCTGATAAGCGGTGATTTTTTGTGCGACTAAGGGATGTTTTTTATGAGTGGGAGGGACGGTTTGCAGGAGTGCGATCGCCTCTTGCCATTGAGAGGCGATCGCATTCCAGTCATAGAGGGAAAAGGCGGATGGGGTGAGTTTGCGGGCTGTTTCTGCGGTTGCCACAGCGCGCTCAAATGGGTCGGTTTGCTGGACTGTTTGCTGGGCGTCAGCGAGATTAACCTGGGATTGCGCTAGGAGTTGTTCCGCTAAGACCCGTTTGGAATGGTTGATAGGAACGCTTTTGAGGTGAGCGATCGCCTGTTGCCACTCCCCCCTCACCGCTTCCCATTCTCCCATTGAATGGGCCGTTTTTTGCAGCTTTCTGGCGCTTTCTACTTGCGCGAGGGCCCGGTTGTAGGGGTCAAGTTGGGCAAGGTGCTGATGGACCTCTGTGAGATGACTTTCATAGTCTCGGATTTTGGGGGCGGCTAAGATTGTCTTGTCATCATCGGGGGAAATGCTCACCAACAGGGCGATCGCCTGTTTCCACAACAGGGCCACACTCTCCCATTGTTCCATCGTTGAGGCGGTTTCAGCCCGTTGCTTGGCTTCTTCTGCTTTAGCCATTCCCTGATACAAGGGGTGGAATTGCCAGAGTTGTTGTTGAGAAAATGTGAGTTTTCTCTCATACTCAATCCGCTTTTGTTGGACGAGGGAATACTGGGGATAGGTCGAGGGGATAATCTGCAACTGCGCCACTGCGTCCTGCCAAGCTTGTACACCTTCGGTCCAGTCGCGTTTATCAACAGCCATGCGGGTGAGTTGTGAGGCTCTTCCTCCTTTGGTGAGAGCAGGTTTCAATGGGTCTAATCGGTCAAATTGCTGGCGGGCATAAGTGAGGTTTTTGTGATAAACCGGGAGTCTTTGTTGGGCAAAATTCCAGTGAGGATGTTCCCGGGATACGGTTTCCAATCGGGCGATCGCCTCCTGCCAATGCTGTGCCACCCGATGCCACTCTTCCCATGTCCTGGCACTTTGGGTCAAATCTGCCGCTAGGGTTGCCTCGGCGACTGCTTCCGAAACTGGGTCGGGATTCTCCTCAGCAGACTCGGAAATCGACTCTGCCGAAGGTGCAGCAGTTGCCGTGAACAGGATGCTGTGCTCACATCCGGCAATCACCACCGACACCAGGGCGATCGTAATCTTGAGAAGGGATACCCCCAGGCAGGCGGGGGATATGCCATTAAACAGACTTCGCAGTTGCATAACCTGATTGGAGTATAGAGACTTGGCGATCAACAGAGGCAATTTATGCTCTTTGTCTCGTTGTAGCGCGATCGCAAGGCGATCGGGTCACTCCCAGCAAATTTTATGCCTTTCGACGTATATCAACCTCCATCTCTAGGTCTTATAAATTTACCTTGGCGGTGATTACATCTATCTACAGACATAAATTCCCCCCCTCCTCTCCCTCCAACCCACGGCATGGGAACAGGAATTAAGGGGAGATTGCTGGAAACACTCGATTCAAATCCAGGATTAACCCCTCAAACCCTGGAATAGAAACCGTTTCATTCGGTAGCTTGACTTGTTTTTGCCGATAGTCAAAGGTTCCGCCTAATTTTTGATAAGGAGTCGTATAAATTTCCAGTTGCTGTTCTAATAAATTCACAATCCAATAGTCTGAAATTCCCGCTTTAGCATACAAGGGTAATTTCACCTGGCGATCGTAGTCCAAGGAAGAATCAGCAATTTCAATCACCAGCACAATATCATCCGGCATCGGATGATGGGACAGGTAGTTATCCTCCCGGTTTCGCACTATGCTAAAATCCGGTTCCGGTTCGCTATGATTGGGCAGGATAATCGGGTCCTGACAGCGGACTTTCGCCTGACCTGACACCCGTAAAATCAGTTGTTCATTCAGGTTCATACAACAAACGGCATGAAGTTTTCCTTTCGAGACCATCTGGATTGCTTCTCCTTGGATTAATTCAGTGCGATCGCCTTCCGGGAAAAACCCCAGTTCGATGAGACGGTGATACTCTTCTATGGTAAAGCGTTTGGCGGTAGCTAGGGTCATTATGAGTGAGGGGGTTGACGACTCTTGTTATTCTACCATAACCTTTCCTAACTTCCAATTATTCCGCTACAATTAAACCAGTCAAATTAATCGACTCCTTTATATGAAACGAATTGTTTTAATTGCAGGATTTGAATCGTTTAACGCTGACTTGTACCGGCAAGCAGCACAGGTGGCAATTGCGCGCTGTCCTGAGTTGGATATTCGGGTCTTTAGTGACGCAGACCTCACCGCCAAAACCGAGGAGGTAGCAACGGCACTTCAAGAGGCCGATGTCTTTTTTGCCAGTTTGATTTTTGACTATGATTGCGTCATGGGATTGCGGTCCAAGGTCCCGCAAATTCCCATTCGCCTGGTTTTCGAGTCTGCCTTGGAATTGATGAGTTTAACTCAGTTAGGAAAATTTGCGATCGGGGACAAACCCAAAGGAATGCCGAAACCTGTGCAATTCATTCTGAGTAAGTTCTCCAGTGGCCGAGAAGAAGATAAACTCGCCGGATATATTAGTTTTCTCAAAACCGGACCCAAACTGCTCAAATATGTCCCGGTGCAAAAAGTCCAGGACCTCCGCAATTGGCTGATTATTTATGGATATTGGAATGCTGGAGGTGCAGAAAATGTTGCCGCCATGTTTTGGACTTTAGCGGAAAAATATCTCGGATTAACCGTGGGGGAAATTCCTCCTCCCGTAGAGACTCCTAATATGGGATTACTCCATCCTGATTATTCCGGATATTTTGAATCACCCCGCCAATATTTAGACTGGTATCGCCGTCAAAATTCATCCTCAACCCATCCCGTTGTAGGAATTCTGCTTTATCGCAAGCACGTTATTACTCAGCAACCTTATATTCCCCAATTAATTCGCCACTTTGAACAAGCGGGATTAATTCCGCTGCCAATTTTTATTAATGGGGTTGAGGGTCATGTGGCAGTTCGAGATTGGATGACATCCGCTGATGAAACCCGTCAGCGACAGCAGGGAAATAATCAAACTCGGTCCTTATCTGCCGAAGCAGTGGAAGTGGATGCCATTGTTTCTACCATTGGATTTCCCTTAGTCGGAGGTCCTGCGGGTTCAATGGAAGCGGGACGGCAAATTGAAGTAGCAAAAGGCATTTTGACGGCTAAAAACCTCCCTTATTTTATCGCAGCACCATTATTAATTCAAGATATCCATTCTTGGACTCGCCAAGGGATTGGGGGATTGCAAAGTGTCGTGTTATATGCTTTACCTGAACTGGATGGGGCGATCGATACTGTTCCCCTCGGTGGTTTAGTCGGGGAAGACATCTATTTAATTCCTGAACGAGTCAAGCGGTTGACGGGACGGATTAAATCTTGGATTGAACTGCGAAAAACAGCCCCAGCAGACCGCAAAATTGCCATTATTTTATATGGATTCCCCCCGGGTTATGGCGCAACGGGAACCGCTGCTTTATTGAATGTCCCTCGCAGTCTCCTCAACTTCCTGCAATCCCTCAAAGATAACGGTTACACTGTGGGGGATTTACCTACAGATGGGGAAGAGTTAATCCGACGGGTCAAGGTTGCCGATGAGTCACCGATGGAGACAAAATTAACGCGATCGCAAGGCATTATTCCCACCATAGTCAACGTCAAAACCCTGGATAAATGGTTGGGATATCTCCTGACTCGGCGGATTGAGAAGCAATGGAAATCTCTCACCGATACTGGCATCAAAACCTACGGAGATGACTATGCATTGGGGGGAATTCAGTTAGGCAATATTTGGATTGGCGTCCAACCCCCTCTCGGGATTTCTGGCGACCCCATGCGGTTAATGTTTGAACGAGATATGACACCCCATCCTCAATATGCCGCCTTCTATAAATGGCTGCAACATGATTTAAAGGCCCAAGCATTGGTTCATTTTGGAATGCATGGAACTGTGGAATGGTTACCCGGGTCTCCCTTGGGAAATACGGGCTATTCTTGGCCGGATATTCTCTTGGGAAATTTGCCGAATCTCTATATTTATGCCGCCAATAATCCCTCGGAATCAATCTTAGCCAAGCGGCGGGGATATGGAGTGTTAATCTCCCATAATGTGCCGCCTTATGGTCGGGCGGGATTGTACAAAGAGATGGTATTGTTGCGGGAATTGATTGGAGAATATCGGGAAGATCCTGCAAAAAATTCAGCATTGCGGGAGGCGATCGCCACAAAAATTGTCGATATTGGCCTAGAAATGGACTGTCCCTTTGCCGAAGCCAAAAAATTAGGCATTGACTTCACCCCAGAAACAGCCAGAATGTTTAGCCCCGAGGTGTTAAACCCCTATTTTATCACCATTTATGACTATTTACAAGTCGTCGAACAACGGCTATTTTCCTCCGGACTACATACCCTGGGAGAACCTCCCAATACAGCCGCATTAAAGTCTTATATTGATGCCTATTTTGACCAAGACTTTGACAAGGAACTTGTAGAGGAACTCGCCACCGGCAACAGTCCAGAATCCCTCTCTCAACTCATCCCCAATCCCGATGAAGCAATGCAAATTTGCCAATTATTAAGGCAAACCCCCGACGAAATGACCAACCTCCTGCGCGGATTAAATGGGGAATATATACCCCCTGCACCCGGTGGGGATTTATTGCGCGATGGACCAGGAGTTTTACCCACGGGACGGAATATTCATGCCTTAGACCCCTATCGAATGCCCTCCCCTGCTGCCTACAGTCGAGGGCGAGAAATTGCCCAAAAAATCATCGCCCAACATCAGCAAGAAACCGGGCAGTATCCTGAAACTGTCGCGGTGATGTTATGGGGATTAGATATCATCAAAACACGCGGCGAATCCCTAGCCATTCTGTTAGAATTAGTCGGGGCAGAACCTATCAAAGAAGGAACGGGACGGATAGTCCGCTATGAACTCCAAACCTTAGACCAAGTAGGACATCCACGCATCGATATTTTAGCCAATCTATCCGGCATTTTCCGCGATAGCTTCGTCAATATTATCGAACTGCTGGATGATTTATTTTTACGCGCTGCTGAAGCAGATGAACCCGAAGACCAAAACTTTATCCGCAAACACGCTTTAGAGTTAAAATCTCAGGGAATTGAGAATGTTTCCGCCCGGTTATTTTCTAATCCTGCCGGAGATTTTGGGTCTTTAGTCAATGACCAAGTTATCGAAAGTAACTGGGAATCCGGGGATGAATTAGCCCACACTTGGCAAAGTCGAAACGCCTTTAGTTACGGACGAAAAGACAAAGGCAAAGCGCGTCCGGAGGTGTTGCAACAGTTACTTAAAACCAGCGATCGCATCGTCCAAGAAATCGATTCTGTCGAATATGGACTCACAGATATTCAGGAATATTATGCCAACACCGGCGGATTAAAACGCGCCGCCGAAACCCAAAGCGGCAAAAAAGTTACCGCCAGCTTAATTGAAAGTTTCTCCAAAGATACCACTCCCCGCAAATTAGAAGACCTCTTACGCTTAGAATATCGCACCAAACTCCTCAATCCCAAATGGGCGGAATCAATGGCAAACCAAGGGTCTGGTGGTGCTTATGAAATCTCCCAACGGATGACTGCCTTAATCGGTTGGGGAGGGACCGTTGATTTTAAAGATAATTGGGTGTATGATGGAGCCTCAGAAACCTATGCCTTCGACCCAGAAATGGCCGATAAACTGCGAAAAGCCAATCCAGAAGCATTCCGCAATATAGTGGGTCGAATGCTAGAAGCGCACGGACGGGGTTTCTGGAATCCAGACCCGGACAAGTTAGAAAAACTGCAAGCGTTGTACAGTTTAACTGAGGATGAAATCGAAGGGGTGGCAATGGAGTAAGATGAATGATTAATCCGGGATAGAACTAGCTTGTCTCCGAATTCTGGGTGATAGAATAGGTCTAAAACTGGGGACACGCATTTAGTTGGATTTGAGATCAATCATGAATTCAGATAAAATTGCCGATTTTTTTAATGGAATCATCTCCCTAATCGAGGCCATAATCTGGCCTGCTTTTGCAGTGTTTTTCGTGGTTTACTTTGGAGACTCTATAAAGAAACTCATCAATACTATCAGCGAATTCAGCTTAAAAGCAGGACCCTCGGGAGTGGAGGCAAATGTTACCCGACAACTGGAGTCAGCGGCAATGCTAGGTGCTGCTTCTGGACAAAAGAAATTTAGTCAAGAGTCATCGGATAGCGGGGAAAATGCTGATGCCAATCATGAATCCCGAAAAATTATTCATGCGATCGCCCGGGTTTCTGACCCTAAAATTTCTGAGGAATTGCTGACCAAAAAAGTGCTGTGGGTTGATGATTGTTTGGAAGAAAATGCTTATGAACAAAAAGCCTTAGAAGTCTTAGGGATTCAATGTAGTTTTTCTCGGAATACTGAAGAGGCGATCGCCCAGATAAAAGCCAGTCCCTATCATGCAGTCATCTCAGATATTGACCGTCCCCCGGACGATCGCGCCGGTTACACCTTGCTGGAAGAACTGCGGCGATCGGGCTATTATATGCCCTATATCCTCTACGATCGCACCATCCTCCCCGAACACCAAAGCGAAGCAAAGCGACTCGGTGCAAATGGCTGTACCACCCATCCCACGGAACTCTTTGAAACCATCATTTCGGCTTTAATTGGCGATCGCAATTAACCCCAGCAGTCCCATTCTCTAAACCCCCACCTAAATTCTGCTAAAATTCAGTCAAGTTTTATTGAAAATCCCCCAAAATCTATGATAAAATTGGTAAATCAATCAGTCCACTGTCGCCACCATCTAGGATTTGTTTTCCTCCTGAGTCTCCTCAGTTTATTCCACGCCGATCGCCCATTACAGTCCCAATCCAGCGCCCTCTCTCCGGAATACCAAGCGGCATTAGCAACCCTGAATATTCCCGTCGCGGTTCCAACCTACATCCCCGATGGATTTACCCTTTCTCAAATTAAAATTAACCTCTGTCCCTCGGATATTCCCCAAAGCGGCGAATGTAGAGAAGGAACCTCCTATCAGATTATTTATCGCCACCCAGACAATACCTGTTTAATGATTGAGGCTGTTGGAGGAGGATTAGGCGGACCGGATAGTGAATTTCATTATACCACTCAAACCGATCTTTTAGGAGAAATTGATATTAGATTTGGGGATATGTCCAGAGAAAGAAAAACCCCGATTCCGGAGCAATTAACAGTTCCTCAACCGAACTTATATAATTTCCCCGAAGCAGCAGTTTCCGCAAGTTCTCCATTTTATGCGGTGCGAGTGGAAGAAAACCGCTATTCATGTGGTCAGAACACCAGCATTTCCCCTCTGGAGTTCGAGCAGATTCTTCAGTCTTTGGTTTTGTTGAAATAACGGTTTATAGCGGTTTTTGGACTCATGAGATACAGATATTTATAGGAGTGCGAGCATCTTGCTCGCTAGAAAAGTAGCGAGCAAGATGCTCGCACTCCCCAAAAATGTACCTCATAGCTGTGGGAACCGCTATAACTGGAAAAGATGGCGATTATCTTTGAAAAAATCGCCATCTTTTCCAGATTACCAAGGAGAACCAATGGTGATAAATCCGGCCCAATAGTAAGGATGGGAAAAGTCCGTCATGGTGAACTGTTGCAATTCATTCGGCAAGGCGATCGCCCCGTTAGAACCCATGAGTTGTCCCGCTTCCAACCGGACGGTTCCCCGCAGCATTTCCAGTTGGGCGCGGCGCAATCCTTCGGAACGAATCGGGGCCGATCGCAATTGCCGGTATAATTCAGTCATTAATCCTAATGTCGCTTCATCATTCACATACCATAAGGAGGCGATCGCAGATTTCACCCCGGACTGCAATGCTAACCCAGCAAATCCTAACTCCGCCTGTTCATCTCCAATGGCAGTCCGACAGGAACTCAACACTAATAATTCCACTTCTGGATTATGCCATTGTAACTCTTTCATTTGGGAAAATGGCAAGCGATGATTCCATAACTTAATATAAGATTCCCCCGCATCTCCCGGTTGAAAATCGGCATGAGTCGCTAGATGAACCATGCGAAAATCTCCTTGATTTCCCCGCTTTTTCAAGATATCCAGGGTAAAGTCTTCATTTAAAAATCGTTCACCAGGCCAACAAGAGTCGGACCCAAGCTGCGTCTGACAAATAATAGTTTCTAACTCAACTGGAACCGCTGGCAAGGGGTTTGAGTCCAAAAATTTAGAAGCTCCCATTGCCAAAACTTTCTCGGTTTTCAAGTTAGCATATACAGGTTGAGTTAGACTAAAACTCGGCATCACGGACAGACTGTACCGTTCAATCAGAAAGGTTTCGCCATCATGGAGTGCAGCAAAGGGAAGCGATCGCACTCCAGCGTCAGGAATAAAGGATAGATTTTCGATGCCTCGTTGTTTCAGGGTGGGTTCAATGGGTTCAATTAACAAGCGATGAAGCTGTTGAGAGGACTGGAGATAGCGGTGAGTGTGGATCATTTTGAAATTGGTAATTTCCCCGCGCATTTCTAAGGTTAATTTCTCAACCAGTGCACGATTCGCCTCGGGGATTTGAATCCGTAAGGGTTGCTCATGTCCGGTGACTACTAATAATTCTACTGGGTCATCAGCATGGCGATCGCAAGGCCATCCTAATTCTTCTTCCCGGGTCCGACTGCGCTGCCAGTCCTCATGGCGATCGCCATTGGGACAAATCAATGCCGCATTTTCATGCAACTCCGTTCGTCCAAACACGATATACACCACAGCGGTTTTGATTCCCGTCGCCTCCTCGGTTTGCCGCAGGGTTTGTCGCACTTCATTGAGGGACTGGATATCCACAGGAGATGAATCTTGAAAATAGTCCATATACTCCCGAGATAACGCTTCTTCCAAAGTCGTCACTTCCACATCTAAATCAAGTTCCACCGGAGAACCAACGGCGATCGGTTCTGACTGTTGAGCGGTTTCTAACGCTAAATAGGAGGAGTTTCCCGTAGAGTCCGACTGAGTTTCTATCGCCGTACTGGATTCTGTTTCCGGGGCGATCGCAGAGGCGATCGAGGCACTAACTGTCGGTTTTGGTTCTAAAGGTGAGAGGGAAGGGGGTAGAGTTCCTGTCGGAGAACCCGTGCGCGTGGGTTCAGGATTCATCATCCCGGTTGGAGTCAGGGTTGGGGGTTGGGTTGGTTCAGGTTGTCTTACCCCATCATTTCCCTGCGGCAACGAGGTGATTTCCGGTGGGGATATACTCGGTCCTCCGGGGGGTTCTGATGGAAGTGACCCGGGTGACATCAGTTCCGGGTTACTTCCTTCCTGGGGTAAGGATTCCGGGGTGGATAACGGTTCCCCGAGAGGAGGTATCTCTGGCTGTGTGAGAGTTGGGGATGCCGGTCCTGCTTGAGGTTCCAGCGCTTCCGGTGCCGGTTCCGGCGCTTCCGGCGCGAGTTCCGGTTCCGGTACAAGTTCCGGTTCCGGCACAAGTTCCGGTTCCGGTTCCGGCACAAGTTCCGGTTCTGGTTCCGGCACAAGTTCCGGTTCCGGTTCCGGTTCTGGTATCGGTTCCGGTTCCGGTTCCGGCACAAGTTCCGGTTCCGGTTCCGGCACAAGTTCCGGTTCCGGTTCCGGTTCTGGTATCGGATCGACGCCATCATCGGTTGCGATCGTAATATTCCCCCGGGTAATCGAACGGGGGAATATTTCCCCGATATTGAGGGTAGATGTCCCCGTGGTAATCACATCCCGAGTGCCATGCAACAGGGGATTGCCAATTTCAAACCCTTCAATCGGGTCGATATCATCTCCTCCAGCATGATTTAATGTGATACTCCCACCCCCTGTACTCCCTGCCGAGGAAATACTGGCAAACCCCGTGGGAGAATACTCACTGGCAAAGGAATCGGTGGCGCGGAACAATCCCCCAGTGGTTTCGATGAAGATGTCACCGCCTTTGCCATTGGTTCCCCCTTGTGCGTTAATCCAGGAGACTTGGATATCCCCAATCGGGTCCAGAAACACATTCCCCGCATCTCCCAAAGTAGCGCTAGCGTTGATCGCACCGGCAGTAATGGCAATCTGGGCCATCACCGTCACATTTCCCCCTTGGGTGACCCCAGATGCTGTGAGATTGCCGGTGAGAATTTCACCTTGGGTACTGGTGACACTCAGATTTCCTCCGGTGGTGGCAGAAGCGGTATCTAAATTCCCGCTTTGGACATTGCCAGACAGACTTTCTAGGGTAAGTTGCTGTCCATTAGTGGTGATATCCGCCACCGTTAGCAGATTCTCACTCTCGATTTGGACTCCCGGTGCAGCAGTGGTGGTCAGGTTCCCCTGAAGCGTGAGAGTTCCGGTACTGGAGGCGCGGAAACTGGCGGCAGCAAGGGTATCCATCGCTGTGAGATTTGCCGAATTCTGGATGATGAGATTTCCTAACGGTTGCTGACTGCCAACGGCGCGATTAAAGGTGACATCCCCCATTCCGGCGTTGAGGGTGAGATTTTGGGGGACATTGGTTGCGCTATCCAGCAGACCCCGGAAGAGAATCTGACCCGGACCCGCGCCGGTTGTAATCAGGGAATCGGACCCGAGGGCGATCGCGCTATCAAATGTGATACTCCCTCCATTCGTGGTCACATCCCCCCCTAAAATAGTCTTCTCCGTGGTCACATTTAACTGATTTAACGGTGAACTCTCCCCAATATTTCCCCGGAATTCTATCGAACCCGTTCCCGCATTCAAGCTCAAACCCGATGACCCTAAACTCTCTCCAGAATTGCCATCAATATTGCCCAGAATTGTAATATTTCCCCCTTCCTGGTCCGTGGTGAGGGTAATCTCATTTCCCAGAATCAGATTGCCGGTCAAATCAATATTATTCTGAGGAGTTACCACATCAGAATTGAGGTAAATTGTCGCGGCATTCAGGGAAATTGCTGCATTATCTGACCCGGTAATCATCCCATCCACAACAATCTCTCCCGAACCCCCTTGGAGGGTTAACGGGTCGGTAAAGGTGACGGGATTCACAATAGAAATATTTCCCGTAGAGTCAGTCCGTCCAATCGTAATCGAGGTAAAACCATCTTGAATTTGTGCTAAATTATTTTGGGTTAAATCTAAACTCTCCTCGGCATCGTTAGGATTCCCTAGGGTAATATTTTGGGTTGGGGTTGCCGGTTGCAGGGTGAGGGTATTAGTCCCGGTAACTGGCCCATTAAAATCGATTTCTCCTGCGGTTAAGGTGAGGGGATTGTTGCCCGCATCTACACTGGAACCGAAAACTAAACCCCCAGTTCCGGGGTTTAAATTGGCTCCTTCGGTGAGGATGACAGGTGCAGCAAACCGGATATCATGATTGGGGGTTTTTAAAGTGCTAGAAAGGGTGACGGTTCCCGGGCCTGTTTGCTGAAAAGCCCCATCTAAATTAAAGGGAGTAGTAATTTCTAACGGGTCAGTATTGGCAACAGTTAACGAACCCGTTCCCCGGGTAGTAACGCCTTGGTTAAAGATGAAGCGATTGCCGGTCAACATGATACCATCCGGCCCATTGGTGGTAATTAAATCATTAAATGTCGTTCGACCTGTGCCCGCTAACTGATGTAAATGACCTGCGGTAATGGCCTGAGTTGTGACATCATGGGCATTAACGATCGCCAGGGTATGCAAGGGGATTTGACTGCCTACGGGTTGAGTTAAGAGGATATTACCGATTCCGGCATCCAGGTTCAGGGTGTAATTTCCATCGATAGTCCCGCCTACAATTAGATTACCCGAACCTGTGCGTAAGGTAATATTATTGAGCAAATTAACGGCACCGTCTAGGGTGATATTTTGAGTGGTGGTGATGATGTTATTGGTGAGATAAATTTGACTTCCCGTTTTGAGGGTGAGTGCATAATTAGTGGCGCTGAGGTCCATTTCTCCTAAAGACCCGACATAAATATCACCGACAGTCTCCGAACCAATGGTTAGGGTCCCATTTGGGATGTCTAACATCAGCAATTCTGGCATTGTGAGACTGTATTCTCCACTGGCATCATGAATGGCGATCGCCTGACCCGGGGCGATCGGTTCTAAAATGAGATTATTGTTACTAGAGATACGACTTTCATCTTGAAAACTAATATTACTCCCTCGAAAAGTAACGTTCCCCTGGCCCGTTTGCATCGGGTTAACAAAGCTGTTGCTAAATCCGATGCCTTCTGCACCATTCACGCCGATTCCTTCTAGGAGAATCTCTCCATTTCCGGTAGATTGGATGGTACTGTTATTCTCAACCTCAATGCCGAAATTGCGGTCACTCGTACCCTGTCCAGTCCCTGTTAAGGAAATATTTCCATTCCCTGACACGGTGCTATTTTCCATCCGGATTCCCATGTTTGAATGAGTGCCAATCCCCCCCATTCCTTCGATGGCGATCGCCCCGGTTTGGGATTGGATGTTACTCCCATTTACCAAACTTACCCCGGCATTCAGTTGTGCCGTCCCATCCCCACCAATTCCCCGGAGTCTAATATTTCCCGTCCCTGATGTAATCCGGGAACTCTCCATGAGAATCCCATAATTTTGTTCAGTTCCGGTTCCTCCAATCCCTTCTAGGATAATGTTTCCCTCAGTCGATTCTACCTGGTTCCCGGTTTTAAAAATAATTCCGAGATTAGTAATTCCGGTGCCATTTCCCCCGACCCCTCGCATCCGAATATCACCGACATTAGACGTGATGGAAACATTATTATCGACATAGATGCCGTAGTTATCCACCGTTCCATTTGCCCCGGTTCCTTCTAAGATAATTGACCCCATGAATGAACGCAAAGAACTCCCATTCATCAAGCTAATTCCATCATTGACATTTTCCGTGCCTTTGCTGAAACCTGTTAACCGGATATCTTCATAAGCAGAAACCGATACCCCATCTCGGATAGCGACTCCAGTATTGAAATTTCCCACATCTCCCCCCGTCCCCTCCATCACAATCGACCCGGTTTGAGAGTCAAGGATACTATTCATTAAAACACTCACCCCTCGGTTATTGATTCCGCTCCCTTTTGCCGTTCCCGTTAAGCGAATATCTCCATTTGCAGAGAAGGTAGATTCACCAATTAATATCCCGGCAGTCCAGTCCGTTCCATTAACCCCAAACCCTTCTAAAATAATCGTTCCCCCTAAAGATTCTAAGCGGCTATTATTTTGAATGTTGATACCTGGGTTGTATTCTCCGGTGCTATTGCCACCCGTCCCCATGATGCGAATATTGCCATTTTCTGAGCGGATAGTCACCCCATCCCCAAATATTCCTAGGTTAGAGGTTACCCCATCACCGCCCTTTCCAGTCAGGGTAATATCGGCATTCGCGGAGAGGGTGGCATTTTGAAGATATAGCCCAGTATTCCAGTTAATTCCTGCCCCTCCGATGCCATTCAGGGCGATCGTCCCATTTCCAGTTGTTTCTATCCGACTGCCTTGATGAATTAGAATCCCGTTGTAATAATCGCCCAACCCTCCACTCAATCCGGTTCCTGTAATCTGGATATTACCCCCGGCAATGTTGATGGTACTGTTAGTAATTTGAACTCCGTTACTATTTGCTAATACCCCCGTTCCTGTGGCGTTGAAATTGCCCCCTCCGGTATTAATCACCGCATTGTTAATGGCTATTTCACCCCCATTGGCATTATCAATATCAGCATTTAAGACCAGATTCAAAGAATCTCCCCCGGGAACACCATCCGTAATATCCGCATTGATAATAATGTTGTTATGGGCGTTTAAAGTTAGGGTATTATTGTGTCCGGTTCCGTTATAATTAATGGGCGCATTGACCGTAATACTTCCCTCTTGGGTCCCCCCATTTCCGGTTTCAATGGTGACAGATTGATTTCCACCTGTTAGGGCAGCTAAAATCAGGTTTACTCCAAGTTGTGCCGTATCCCCTTGAGCCACAAAGGGATTACTATTGTTAATATTGACAGCCCCTGCCCCTGCTACAATGTCGATATTATTGGGGTCAATTAGCCATTCCCCACCGATTCCGCAAGTGGGAGGATTCGGACAAGTGGCGCGCGCCTTGGGAACTGTGGTGACTTCTAAAAATTCCAATCCACTGGTTTCTATAAACCCGCCATTTCCCCCGAAAATACCCCCTTGGGCGCTAATTTCTCCATAAATCTGGGCGGTTTCTTCTGCAAAGATAATGATCCGTCCACCATCACCAAATTCCGTGACATCGGCAGCAATGGTGGAGTCATCACTGATAAAGGTTTGTAAGGCATTCGGAATGGTTCCTTGACCCCGTTGATCGCCACCGATGAGGATAGTCCCCCCGCGATGAGTTCCCGATGTATTGATATCGGCATCGATGACGGCAACGCGATTTCCTACGATTGAAACTTGTCCTTGGGATGAATTAATACTGCCCGAAACCAGACTATCTCCAGGTTGAGTCTCGATGCTCATTCCTGAACTGGATAACTGCACGCTACCATCGGCATTAACGGTTATTTGATGGGCATGATTTACTCCAGAACCTGTCAGCAATTCCGGTAAGGATTGGGGAGTGGAAATATCTAGTCCTGATATGCCGGTTCTGATGTCTAAACTTAACAGGTGATTCTCTTGAGAAATTCGGACAACACTCTCGCCGGGAACCGCTGCAATGGTTATATTGCCTCCCGGTGCAGATAAAGTGCCGCTATTGAGGAGGGTTCCGCCTAATAGGGTTAAGTTGTTACCCGGTTCTAGGGTTAAGTTGCCTTGGTTAATAATCGCACCGGGTTGGAGGGTGGAAAAGGCAAATTGAGAGGGGGTTCCGACTAGATTAGACCAGTGATTATCGCCTACGGCATTAAACCAATTGCCTTCACTGAATCCGATGCCGGTGGCAGTTGTCGCGAAAAAATCGGCGGGGACGTTTAATTGAGCGTTGGGTCCAAATAAGATTCCGGCAGGATTCATTAAATAGAGGTTTGAATTGCCGCCGGTGAGTTGAATTAATCCGTTAATGATGGAGGCATCTCCGCCAGTAATGCGTCCTAAAATATTTTGAATTTCGGGGTTGGAGAGGAAGTTGGCAACTTGTCCGGGGTCGAGTCCAAATTGTTCAAAACTATGGAATAAATTTGCACCGTCTTTGGAGAGTTGTCCGCCTTCAATATTAAATTCTGGTCCTTCTGGTGTGACAATTGTGCCGGTGTTATCGGAGGCGGGGGTAATGGGTTGCGCGAGGGAAGATTTAGCTATTCCGGTGAGATAGGAAAGCAACAGTAGAGATACGATCGCCCTGATGGTGTGATTCATAATGACGGAAATGAGTTAGATACACAACAAAACTTGACTAGAAATTTGGGTAAATTCTAGGGGTTACCATCTAGCTAGAATGGCCCCTCTCAACCCACTCCTGTAAGGAAGTTGCCCCCCTCTCGATTCCCGATGAGGTTACACTTGGGTCTAATATGATAAGGAACTTCAAATCATCTCATCTTTCCCTCCATAGCTTTCAGGACAAGGCAGTGCCTTTTCCCTCTGGTTAAGAGACTCAGTAGATGTTGTATCCTTTTGTTTCTCGGTATTGTGGAAAATACGGAGATTTTGGTAAAGTTAACAAACCATCATACCATGCCATAAAGTGTGATGTCAATACCAGGTTGAAAAATTGCAGTTTTCATCAAAACCAGGGCACTGAACACCCAAGGAGTTTCTCTGTGCTAATTTCTGTCCCTTGATTTCAGGATTTAGAGGAGTCTTTACAACTTAGAAAAATTTGATATAATTAGGGTGACCATTGGTGAAATTTGCCAGGGTGGCGGTTCAGTTTTAAGGCAAAACCTCGGGGTCCGATTAAGCATAAAATCAGGAGAATTAACCCAAGATGAAAGCGATAACTCTGAATCAAGTTTGGCGGGGGTTGGGAGGATTTGGACTGGTGGGATTGATGGCGATCGCCCCTGGATGGAATCAACCCAGTACAGTGGCTCAACCCCGACTCAATTGCAACAATCCCCAAACTCAAGCTGAAATGAATGCTTGTGCAGGACAACGGTGGCAAACGAGCGATCGCCAACTAAATCAAATCTATCAAGCGCTCATCCCACAACTGTCCAATAGCAGGCGGCAACAATTAGTCACGGCACAACGCGCTTGGATTACCTTTCGCGATTCTGAATGTGAATTTTACAGCAGTTTAGCCGAAGGGGGTTCGATGCAACCGATGCTGCGATCGGGCTGTTTAGCGAATTTAACAGACATTAGAAACTCTGAGCTTACTCAGTATCGCCAGGGCCAAATTCCCCCGGCGCGAGGACAAAGTTATCAAGGGGCTGATAACCGCCTCAATGTTGTCTATCAGCAGGTGATGCGGCAACTTTCAGGGAACCGCAAAGAACAGTTAAGAACGGCACAATTGGATTGGATTAAATATCGCGATGCTCTCTGTGAATTTGAGCGCAGTGGTGGGGGAAATGCCGGTTTTAATATCTGTCAAATTCGGCTGACTGAAGTGAGGACGGATCAGTTGGAAGATCATTTAGGAGATAGCACATTATAACAATTGATGGGGTTTGGTAACAGGTTTTTAGGCAGGATTGACGCAGATTTTTCAGAAACCCCTACATAATAGGGGTTTCTGACAGGCGATTCTCGAATCGCCTCTACAGATTTCATGGGGTTGCGGGGGATGTTTTGTTTGGACTGGCGATTCTCGAATCGCTTCTACAGATTTCATGGGGTTGCGGGGGATGTTTTGTTTGAACTGGCGATTCTCGAATCGCTTCTACAGATTTCATGGGGTTGCGGGGGATGTTTTGTTTGGACTGGCGATTCTCGAATCGCCTCTACAGATTTCATGGGGTTGCGGGGGATGTTTTGTTT
>JAABSJ010000282.1 GCA_011390515.1 Oscillatoria sp.
AGGTTGATTAGGAACGGTTATCGCTTCAGGCGATGGGTCCAGAGGGGAGATGGGGGAGATGGGGGAGATGGGGGAGATGGGGGAGATGGGGGAGACTCTATCCATCGCATCACTCTGTTCCATCGGATCCGGTGTTGGTGCAGAGGTTAGGGTTACGGGAATTTGAGTGGCGATCGCCACGAAAGCCGCTGGGATGGCGGCAGAGTATTGAGTTTCTGCTCTTGTTTCCGGGGTGGGGATGGGTTGAATTTCTATCGGGTGGAGATTGATGGGGTTGAACTCGGGAAACTGTAGAAGATGCAATTCATTCAGAGCTTCGGTGGCAGACTGGTAACGATGTTTGCAGTGATAGCGCACCATTTTGCTTAACAGAGCAACCAACGCCGAACCCACTGGTGCGATCGCATCTGAATGCCAATCAATTTCTCCCGTGTGGGAGTTCACTTCTAAGTCTGCCGGATGGAGTCCGGTTAAGGCTTGAATTGCCAGTAAGCCCAAGGCATATATATCACTGTTGGGACGGGAGTTGCCCGTGAGTTGTTCTGGGGGTAAATAGCCAAAGGTAGCGATCGGCAAGGCGATCGAGGCTTGTCTATATCCCGGGATATTTTGGTCCCGAATCCGTTGGACACTGGCAAAGTCTACGAGGGCAAATTTCCCATCCTCGGCCCGTTTAATTAATTTATCCGGTGCAATATTGCCATGAATAAACCCTTTCTGATGGATGAAGTTTAGAAGAGATAAGCCTTGTTTGAGAAACTCCAAACAAGCGCTTTCACTCCATCGCTTGCTACAGCGCTTGCCGATGGGTAGCAGGTGACGGAGTTTCACCCCTTCAATCCATTCCTGAACTAAATAGGAGGAATCTGCTTCGGTGAAGCAGTGCAACAGTCGGGGAATGCAGTCGTGATTCCCCAGTTGTTTCAGGGTTTGGGCTTCAATCCCAAATAAGTGTTGCGCTGATTTGAGACAATGGGGATTGGGATTGGCTAGATTAAGCTGCTTGACGAAACATTGAGGATGGCCTGGGTTTTTTGTATCTTTAGCAATGTAGGTGTTGCCGACCCCATCGGCATTTAACACTTTAATGATTTGATAGCGATCGGCTAATAAGGTTTCTAATATGGGCATTGACGCGACTCTCTGCATAGAACGAATTTCCACCTTGACCTTGAGTTTCACAGAGGTTAAAAATCAACCTGATCCCTTGGTTAGAGGCCCCAACAATCCCGCCAACTTCCTGGCATCGAATGGTTGGAGTTGTTCGCTTGACCCTTTGGGCAAGTCGAATCGAGCTCGGTTCGATTGGATGCCATCGGTCCGTTGGGCGATCGCTCTATGCCTTCGATGGGGGATGCACCACTGATCAGCAGTAAAACTACTCACTGCTAAGACCGGGGTTTCTAGCCAAACTAGGAGCTTATTCAGGTATGAGTACCAACAATTTTCAGATTCCGGGTTTCTCTATCAGGAATATTGCCGATTATTTTTGAATGCCCCGAATTTTCTTTGATTAACCGGGTTTTCATCATCGGCGTATCATATATAACATTAATTTCACCCAGGGCCGCATCCCGGGACCGGGCCAAAGGTCAGACTCCGCCTCGGTTTGACCGAACGCTCCTCCCTCGGTAAATCGGGCAAAGTCGCCTGATTCTTGGCTGCTTGAATCCAGTCTTTACTGATTACAATATTTGGCAAAAATTTTAGTTATTTTCAATATTTAAAACTCTTTTATAATTTCTGTATAAAATTGTAAAACTCATTTAAACAATGAATTAATTTTCATGAAAGTTTCCTCTTGACTTTACCCAAACTTCATCTGGATCTCAAATCCCACCCGAGTCCAGAGGGTATCCAGACTCAAGAAAAACTTTCCGCTGAAAAACGGGGTCAAGACCCCAAATTTTGGACAGATATTCATCAGGTATGCATATAACAGTCCTAAATGATTTGTAACATTTTTAGCTCCCCTCTCCCGTTCTGGGAGAGGGGTTGGGGGTGAGGGTCTTCCACAACTGATTTAGGACTGCTATAGAACCCCCGGTTCTGGGATGAACCCACCGATGCTGTAGAACACGAAAAAAACCAGGTTGTCCGGATAACCCGTATTTAGCGTGAAAAATATTAAATGCTAAGTAAACTTTTAAAAACTTGTGAGTATAAATGTAGCAATGACCAGTCGGTGAGCTGTCGGAGGACCTCTACCCCTTTCCAGTTTGGTCTTAAATTACGGGTTTGGCAAGGTTTTTTAAACTGGCTATCCGTTCAATTCAGAACTCGTTAAAACCCGGTTTTCAGCCTGTAATCGATAAGAGAACATTCTGATTTAACCCTCTAAATTGTTTCACGCAAAGCAAATAAAGTTTAAAAAAATAATTATTTTTAATAGGCTTTCGATGCTTACTTAATTTTCTCTATTGATTTGCTTTGAGGTTAAAATATAATGGCTGTATTTGTTTTTTCTGTCTTATTTATTCTGTTCACGATTGAAGTCTTAAATCCCAAGAAATCTAAGAAAAAATCTAATTTACCTGACTCTAAACCTTGCGGTAACCCGAATATCCAAGACCGAAAACCCAACTTAAAAGGCAATCATCCTAAAACGACAAACAAACCTTCAGCAGGAACCCATCCTTCTAAATCCCGTGGATAGAGTCTCAAATCAAGCAATGGCAAACCCGTCCTTCTCTTTCCCCAGGTCAGTACATCGTTGAGTTGTGAGGTTTGTCATCGGAGACCCAATAACACAGCCGTTGGGTGGTAAGCTGTGGGATGGTTTTTTAATTGAGAATTTAGGACTGTGGCTAAATCCGATAATTAAACCGAGGGGTTGGGGGAATCTTCATTGGTTCGTTCCCCCAAAATTGAGTAAATAACTGTCTCCTGCTGTTTACCGCGCAGGTGAATTTCAGTAACTTGAACCCCTTGATAGCGATCGCAAACGTAGAGATAAGTTTCTTCAGTGACCAACAGGTGATAGAGATTATGAGTAACAATCTCTTTATTCAGGGGTTCGACTCGTGCCGCCACATTCACCGTATCCCCGATCGCCGAATAATTAGCCCGTTGTTTCCCTCCGACACTTCCGGCAATCAGCGGACCTGTATGAATCCCCATCCCGACTTGAATCAACGGTTTTCCTTCCGCTTTCATCCGTTGATTGAGTTGTTTCAGTCTCGCATCCATTGCCAAACAAGCGGCGATCGCATTCCTAGCATCCGCCTGAATTTCCTCGGGAGTTTGGCGAGGAAAAGGGAGACCAAATACCGCCATAATGGCATCCCCAATATATTTATCAATCACTCCCCCATGCTCCATAATACATTCGGACATCGCATCCAAATAATCATTCAGCCAGGAGAGTAACTCCCGGGGAGGTAAAGTTTCAGAGATGGTGGTAAAACTCCGAATATCCATGAATAAAACCGTCGCAATCAGTTCTTGAGGCGGTAAATCTCCCTGGTCAAAAATTTCATCCCGGTGGTCCCAAACTAACCGAGCCATTTCCGGAGAAATTTGTTTGGCAAAAAGCTGCATAAGCTGTTGTTTTTCGTAGCGATCGCGCAGTTGGACGATGATTCCCGCTAACAGCATAGTGCCGATGGGTGCAGCAACGGGAATCCACCAATTTCCCCAAGTCAAAGCAGCTAGAGCGATAGCCAACCAAGCCAGAGGAAATCCCAATGCTGCTGCAATCTGAAGTTGGGCCAATCCGAAGCGCATCAGAGCGCGATCGCTCCACACCCAACTCATGGATAAACTAATCCCAATTAAAATCAACCCAGTTATGACTGGGGGAAGCTGTTTTAAAAACCGTCCCTCTAACCCATTATCCAAAATTGCTGCATGGATATAGACCCCGGTAATCGGCTGAAGGGGCGAAATTTTGCGGTCAATGCCGGTGGCGACAAACCCAACTAAGACCAGTTGATTCTCAAAAGCATCTGGAGGAACGCGACCCTCGACCACATCCACGAATGAATAAGTCGGGACTTGCTGAATTCTTCCCGGCCAATTAATCCAGACATTTTGAAAGTCAAACTCTGGATAAGGCTTAACAATAGCCTGGGGTGGAATTTGATTGAATAACGTCTCAGGATTTTGATGTTCAGAAACTTGCAGCAGGGCTAAACTCAAGGTCGGTATTCCATTAAACCAAACTGTTCCTTGACGGCTAATGCCATCAGGATCCGGTTCATGAAGAATATGACCGATCGCCGCTGCTGCATCCTTTAAAACGGGTAAGGGTTCTTCTTCGGGACCGGCACTGGCGAGAATCGTTTTGCCATTGGCTTGAATTGCGCGAGCAAAGGATTCATCTTGAGGACTCGGGTCCAGAAACAGAATATCAAAACCAATGGCCGCAGGGGAAGAAGAGTTAAGAGCATTCAGCAGTTCGACATAGCGATCGCGAGACCAAGGGAACTGTCCGTAATCCTGTAAACTCTTGCCATCAATGGCAATCACCGTAATCCGGGGATTCCATTTGAGTTCGGGACGAAGATTAAACAGCACCCCATACCCCAACCGTTCTAGGGGTTGCCATGCACCCCCTAGCCCCATTGTCAAGGAAATTACCGCCGCGATCGCGCCGGGGAACAAAGGATGATGAGTTCTCCAATAACCTTGTAGCCACTGTCGAAATCCCACAAAATGCCCTAAAAACTCCATAGAACGGAATCCAAATTTGAGGAATTCGGATGATTTATTGAACCGGAATCGAATAGACTCGTTCTCGGACTGCCGGTCCGCGCACGATAAACCGGAGTCGTCGGGAGGCGGGTCTGGGTATCAACAGGGAAAAACTGCCATCGGGATTGGTAGCAACAGGTTCACCGTTGAGTAACAAGATATCTGGACTATCAATTTTACCGTGAATCAGAACTCGACTGGAACCCCGGGGTTGGGTGACGAGCAATTCAAATTTGGAGTCGGCAGGAATCGGTTGGGGCGCAGTGGGAGCCAAACCGGGGGAAATCACGGTAAATTGACCATTACCGAGCAAGACTTCTTGTCCGAGGGCACTGGCGCTGACGCTGCCATCAACGGTCCGGACTCCTGTTTGACCGTTGGGTCCGACATCGACGCCAAAGGAGGTGCCGCGCACTCCGGCGACTCCGGTGGGGGTCCGGACTCGGAAGGGGGAATCTCCGGTGCGGTCCTGGGTTAACAGGGGGTCTTCGAGGGAGAAGGGGAGGGTCTTCAGGGCGATCGCCTCTCCATTGAGTTCGCTTACCAAATCACGGGTTAACCGTCCTAGGGAAAATCTGACCTGTCCCTGACGTACAAATAAATCTACATTACCATCGGCAAGGCTTTCGATCTCAAATTCGCTGATTTCATCCACTTCTAGGCTGCCCCGAAAGTTGTCAAATCGCAAACGAGCACTGGAGTTCTCTCCGGCAACCCAGGTGCCGATCGCCGGTTGGAAACAGTCCCCGACTTGAATGGGACGGCCTTCAAAGGTGACGTTCCCTCGGAGGGATTCTACTCTCATCCCTCCGTCGCAACTGCCGGTCGTCTGTGCTAATAAGTCGGCGCTTAGAGGCTCCTGATTTTGGGAAAATAGGGGGATGGGGCGACTTTCCCCAGGGTTTAAGGTGTCGGGTATGGCTTCCCCGGGCAGTTCTAGGGCCAAGGCGCTATCTGGGGGGGTGAATTGAGGTCCTTCTACAAACGAGAGACCTCCCTGGGGAAGGTCTCTGGGGGTCTGGGCTTCCGGTTGAATGTCAGGGGAGGCGATCGCCATTGCTGGAGTGGGAGTTAAAGCGGCGATCGCCCCCCAGGATAATAAGATGGCTCGGAGAATCGGAGGTAAAGCTAAAGCAGGGGTGGAAATATTATTCATCAGCTTGGATATTTTATGGAAGTATTTTTAGAGCATATCGGCTCAATTACACCAAACCCACGACGAACTGAGATTCTCCAGATGTTTCCTCTCGGATAGATTCGTCTTGCGCGATCGCTTAAGGTTGATGCTTCAGCCTCTTGAATACAATATAGAGGCACCCCAGCCTGAATCTCTATCAGGTTTCTAATTCTTGAGCTGCCAATCCGGAGCTATTTTGAGCGTCCACTCGCCTTGGGGTTGGTCTGAACAGGACCCCAAGTGTGGGCTGGTCCTCCAGTTGTGGATTCAACCGGACTGCATCCCCAAGGGGACTTAAGTCATCGGATTAACCCA
>JAABSJ010000283.1 GCA_011390515.1 Oscillatoria sp.
TATTTTTGATGAATATTTGCCCAAATGGAATTACCGTGCTGTTCCGACAATTGAGTAGATAGTGAAGTTATTAAATTTTCATTCCTTATGCCGATTGGCGCAATACCTTTTTTACCGATTCCCATCCCCGGGGTGAATCCATTCCACCCCTCCATGACTGCCATTGTCCTTGTGCGCGAACTGCCGCATCTTGGCTATTTGATGAGGTGACGGGTTGTTCAGAGTTGGAGTGGCGAGAATCCCTCTCTCAAACTGCCTGTAATCCGGACAATTTAGAGGAATTACTAGAGTCGCGCTTGTTTGGAGTAACCCGGCGATCGCTGGCGGAAGATTTGAAAACTTTAGCGGAACTGGGCTGTTTAAAAAAAGGTGACCGTAGCCAATATGATAATGTGCAAACCTGGCCCGTGGGACTGATAGCCCGTTCCCCCGCTTTCACCACATCCCAGGGGGCGATGACGTTCAATTTTTTACAACCGGATTTAGCAGCAATAGCGGAAAACTTGTCTCAAGAACTAGGGGGATATCCGCGATTTTTCTTGCAAGTGGAGTATGTGGTTCCCAAGATGACTTTAGATGCGATCGATGATTGGCAAGAACAACTCAAACAACTCTGGCAACAGCATCCCATCCCCCCAGTTTTGCTGACTTATAACAGTGCCAAACTGGAACGAATGGTGGAATGTGTCATCTATCCGGTTTGTATTTACTATGTGCAACGGGCGGTTTATTTAGTCGGATTGGGTCGCAATCCCCAAGGAGAGGTGAACTGGTACAATTATCGGTGCGATCGTATCAAAAATTTAGAATCCCTCCCTTGGACCGACCCTCGCATTCCCCAACCGTTAATCCTACATTATCGAAACCAAACTTTACCCACTCCAGACTACATTCAAGACCAAATGGCCCAAGGGTGGGGATTTGATTTCTATCAACCCAATTTACTGATGTTACTCCGCTTCGACCCTCGCCACCATCGCCGCTACATTGAAGAGACGGAACGCCATGAAACTTTTGAAGCTATCAGTTATAAACAGGCGCAGCAGTTAATTAAAAAACAGGCATCTCCTGGGGAATGTCAAGAGTTATTAAAGATTCTTAATCAACGGTCGGAAACCGATGCTTATTATCAGGCATTTTATAGAGAAGGTGACCCGAATGTGCTGATGAGATTAAATGCGTGGCGTCCTTATGTTGAGGTGTTTTTGCCGTGGAAGTTACGGGAAAGAATGGTGGGGGATGTGCGTCAGGAATGGGGGTTTTATGGGGATTAGGGGTTAGTTGCAACAACCGGCGGGGGTTCAAACCCCCGCCTAACAGCTAAAGTCGGTTGAAACCGACTGAAAGTCTTAATATGTGGGGTTTTTAGTCGGTTTTTAACCGACTTTAGCTATGAGGCGGGGGTTTGAACCCCCGCCGGAGTTGAGAATGGTGCAAGATGTCAGTTCCAAAAGACCAAGATGCTCCCTTAAATCTTGTAAATTAGTTAGAATTCTCCCTAACTAATCAAATCGAAGGCACTATGTTGGTAATCAATGATGTAGGGACCGAAAGATTGTTTTGTTGCGGGATTAAACGACACATATTCTAACACACGATCGCGGTTGAGACAGGCCATAATCATTCCCACGGACATCAGTTTAGTACCGCCGGTGAAATCTGCTGCAATTTCATCGGCAGAATAGTGGCTTTTTCGGTAGATTTGGTTAACGATACTAAAGGTGTCCTGAGCATCCGCCGGAGAAACGCCTTTTTCAACAATCACCTTCAAGGGGGGTAAAGTTGGTCGATTGTTGATCGCATCCTCTTTTTGTACATTCATGCAGAGTTCTTCACAGAGTTTTTGTATCTCCTGCACTTTATCCTTAGAACTACTGCCGAATTGGTCCCCTTGACTGTCATCGGAGGGAATTAAGCAGATGGTTTCTAAAGTCCGCTGATTTTCGTAGTGATACTTAATAGCAAACAGGGAACTCGCTGGACTACTAACAAGTAAAATCAAGCCTTTTTTGCCATTGGGGTGGGTTAATCCATCGCCGATAAACCTTCCTTGGGTGAGAGGACGACGGAGTTTCAATCCGAAACTCATCACTACAATTAATCCTAACCCAACCCCTATCATTATAATATGGACCCAATAGTCTTTTGGGATAGGAATCGGTGTGGTTTTTAAGTAATAACGAATCACGAGTTCTAGCAGTTTGAGTAGATTATCGACAATCAAACCTGCGATCGTCAATCCGACTAACACCCAAATCGGCAACCCCACCCGCCGGAAAATTCGCCCCAGTTGCAGACTGGACCAAAATCCGCCGATCGCACTCCCGCAGCGACGGGCGATCGCCTGGGTTCCTTTGCTTATGGAGGTTACCCCTCGGGCGATCGCATCTTTCCCCTGATTTGCAACGCTCATTGTTCCCCTTGCACGCTTTTCCATAACGTGCAGACCCTTTTTTGTAACGTTTCTTAACCGGGATGATAACTTAGATTGCGGATTATGAGGTTTCATAACGATTTCGAGGAGTGGGTGGATGGATACTATAGAATTGTACTTGGAATTGGAAGGCTAACCTTCCAGGGCCGAGTACAATGGCAACATAGACCGGAAAAAAGCTAATGCCATGAATGAATCGGGTTATACCGCTATTACTTTTGCCCCTGTTCAAGGATTTATCGAAAAATCTCGCAAGTTGCGTGATTTATATGGCAGTTCCTTTCTGTTATCATACCTCTCTCGCGTCCTCTGCCAAGCAGCAAATCAGCAAGGGTTAAATGTAATTTCCCCGGCGATTATTAATGTGACTCAGGGAACGCCCAATCAGATTATTATCCAGGGTTTATTTAGCCAATCTGATGCTGAGGCGACTTTTAAAAAAGCGTGGCAAAATATTGTAGAAACCTGCCGCCAATGGATTGAAGAACAGGTTCCCAATTTTAACTATTGCTGGAAGCGAGAGTGGAAAGATTGGACTCACCATGCCTGGGAACTTTTCTGGGCCACCGGCGATACGATTACTGCCGCAAGAGAATCCCTCAATGATATCAAACGTCCCCGGGATTGGGTGGGAATTAACTGGAAAGGGGAAAGTTCTACGCTATCTGGAACCGATGCGATCGCTTGGCCAGGATTGGGGTTAGTAAATCCCAAAACAGGACGGGCAAAACAGGAAAAACAGGACATTGAAAAATTTTATGCCGCCTTGAGTCAAAAACTCGGGGAAACCTATCTTGATCGCTTTCCCAAATTCCAGCTATTAAAAGGAACCGGACGAGAGAAAGTTGCCCAAAAAATCGGGGAGGCAATTATTACCCCTCGGGAACAATTGAGCATTCCTGAACTGATTAAACGTTTGATTACCGTAGATGCCGTTGCCGAGAAAATCCAACTGGAAATCAAGCATCCCAGCATCGAACTTTCGGAAGAGTTCATCCAAAAAGCGTTGCAATCCACAACGATTGAAATCCCGGAAAAACCGTTTAAAGAAGTGAATCGCCATCAGGAACAATCTTGGACTGGGTGGTTTCAGGGGGATGGCGATCGCATGGGAAAATTCCTCCAAGAATTAGCAGCAAAAGGAGAAGAAACCGAACGTGAAGAACTGAAAAAATTTAGCCAATCTTTAATGGAATGGGGTGAAAATGAACTCAAACCCTACATGAAACAGAGCAAACTCGGTCGGATTGTCTATGCTGGGGGCGATGATTTCATGGGGGTGTTATTCCAAAGTGCTACCCCCGGGAAACTCACCGCTGCCGAGTGTTTACAGTGGTTTGCCCACCTCCCCGAACTGTGGAAAAAACATGGCTATGCGGATAAAATTACTGTCAGTGTCGGCTTTGTTTGGGCTGCACCCAATGTCCCTCAGCGGGATGTGTTGCAACATGGGCGACTAGCGGAACAAATGGCTAAAAAGTGCGGACGCGATCGCCTTGCCTTGCGAGTCTTATTCAACAGTGGCAATCACCTAGAATGGGTCTGTCCCTGGCGGTTTCTGGATATCTTATCCGCCTATCGAGATCGCAGCCAAAAAAACCAAAATTGGGCGCATATTTACCAAGATATTGCCATTTTAGAAGCCCGCTATGCCTTCAACAACCAGCAAATTAAAATTGCCGAAGCATTAGCTGATATTTATTTCCCCACCTACAAAGACATCTTAGACCCAAAAAACTGGTTTAATACAGAGGGAATTGCCGGAATTTTAGGCGAACCAGAAACCTACCATGAAAACGGTAAAATCAGCCAAACCAAGGTGAATTCAGCCCTGAATGAATGGATTATCAATCTGGCGAAAGTAGGCTTTCATTTATGTTCCAATACCTCATCCTCATCCAACCCCTGGGATTCCTCTATGGTAGCGCCGGAAGATTCCTCTCTCCTGAAAATTTAGTCGGGCGATCGGGCACCAGTTTTCCCCCCTCTGCGGCCACATTATCCGGTATTTTTGCTGCTGAATGGCAAACCGCAGCGGACAAAGAAAAACTGAAAACATTGCAACTCGCGGGGCCATTCTGGGCGGAAGAGAGGAACGTCCAAAACTTCTACGTTGCCACGCCGTTTAATTGTTTGGTCAAAGACAAGATTATCCAACATATCCTCACCTGGCAGGGAGAGAAATGGTTACTTCCCTCGGGAGAGAAACCACCTAATGATAAATTTGAAAATGGCACTTGGGTGGGGATAGAAGATTGGCACAACCTGCAAGGCAAGGGAGAAGAAAAACCCGAAGTTAAAACGAACCCTTGGAAATTTTTACCCCATCTCCATCCGCGCCTGCGAGAGAATGAACGCCATGTCAACACCGATGCTGCTGATAATCAAGGCAGTTTGTTTTTAGAAAACGCCGTCCAACTCGATCCGGAGACTTGTTTAGTCTATTTATCCAACGCAGAAATCCCCGAGGGTTGGTATCGGTTTGGGGGAGAAGGTCACTTAGTAGAAATTCGTTGTGAGGCGATCGCAGAACCAGCGAAAACCCTCCTCGCGCAACCGTTGCAACGCAGTTTTGCCCTGATTACACCAGCAATCTGGGGGTCTAATCGCCTGTCCTATCGCGAACCCAGAGTTAAACAAGGGAACGACTGGCAAAGCGTGTGGTATGAGAACGAATCCAACCCCAAATCCCTGTTAACCCAGCGTCCCCAACCCATGAGATTTCGGTTAGGCGACTGCAAAGATGGACCACCCCATCAACCGAAACTCCTATCCCGAGGGCGATATGCCGTTCCCGCAGGAACCGTCTACATTGTAGACCAACCCCTAAAAGCATGGCAAGAATGGCCCGAAGACTGGTTTCCCACGGAAGGATATTCCTTCAAACGCTGGGGATGCGGACTATCCTTGCCTCTGGATGGGGCAGTATCTGAACCTCTCACCTAACTATCGGAGAATCTCAATGTATCATAAAGCTTATGGCATCATCGAAACCTTAGCCCCCCTCCATGTAGGCGCATCTGCCGGAGAGGAAACCGGCAACCTCAACCTCATTTTTCGCGACCAATTTACCCTAACTGGGATTATCCCCGGCAGTTCGATTCGGGGACGATTTCGGGCAGATATGCGCGGCAATCCGAACAGTAACGGCAATGTGGGTTATTGGTATGGACATGAAGCGGTACAGGGTCGCGAAGATGGGGGGACAACCGAAGCGCGTGTTAAATTTGAATACGCTTCTCTGGTTTGGTTGCCGGTGTTTTGTCCGGGTCAACCGATCGAGTCAGGTTCCTGGGACTCAGAAAAAGGTGTTATTTTTTAACTTAGGATTTCTCGAAATCGACCATCAAGTTGACCTTACCCCTTGGATTCCAACAGGGACAAATTTATCCACAAAATCTTTAGTTGTTGTGGATGACAGAGATATAAGCACCATTCATGATATGGCCTTATATCGTCAAAGTCGCGTGAAATTGCTGGACAACATGAAAAAAGTGGATACAGAACACGGGGCATTTTTTAACACCGAAGCATTACCCGTCGGCAGCATTTTAGCCTTTCCCGTGGCCTTGTTG
>JAABSJ010000284.1 GCA_011390515.1 Oscillatoria sp.
ACAGCCATATCCATTACCTGGATAGTTTCTTCGGAGGCCCCATCCCTGAAAACGTTTAACCCGTAAGGATGGAAGCCTTAGCTTGATGCGTATGGGGCATTGCCCACCTCGATTCGGTGGGCATTGCCCACCCTACTCAATCCGGTTGATAAAAGCATTAAAAATTGTAGGCCCTTCGACGAAGCTCAGGAGGCATTGCCCACCTCGATTCGGTGGGAGCATCTCAATTTCGCCTCAAAGGGGAATTTATACGTCTTGCTCCCCCTTCCCTCGTAGGGAAGGGGGCTGGGGGGTTAGGTCTCTTTGCCTTCTTGAGATGCTCCCGATTCGGTGGGCAATGCCCACCCTACAATTGCTCAACTTGTTTTTCAAGACCTATTCCAACCGCATTCCGTATGAGACCCAAGAGATGGGTAAAATTAGAACGGTGGAAAAGGCAAGATCGTGTTATTCTAGTAAAGTTGTCTAATCTCGCACATCCGGGGTTTCGGGTGTTTCCAAGGCGCGATCGCGACCTAGAAATCCGCTCGGATGGAGGATTAACCCGAATCAGGAGAAAAAAATGGGAGTAGTTTCGCTGGCTCAACTGTTAGAGTCAGGGGTTCACTTTGGGCATCAGACCCGACGGTGGAACCCCAAAATGTCGCAGTATATCTTCACCGAACGCAACGGCGTTCATATCATTGACTTGGTGCAGACCGCCCAGTTAATGGAAGAAGCCTACGACTATATGAGAACAGCCTCAGAGCGTGGGGAAAAAGTCCTATTTGTAGGAACCAAGCGCCAAGCTGCCGGAATTATTGCCCAAGAAGCCTCCCGTTGTGGGGCTTACTACGTCAACCAACGGTGGTTGGGTGGAATGCTGACCAACTGGACGACCATCAAGACCCGCGCCGATCGCCTCAAAGAACTAGAACGCATGGAAGACACCGGCGCAATGGATCGGCGTCCGAAAAAAGAAGCCTCCATGTTGCGGCGAGAACTGAGCAAGCTGCAAAAATATCTAGGCGGCATCAAAAACATGAGAAAGATCCCCGACATCGTAGTGATCGTGGATCAGCGCCGAGAATATAACGCAGTCCAGGAATGCCAGAAACTGGATATTCCCATCGTCTCCCTGTTGGATACCAACTGCGACCCCGATTTTACCGATATTCCGATTCCTGGTAACGATGATGCCATTCGGTCGATTAAATTAATCGTCGGAAAACTCGCCGATGCCATCTACGAAGGTCGTCATGGAGAAGTCGATTCCAGTGGTCAAGACGAGGAATACGACTACGACGGCGTAGAAGGCGAGTACGAGTATGACGAAGAAGGGGACGAAGCCGCCTATCAACCCGATAGCGAAGCAGAAGGAAGCGACGAGAAATAAGAGCGATCGCCCCGAACAACTGGACTGAGTAAGCAGCAACTTCACCGATAGGGTCAAGAGTAAACCCGGGAGATTCACCCGCAATCCTCTCCTATCGTTGAAGTTGCACAAAAAGCTAAAAATAAAGTGTTCCGGCGAGACTTCAATCGTCTATTCTTAGGCTAAAGGCAGATGGCGAAACCCCAGAATTCTGGGACAGTGTAAATCGAGAAAAACGAAGAGAAAATGGCGGACATATCTGCAAAAGTGGTCAAAGAACTGCGCGAAAAAACCGGCGCAGGCATGATGGACTGCAAAAAAGCGCTCAAAGAAAACGACGGGGACATGAACAAAGCCGTAGAATGGCTACGGCAGAAAGGGATTACCTCTGCGGAGAAAAAAGCAGGGCGCTTGGCAGCCGAGGGACTGGTGGATAGCTACATTCACACCGGAGGTCGCATTGGCGTCCTGGTGGAAGTCAACTGTGAAACCGACTTCGTAGCGCGTCGTGAGGAATTCCACGCGCTGGTTCGCAATATTGCCATGCAAGTTGCAGCCTGTCCCAACGTCGAATACGTCAGCATCGAAGACATCCCCGAACACTTAGTCGAAAGCGAAAAGGCGATCGAGATGGGACGGGACGATTTAGGCAACAAGCCGGATAACATCAAAGAAAAAATCGTTCAAGGACGGATCGATAAGCGCCTGAAAGAACTGACCCTGCTGGATCAGCCCTACATTCGCGATCAGAATATCACCGTCGCCGAGTTAATCAAACAAGTGATCGCCCAATTGGGTGAAAACATTCGGGTTCGTCGCTTTACCCGCTTCGTTTTGGGTGAAGGGATTGAAAAAGAAGAAACCAACTTTGCCGACGAAGTAGCCGCGCAAACCGGGGCAAAATAGACCCGGTTTAGAGTAGGGATATTCAACCCTATAGCGGTTCCCACAGTGATGAGCTACGTTTTTGGAGTGCGAGCATCTTGCTCGCTATTAAAGAAAGCGAGCAAGATGTGATGCCTCCGGCACGCTACGCGAACGCACTCCTATAAATATCTGTACCTCATGAGTCCAGGAACTGCTATAGGCGGCGTCCTAGAGTTGGAAAAGACTGCTAGAACCAGAGTAGAATTTAATCGCAGATTCGTTGAACATTTCTGGGTAATACGGTAAAATAAAGCGACTAGAGTCGGATGCAGTAATCATCCATTCCAGTTTGGAGCCTTTCTGCTTGCCTTTGAGACTTCCTTTCTGGGTTGCCGAGGTCTGCAAAAAATGAGGCTTTAAAGCTCCAGGTGAAGCATCCAATACAACTCTGTTCGTGTGCTTAGAGTTTCTCTAAGCACTTTGCGGGATACCGCCTCTGTTACCTTAACGGGTAATAGTGCTGTCGTAGCATTGTCCGGGAAAACCCTGGAAAATGTCGCGTAAATGTATCAGGCAGGTCAAACCATAGCATGACCTGCCTTCTGTTTTTCTAGCCGCTATCGTTAGAAAAGACCTTAATGTTGCTATCGGATCCAAATCATAGGCTATGGCAAGACCCCTCGAACTGATTGACCAGGACATTGCAGAGCTAGAACAGGCAGCGCAAGACTTGGCGGGACAATTTCAGAAAACCTACCACCATTATTTGACGGCCCTGGGACAAGCGGTGCGACAGCAGATGATTTTAGCCGGATATCATATTTGCACCCAAGGATATCCCGAGCATTTTCTGGACTTATCCTTACCCCAGAAACAAGAACTGCAATCCAAGCTCAGGTCCATCGTCAAGCAAGCAGAAGCGGAGGCGATCGCCCTCGTGGAAGACCCCAAACCCGAAGACAGCCCAGTGGTCCTTGTCGTGGAAGGTCTTTCCGATGAGGGCACCCCCGCGCAGGACATTAGCCTCGTCGAAGAGGAACTCACTCCCCTCGAAGAAATTGCCGACCCGGAAAATTTAGCCAAGTGGCAAGATCGGATAGAATCGGGAATTGTTAAACTGTTGCAACAAGTCTCCCATGAAACCAACCAAGTCCTGCACGCTGCCGGAATCGGGGCTAAAAACGTCCCTGCCATGTTGCTAGAAGCTGCGGAAAAACTGCCCAATAACGAGGCGATCGGAGGGCCACCAAATCTCGTCACCCTGACCCTAGAAGCGCAAGGGACCGAAGATTTACCCCAGATGCCCGGTTTAGCCTCCCTGCTCAAAGGGCCGATTCATATCATGGCGGTTCATTTAAGATTAACCGATTTGGAATTTGCCGACTCCCGTCTGAGTGCATCCCGAGGACAAATTCGCACCCTCTCAGGACGGCTAAATTCACTCAAACGAGACTATCATCAAAAACAACGAGAACGAGCGATCGCCCAAGCAGAATCTGCATGGCGTGCAAGCTGGTTTGAAGATTAATCAGGTAGGGGGGAAACCGTGAAAGCAGAATCATTAGATTGGGGTCGCTTGCAAAAAGCCTTGTCTGTCGAAGCACAACGCGGATTTACCGATGTTGTCGGGAGTCAATATCGCTTTAGCGAATTTCTTCAAATTAGTTTACAAAACTCCCCTGCCAATCTCGTATCGGCAGATCAGCGTCGCTGGCAAACCTTAGCTACAGAATTTGGGCGATATCCAGAACTCCCCCTCGAAAAGCGACAAGCCTTGGTGTCACATACTCGCTTGTTTCTTCTGGATATGGAACGAATTTGTACCAACACACCACCCCCCCAAAACGGCACCGGGAAACAACACCGACTGGTAGAAAAACCCCCCACATCAGGGATGCGATCGGCCAGCATCTCACCCAGAGAACCCCTCTCAACCAGCCAGTCTAACACCACCCGTTCCACTCCCCCAGTCACCCTCAACCAAGGCTTAAGTCAAGTTAGCGGCATTGGATCGCGCAACGCTGACAAGTTAGCCAAATTGGGGCTTTATACGATCTACGACCTCCTCTACAACTTCCCTCGGGATCATGTTGATTATGCCCGTCAGGTGAATATCAAAGAACTCGAAGCCGGAGAAACCGTCACCATTATTGGTTCGGTCAAACGCTGTGATTGCTTTAGCAGTCCGCGCAATAAGAAATTAACCATTTTAAATCTGGTCATTAAAGATAATACCGGACAAATCAAACTCAGTCGATTTTTTGCCGGACGCCAAAGCAATCGCGGGTGGCAAGAAATTCAAAAGCGAATGTATCCGACAGGTGCAGTAGTTGCCGCATCCGGGTTAGTCAAAACCAGCAAATATGGCGTATCCCTGGATAATCCCCAAATCGAAGTGCTAGATGAAAGCGGCACAATCGAATCCCTCTCCGTGGGACGAGTTGTTCCGATTTATGCCTTAACTGAAGGGGTGACTGCTGATATTGTGAGAAAAGCGGTCAAGAGTGTGATACCTCATGTCAAGTTACTCGGTGACCCTCTGCCGGACAGCCTGCGATCGCGCTATCAGTTAATGGGATTACAGGAAGCAGTTTCTCAAATCCACTTTCCGGGCGATCGGGATATCCTCGAAGAAGCCCGTCGCCGTCTCGTCTTCGATGAATTCTTCTACCTCCAACTCGGACTCCTCCACCGTCGCCAAGGACTCCGAGAAACCCAAACCGGCGCAGTCTTATCCGGCAAAGGCAAACTCATCAATAAATTTTATAAACTCCTCCCCTTTAAACTCACTAATGCTCAACAGCGAGTCATTGCGGAAATCCTGGAAGACTTGCAAAAACCCAAACCCATGAATCGACTCGTCCAAGGGGATGTGGGTGCAGGTAAAACCGTCGTTGCCGTCGTTGCCATCTTAGCCGCCATTCAAGCCGGATATCAAGCCGCATTCATGGCACCCACGGAAGTATTAGCCGAACAACATTATAAAAAATTAGTCAGTTGGTTTAACCTCCTGCATCTCCCCGTAGAACTCCTCACTGGGTCTACAAAAGCCGCCAAACGCAAACAAATCCTCCCCCAATTAGAAACCGGAGAATTACCCGTTTTAGTGGGAACCCACGCCTTAATTCAAGACCCTGTAAACTTCCACAAACTCGGCTTAATTGTCATCGATGAACAGCATCGATTTGGAGTAGGACAACGGGCAAAACTGCAACAAAAAGGCGAAGACCCTCATGTTTTAACCATGACGGCTACTCCCATTCCCCGGACTCTGGCGCTGACCTTACATGGGGATTTAGATGTCAGTCAAATCGATGAATTGCCACCGGGAAGACAAGCGATTCAAACTACGATTTTCTCGGGGAAAGAACGCACCCATGCTTATGATTTAATCAAGCGGGAAGTGGTGCAAGGGAGACAGGTTTATGTGGTGTTGCCGTTAGTGGAAGAGTCGGAGAAATTAGATTTAAAATCGGCAATTGAAGAATATCAAAGACTGCAAGAGGTGATTTTCCCGGAATTTAAAGTGGGATTGCTGCATGGGAGGATGTCTTCAGGGGAAAAAGAAGAGGCGATCGGCTTATTTCGCGATGGACATACCCAAATCTTAGTCTCTACCACCGTAGTTGAGGTGGGGGTTGATGTTCCCAATGCCAGCGTCATGCTCATCGAAAATGCCGAACGATTTGGATTATCCCAATTGCACCAATTGCGAGGAAGAGTCGGACGGG
>JAABSJ010000285.1 GCA_011390515.1 Oscillatoria sp.
ACCAACCCCCAAGGACCAACCCCCAAGGACCAATGACCAATGACAAATGACCAAGGACCAATGACCCCAACTGGTCTGCCATACTAAAATGGAAAACCACCACAGGCACTCAACCTCAACTATGTTAGGCAGTTTTCAACAAGCTCATCTAAGAATCGAAGTAGACGCACCAGAAACAGTGATTCGCGACAGTCTCCTACGCCGCGATCGCCTGGAACAATGGTTATGGACCCAACGCTTCTCCACACCCCTGCCGGAAGAGTTGCATTCCGGTGCCACTTTTACCATTTCTCTCGGTCCCTTAGCGATTCGACATCAAGTAGAACGTGCTGACCCTAATTGTCTGCGACTGTTATTGAGTGGCAGCATTGATGGATTCCACGAATGGTACTGGGGGGAGGGGTGGGTACAGTCCCGCCTCGAAGGGGTCTCTGTACTCCCGCTGAATTTAAGCCATACGATGAATTTACTGCGTCTGCGAGAGTTTGTCACTCAAACTAAAGCCGTTTCCGCATAAACCCTCGTTTCAGTCATCCCAGAAACCGGGTTTCTGGGGAAGAAATCCGGTTTCTTATGTTTCCTGGGTGGGTAAGACTGGCTTAACCACTAGAACAGAACAACAGGCATCCGTGACCACTTGAGAACTTACGGAACCCTGTAAAATTCGTTTCATTCCGGTTAAGCCTCGACTGCCAATTAAAATTAAATCAGCCTGATAAATATTAGCCAAGCGGACAATTTCTTCGGACGGATCTCCGGTGACAATTTCGAGGTCAGTTTTACAAGGAATTTTTTCTTGATAGGATTGAAGTTTTTTTTCAATAGCCCGATATGGGATATCTTCGGTCTCGACTTGGGGTCTATCCGCCAGCACATCCAAATCCGATGTTTGCTTGGATATGACATGAGCGAGAATGACTTGAGTCATGGTTTCGAGCTTCAGGTTATGCAAGGTGGCAATCACTTGCTCTGATAAATCCGAACCATCAAGTGCTACAAGAATGGTATTAATCACAATGCCGATCTCCTAATTCGCTATTGGCAACCTTTAAGTTGGGGCAACCGGCTTCAATCCTACGGGAAAAATATTTCCTGGAGAAAATGGCCTCACCGCTTAGTTTAGCGGCATTAGAGTGGGAATGCTTAGGGGGAAACAATTGGAATTTTTTTTAAATAGCCCAGTCATCTGGGGTGGGTTCGGCGATCGCCCAAACCCCAGGACAGATCGCCTCCTGTTCGGGCAGTTATTACCATAAAAAAGCCAACCTGTCAAGGTCGGCAGCAAATTATCTCAAGAATCTAAAAGATATAGAGTCGATGGTCCTGTTGGTCCAGAGGCGATCGCCCCTGGGGTTCGGGTGAAAACCATCGACGACAAAAGCTAGAGGCCATCTTGGATGCGCTTGCGGACCGAATCCCCATGAGAGGGTAAACCTTCGGCTTTCGTGAGCACATCAATCGCACCGGCGACCTTCTGGAGGGCTTTGGGAGAATATTGAATCAAACTGGAGTGTTTCATAAAGGTTTCCACCCCCAAAGCTGAGGCATAACGAGCCGATCCCGAAGTGGGAAGGGTATGGTTAGGGCCTGCGAGGTAATCGCCGACAGCTTCAGGGGTGGAGTTTCCGAGGAAGATGGCACCAGCATGACGAATCGACTCCAGTAAATCCCAAGGGTCGCTGACTTCGAGTTCTAGGTGTTCTGGGGCAAATTCGTTGGAGAGTTCGGCAGCAATTTGCAGGGAATCAACCACAATGACCACACCGTAATGGGCGATCGCCTTTTCGGTGAGGGTCCGGCGTGGGTGATCGATCAGTTGGTCCTCGACTTCAGCGACGACCTTGCGAGCGATCTGAGCATCGGTGGTAATCAGAATGGCGGCGGCGAGGGGGTCATGTTCAGCTTGCGCCAGTAAATCCGTGGCGATATGAGCCGGATTGCCTTGGGAATCGGCAATAATCAGGACTTCCGAGGGACCGGCTAAGGAGTCAATTCCCACGGTGCCAAAGACCTGCTTTTTCGCCAAGGTGACATAAATATTACCCGGGCCGGTAATCACATCCACTTTAGGGATGGTTTCCGTACCATAGGCTAAGGCGGCGATCGCCTGAGCGCCCCCCACCCGATAAATTTCCTCGATTCCCGCTTCCTGGGCCGCCACCAGGACCGCTGGGTTCACCATTTTGTCCGGTCCCGGAGGGGTACAAATCACAATTCGGGGGACCCCAGCCACCCGAGCCGGAATTGCATTCATCAGCACGGTACTGGGGTAGGCGGCCCGCCCCCCCGGAACGTAAAGCCCCGCTCGATCAACGGGGGTATAACGTTTACCCAGCACCACTTCATCGTCCCCAAATTGAACCCAAGATTTGGGGACGCGCTGACGATGGAACGCTTCAATGTTTTGCTTTGCCAAGCCAATGGCATCTAAGAGCTCTTTTGACACCTGCTGATAGGCGGCATCCAATTCGGAACCGCTCACGCGCAGGTCTTCGGGCTTTAATAATTGCCCGTCGAACTCAGCCGTATAGTGCAAGAGTGCGCGATCGCCTTGGCGTTTGACCGCTTGGAGCACTTCCCGAACCGTTGCCTCTTTATGGACAACTTGGTCGTCGTGGGTGCGATCGCAGATGCGCCGGAGTTCAGCTTGTGCCTCAGCCCGCTGTGTAATGATTCGCAGCATGGAGTTAGGAGATAATCGACAGGTATTGCCCTTGAGGAGAACGGGTCGCTCGCCACATCAACCGCGACTACCGATGCTTTTGCTTTGGCTTACCCGTCCCCGTCTTCTCTAGCTTAACCTGGATTTTCTTCAACGGAACTGCATTTTCTCCCTGATTCGATGCTATAGTGTTTTCTCAAAAACATGACGCGAGAAAACGCTCATTCTTCTAAGATGAGCCAAACTCTTGCGCCTGAACTTGCTTTATGTGTTAAAATTCCTTTCTGTGTTAAAATCTATTGGGTCGCTGACCAGCCAAGGCGCGAGGAAACAGGGTTAACGTCCTATTCCGCAACTTGGCAAGCCGAACCGTCACTATCCGTAAACAACTTGGAGACCCCTGCGGTCAGCAAGGAAAAAATCCACTAGCGTGGGGCGCACGCGAAGTTAAGCTTGGGGATTAGCCTTTAAGGGGACGATGTGAAAGCATCGGTTCTGGCTAGACAAGAACGGATAAGACCGAAACTGGATTTCTCAGTGGAGGCCCCATTCAGCCCAAGAATCTCCCCTGCTTTAGGGTGGAGAATCGTCAAAATTGTTCCCGTATTGAGTTCTGGGCTAATCGACTGTGGCTAACATTAAGTCTGCTATCAAGCGCGTCCAAATCGCCGAACGCAATCGCTTGCGTAACAAATCTTATAAATCAGCGGTCAAAACCCTGATCAAGAAGTGTGTAACCTCTGCCGAGCAATACGGCAGCAATCCGACACCGGAGTTGAAGGAAGAGATCCAAAATCGGCTCAATGCCGCTTACAGCAAGATCGACAAAGCAGTAAAACGCGGCGTTCTTCATCCCAACAACGGCGCTCGCAAAAAATCCAGTTTAGCCAGAGTTGTTAAACAACACGTATTGGCACAATCGGCTGCCGCGTAGGGATGACCCACACCGTAGGGTTGCAGTCATGGACGGCATCGGGAAACCGAGGGCGTCCTTGTTGGTTGGACTAAACGCCCTCAAAGCCCTAGTCCAACCCCATTGCCCCTGCTGATTTTCACTCGTTAACGCCCTGGTTAAAGACGCGAAACCTCGCGGCTTGGCTCGGGTAAATCATTCCATCCCAAGAGCGCGTCGATTCCGATGCAATTGATAGATACCCACGTTCACATTAATTTTGAGCGGTTTGACCGCGATTTAGAGGCGGTCCGCGAACGTTGGCATGAAGCCGGGGTCGTGCATCTTGTGCATTCCTGCGTCACGCCTGAAGAATTTGGCACCATTCAAGGACTTGCCAATCGGTTTGGGGAAATTTCCTTTGCCGTGGGTTTGCATCCTTTGGAGGCCCATCAATGGTCCTCCCACCTTGGCGATCGCATTGAGGAATTAGCCGCCTCGGATGCGCGAGTGGTCGCCATTGGAGAAACTGGGCTAGACTTTTATAAGGCTGAAAATCAACAGCAGCAACAAGAAGCCTTTATCGCCCAGCTAGAAATAGCCCAGGGGCTGAATAAGGCGGTGATCATCCATTGTCGGGATGCGTCCGAGGAGATGGCTGAACTTTTGCGGAGTTTCTGGCGCGATCGCGGGCCCGTTCCCGGGGTCATGCATTGTTGGGGCGGAACTCCCGAAGAAACCATCAGGTTTCTCGACCTAGGCTTTTATATTAGCTTTAGCGGGATTGTCACCTTCAAGAATGCTCAAAGCATTCAAGAGTCCGCTCGTCTCGTTCCCAGCGATCGCCTCCTGGTGGAAACTGACTGCCCGTTTTTGGCCCCGGTTCCCAAACGCGGCAAACGCAATGAACCCGCCTACGTTCGCTATGTGGCGGAACAAGTGGCGACCCTGCGCGGGGTTTCCTTAGAAACCTTAGCCGCCCAAACCACAGAAAATGCCTGTCGCCTCTTTCAACTCACCCTGGAATGAGTTAACCCTGAAAATAGAACACCCCCCTGTGCGATCGCACCCGAAAACTAGACCATTCCTTGACGCTAAAAACGAACGAAGCTATAATAATGGGTTACCGGAAAAAAATGCAAAAATTGCCTAAATCTGAATTTCACCGCAGTGGCTATCCCTTGATGGATAGCTTAAATCGTTGATTGGGAGAGCCATAAAGTTGCTAGAAAAAAACCTATCTTTCTTTGACTGGAGAACAGTGCCAAGCCACAACGGGAGTTTAAACCAAACTGCGTCACCAAAAAGCACTCATTGAAACAAAAGCACCCGAGGGACGAAGCATGAAAGGTGAATATGCATCGGTTCATCCTTCCGTCACAAGTCTTTATTTTCTCCTTCCCTAAACTTGCGTAGAATTCACAGCGTAGAGGCGATCGACACAAATGAATAATCCGACCTACCCAGCAGCAACGGCATTTACCCTTCCCGATCTCGTCGAGATTCAAAGGGCAAGTTTCCGTTGGTTTCTTGAATTAGGACTGATTGAAGAACTCGACAGCTTTTCCCCCATCACTGACTATACGGGAAAACTAGAATTACATTTTATAGGGAAGGACTACAAACTCAAGCGTCCGAAATACGATGTCGATGACGCAAAACGTCGGGATAGTACCTACGCCGTCCAAATGTATGTCCCCACCCGACTGATCAACAAAGAAACCGGCGAAATCAAAGAGCAAGAAGTCTTCATCGGCGACCTACCCTTAATGACCGAACGGGGAACCTTCATCATTAACGGGGCCGAACGAGTCATCGTTAACCAAATTGTGCGTTCTCCCGGAGTTTACTACAAATCCGAGACCGACAAAAATGGTCGCAGGACCTACAATGCCAGCTTGATCCCCAACCGGGGCGCATGGCTGAAATTTGAGACAGACAAAAATGATTTAGTCTGGGTCCGCATTGACAAAACCCGCAAATTGAGCGCCCAAGTGCTGCTTAAAGCCCTGGGACTTACCAACAACGAGATTTTCGATGCCCTGCGCCACCCGGAATATTTTCAGAAAACCATCGAAAAAGAAGGGGAATTCACAGAAGAAGAAGCCCTGATGGAGCTTTACAAAAAGCTGCGTCCCGGGGAACCCCCCACCGTATCCGGAGGCAGCCAACTCCTGGAATCGCGCTTCTTTGACCCGAAACGGTACGACTTGGGACGGGTGGGCCGCTATAAGCTGAATAAAAAATTGCGCCTGTCAGTACCCGATAGCATCCGGGTGTTAACGCCCCAGGATATTCTCACGGCGATCGATTACCTGATTAACCTGGAATTCGACGTGGGACAAAGCGACGACATTGACCACTTAGGCAATCGTCGGGTGCGATCGGTCGGTGAACT
>JAABSJ010000286.1 GCA_011390515.1 Oscillatoria sp.
CCCATCTCCCCCATCTCCCCCATCTCCCCCATCTCCCAAGGACAAATGACAAATGACAAATGACAAATGACAAATGACAAATGACAAATGACAAATGACAAATGACAAATGACAAATGACAAATGACAAATGACCCATTTAGTTCGACAAGCAGCGATCGCAAGGTTGGACCCAACTGCGTAGGAAATAGTACATCAAGGTGTAGAATTCCTCGACAACTCGGCTGGTGAGGGCCAAGCTGGTGGCATTGGGGATGATGTCATAAATGCCGGTGCGAACTTGGTCTAAGGCGCAGATTTCTGGATAAAAACTGGGCGATCGCGGGATGACTTCCAGATCAAGGCGTTCAAAGGCTAGGCTGGCCCTGGGTAAATGCAAAACCGAGGCGACGACGATCACCCGAGGGTTGCGGTTAGTCAGTCGAGGGAGGAGTTCTTCAACAGCTTCAGCACTTTGCCGGACATTTTCTACCTTATTTAAAACAAAAATATGAGTAGGAGAGACACCTTGGGCGATTAATAGGCTTCTAATGATGTCCGCTTCCAGGATATCTGTGGAGTTGACCGAATACCAAGGCGCGCTCACTCCTTGCCAGGGAAAGGGTTGGGGTCGAGCGGCGACAATCACCCGAGGGGAGTGACCCACCTGTTGCTGGAGTTGGTACTGACGAACGGTGGTGACGATTAGATCGCTCATCGTGGCTTCTATCAATTCGGGTTGATAGGGCAAAGAAGGCTGGGAAATGCCCGAGGATAAGAGGACGATGCCTTCGGGACGACCTACAACGGGGGCGAGATTGGGGTTTCCTTGGGCTGGACAAACTGAGGCGATCGGGAAATTAGAGCGAATCAGCCAATATTGATAGTTTTGCGCCAGCCAAGGCACGCTACAGAGAATCAAGACAGCGAGGGCGGCACAAACCAGAGGCTGTCGCTGTTTTGGTCTCTGGGTGGCCGTGCAGAGTAGGACGATGCATAATCCTAGGGGTCGCAGGGGAAACGAGAGAATGTACCACAAGGTGGCAACCCCCTGTTCCGTGGGAAAGAAAAACGCCAAGATGATAATACTTAGCAGGATTGCACCCCCGAGCCAGGTTAGATATTCCCGAGGAATAAGCTGGAGGAGGACATACCAGATGAGGAGGGCGACAATTACCCACAGGAGAAGCTGGGTTATGACTAGAAACATTGCTGGACGTCCTCAAGGTGCAAGTTAAAGGGCGATCGAATCATCTTCTGTATGCTCCTACGGCTGTAGTTCAGTCAAAACAATGAACTCTGGGGAAACTCTGGGGGAATTCTGGGGGAATTCTGGGGGAACCCCGGTCAATTTAAGTATTTATTCGGAGGTATTCTGGTTTGTTACATTTTTGTTGACAAATCTATGAGTTTCTTAAATTTTTCAGAAGGTCAACCGCAGTAAGATCGAATTTAGACCCGAGAGAAAGCCGACTCCCGGATACCAGTTCTTCCCTGGGAGGCCAATTGGCAGACCCCTCGAAGGTCGATCCGGGGCAGTTAACCGGCGGAGTTCGTTGTTTTCTCTAAACTGATTAAGAGTTATCCAATCGAAGGGATGAAAGTGTTACAAAGATTAATAAAAAATCCTCTGTTAATCCTTCGATCCCGCGCCATACTTGATAGAAGTTGAGCAATTAAAATTGAAATCCTCAGTTCCTCCAAAGTGCTGGGTTGATACAAATAGCACCCATAATGAATATTAATCATTGGCTAACCCTTTACGAACAGGGAATTAGAGACTTTTCGGGTTTAGACTGGCGTGGAGCTCAATTGGTGGGGGTGACCCTAATTGGGGTTAACCTCACGGGTGCCTATCTCGAAGGCGTGAATTTCGCTCGTTCGTTTTTAACTAAATCCAATCTAACTCGCGCTGCCCTGAATCGATCTAATCTTAATTTTGCCAAACTCAGTGACGCCCGATTAATCGAGGCGAATCTGACGAAAGCGGATCTCCAGGGTTCCTTTCTGGTCAAGGCTCAGTTGAATCAGGCCAAATTGAGTGGGGCCAATCTCAGCAGTGCCAATCTCCGAGGGGCAGATTTGCAAGAGGCCAATTTATGTGGGGCCAATCTCCAAGGGGTGAACCTGCGCGGTGCCAACCTGACTGGGGCCAATTTGAAATGGGCGAATCTGAGTGGGGCGCGGTTGAGCGGTGCCATGCTGGATCGGGTGCAATTGACGGGGGTGAATCTCAGTGGCGCTTTTTTGAATGGGGTGGATTTGACTGGGGTTGATCTCGATGGGGTAAATTTGAGTGAGGCCAAGCTGAGTGGGGCCAATCTCACTGGCGCGAATCTGAGGTTTACAAATTTTACGGATGCCCAACTGCGCGGGGTGAATTTCACCGGCGCGAATTTAACCGGGGCGGATTTAAGTTCAGCCTTATTAAATCAAGCTCGGTTAAATTCGACGAATTTGACCCGGACAGATTTTACCGATGCGGATCTGCGGGATGCCAACTTTTCGGGCGCGACTTACGATAGTGCAGAATTTCGCAGTTTCAATGATGTAGAAGGGGCGATGCAGCAATATAGTCAGGCGATCGCCTCCAACATGGCCGCTTTTTCACCCCAGATGACCCTAGGCACTCTCTATTAAGCCCTGTCTGCTCTAACTCCGGTCCCTTATCAAGAGTAGGTTTTTTACTACGCTTAACTACACCTGATGGTTCCCTCCCCTTGGCAAGGGGAGAGTTAGGGTGGGGTGTCGGCGTTGACGTGGCGATTCCCTACGGGATAGCTCCGCTTACCGCCACGTCACGCACTCTCATGAGGTTTAAGCACCTGTATGGAGGCTGGAGAAACCTCTTTCTTCGTGACGAGCGATCTCGCTTGCGCGTGAACTCTCCACCCACTCATTCCTCTTGACGTGCGATCGCGCGTCAAAGAGGACCCCACCCTAACCCTCCCCTTGCCAAGGGGAGGGGACCGGAAATGTGAGGCAAATACCCCCTAAACGTAAAAAAACTACTCTTGTAAGACTCCGGTCCCCCCTCCTGGTGAATGGGAGGAGGGACCCGAGTTGGCGCGAATTATTTGCGATGTTTGATTTCCGTCTCGATCGCCTGAATCACGGTTTGGATGACTTTGACTCGGGCATAATATTTATCATTGCCCGGGATCACCGTCCAAGGTGCTGAGGGGGTACTGGTTCGCTGAATCATCTGATTCACTGCCACATTATAAAGGGGCCACTGCTCCCGATTCCGCCAGTCTTCATCGGTGAGCTTATGTTCTTTAAAGAGATTGCTACTCCGTTCGTCGAACCGCTTCAGTTGTTCTTCCGGGCTAATATGCAGCCAAAATTTGACCACGGCATACCCGGCACTGGTGAGTTGTTCTTCAAATTCATTGATTTCTCGATAAGCTCGCCGCCATTCTGGTTCGCTGGCGAATCCTTCGATGCGTTCGACTAAGACTCGACCATACCAACTGCGATCGAAAATGCCAATGGTTGCTGGGAGGGGTAATCGTCGCCAGAACCGCCAGAGGTAATGATGGGCTAATTCTTCACTGCTGGGGGCACCAAAGGCATTCACGGCATAACTGCGGGGGTCGAGGACATCGGTCAACCGTTTGATGGCTCCCCCTTTGCCAGCAGCGTCCCATCCTTCAAATAATACGAGGACGGGGATTTCTTGTTCGTGAATCTCCAGTTGCAGTTTCGTGAGTTCAACTTGTTCTTTGCGGAGTTGTTTTTTATAGTCCTTTTTATCTAAGCTCACACTCAGATCGATTTGGGAGAGAAAATCGGGTTCTGTGGGTTGGAGTTGTTCTTGGGGGGGCAAACTCGGCACGGGGATCTGATAATGGAGGCGATCGAGGGCTTCGGTGAGGGTGGTTGCCATTTTTGCCAGCACTTTCACCCGCGCCCACCGCTTATTGTCTCCTTCCACGAGGGTCCAGGGCGCGGGTCCGGTGCTGGTTTGAATCACCATGTCTTCCGCTAAGGCGCTGTAGGTGTCGTATTTTTTCGCTTGTTGCCAGTCTTCGGGACGGACTCGCCAAGCGGTGAGGGGGTCTGCCTCAGATTTTTTCAGCCGTCGCTTCAGTTCTTTTTCGCTGATGTGAATCCAAAATTTGGCGATCGCCACGCCATCATCCACCATCTGCCGCTCAAAGGCATTGATTTGTCGAATCACGGTGGGGACTTCGGCATCCGTCAGGCGGCCAAATAGCCGATCTTCTAACATCCGAATGTACCAACTGTGATAGAAAATTCCCATACTCCCCCGCGCTGGCAGTTTCTGCCAAAACCGCCACAGAAAATGGTGTTGCCGCGCTTCTTCATTGGGGGGCCAGATCGGATGGACTTGAAATCCCCGGGGGTCCATATAACCGACCATTTTTTTGACTAGAGACCCTTTCCCGGCAGCCGTCCAACCTTCTAACACGAAGATAGAGGTTAGTTTTTTTTCCCAACAGGCTTGTTGTAGCTGTCGGATCTGCTGCCTCAAGGCTTCGATCTGTTCGTGATACGTCTTCTTATCCAGGGAAAGTTTGAGATCAAGGTTATCTAACATGAATTTGTTTTATGGGGGTGAGATTGTGAGCTAGATTGTGACCCGATGCCCTGATAGTCGCTGTCTCCTTCCGGGTCGAGTCTGATTGGTCTTCTTTGATGCCTAACAACTCGTGATCACAGCAGTTATAGCGCGTCTTGCAGTCCGAGGACAATTCATTTAGATGGGCTATATGCCGCAGGAAATTTTGATGATACCACTTTGTTATTTTTAATACCAAATTTTGATGATTCTGTCAAGATGGTTACTTTTGAATTCAGAAAATAGACTACAATTAGAGAAACTGATGGAAGCATAAAATAGACCTCTTGCAAAATAACGGATTGATCCCCCCAACCCCCCTTAAGAAGGGGGGCTTTTTAGAATTTTGCAAGAGGTCTAATGAATATGGTGATTTCCGGACAAATCAAAAGTAGGGAGCGGTTAGGATTGAAATGAATTAGCCGACTCTCTTGTCTAGGGTAAGGGGATGCAAACAGGGTTAGCCATTGACTCGGTAAGACGTTAGCAGCTTCCGAAGGAATTCGTTAAGATAGAAAACAATAGATATTACCTTGGCTTAAAAACGCTTATGAATCGAGACAAAAACACGGAAAGTCTGTTAAAAGCAATCGTGCGATCGCCCTTGGAACTGGCTTTAGAAATTGCCGCTTTAGCCGGGATTCTCTGTACCTTTCTGGCGATTCTCCAATCCTGGGGAAACCTTCCAGAGACTATCCCCATCCATTTTGGCATCACCGGACAACCGGATAACTGGGGTTCCAAACCGATTCTCTGGCTATTACCCGGTATGGGAACTTGTATTTACCTCGTTTTAACCCTCTCCCCATTGTTACCGCAACTGTTAGATAGTCCGTTCCCGATAACCGAGGACCAAGGGGACCGACTGTTAGGACTGGTGCGTGAACTGTTTGGATGGATGAAGGTGCAAATTATCTGGCTATTTTTCTTGATTAACTGGCAGATGATTCAAGTCGGATTGGGACAAACCAGTGCGATCGGGACTGTTTTAATTTTTACCGGGGTGATATTTCTAGGCGGAACGATCGCCTTTTATTTCCAACAAACAGAACAGAACCTCTATTAGACTTCTTGCAAAATACCGGATAGATACCCCCAACCCCCCTTAAAAAGGGGGGCTTTGTAGAATTTTGCAAGAAGTTTATTAAACCCGATGTCTCCTGTGGAATTGTTACCTAGGGGATTGCAAAATATAAATCCTCCAAACGTTGCACTGGAAGGAAGGTAGTGTCGGAGTAAATGCTTGCGCCCTGGGGCGCAAGCATTTACTCCGACATTGACGGGGCTATTCCGTTGATCCGTCACTACGAACGAACGTTTTGGAGATTTTATTTTTTGGAGTTCCC
>JAABSJ010000287.1 GCA_011390515.1 Oscillatoria sp.
AAAGTAATAGCAACAAGGCGACTTCATAGCTACGGGGTTGATGAGTGGTCCACAAATCAATTCCCGGCGGTCGTAAGTTGAATTCAACGGACCGATGGGGACAGGCTTTTAAACAGGTCATACATAAGACACAATCCCGGTTATCTTCTAATTGGGCAGGATGAGAATAGAGAGGACAGCCATTGGTTTCCAGTCCTTCTCCTTTTTGCGGACCGCCTTTATAACATTGATAGGTGGTACATTCTGCGGAACAGGTTCCCTGTTGTGCTCTTAATTCGGTCATGGAAAGTTTGGCAAACAGTCCATTCATGCCGCCAATGGGACAGAGATATCGACACCAAAATCGCCGTTCAAAGATGGCGGAACAAATCATTGCACCGGCGGTGATTAAGAGGAGTAACCAGGCGGAGAGATAGGCGGTATTCTGTAAATCCCAGAGTTCTTCCCAGAGGAAAATTAAGGCAAATAAGCCAAACAGAAACCAGCCGCCCCATTTTTCTGCTTGCTGTCGGGGCCAGGGTTTGAGGTTGTGTTTTAATAAGTTTTCGGAGATTTTTTGGGTAATTTCTCCATAAATCATGAAGGGACAAACCGCACACCACAGGCGACCGACAAAGGGAAAGGCGAATAAGATTAACGGCCACCACCAGGCCCAAAAGAAGTTGAGGGCAAAGTTGCGATCGCGGGTTTGGGGACCGAGAAATAAGATGGCGACGACTAGGGCAAAGGCAACGAAAGTAAAGCCATAGTTAATGCGATCGGGCCACCAATGACTCCGAAGAAAATGGCGCAATTTAGGATAAGCATTCAGTAAATTGAAGCGAAATCGCTTTTTTTTTCCTTGGGCGGCCCAAAAAATTTCTTCCGTTAATTCTCGGGCGCAATCGGATTGGACGATCGCCCGTTCTACTAAACTTTGCAATTCCCGAATATTGCCCGGGAAATCATAAGATTGCAGACGACGGAGGGCTTCCCGGGTGAGTTGGGGTTTGCTCAGACCTTTGGAGCGACAGTACAAGCTAATATAATACTCGACTTGAGCGGCAATGTCGGCTTTTCGGACTCGCAGGGGAGGCACTTTGAGGGTTTGGTCCAGATTCGGGGCGATCGCCGGAAGATGTTTTTCTGAGATGGCTAGAATTTTGGCGGAGGTGGTTTTAGGGGGGGCGGGAGTTTCTCCTTCTCGGGTGACGGGGGTATAAGTTGAGGTTTTTAACAGGATGGCGATCGCCTCCACCAGTTCCTCCGGCAGTTCGTCAATGTTGTTTAAAACCAGGGTTCCTTCTCCCAACCATTCCAGCAGTCCCGGTTTCCCTCCCGCCCGTCCAAACAGTTCTGCCCCTCCTTTTTGGAGAATCCCACAGTTGATTTTAACAATCGGTTGCCGACGGTTGGGGGAACCATAGTGAATCAGGGCAGCAATATTATCTTTTTCTAATCCCGGTTCTCCGAAAATATAGACCGATCGCCTGTCAGAACCCGCCTCTCTAATCTGCTGTCTCAGACGTTTGGCATAGCGACTTCTGCCGACAATTCCCCGTTTTGCTTTGGTGACTAAATAGGGGCGTAAATCCTCTTGTCTTTGTTGTTCATAAGTTAACGCATTCGACACCTCGGCCAGTTCTTGGGCGAGTTGGCGGGTCAGGGTTTGGGTGATTTCTGGGTATTGCCGGACTAATTCGGGCACTTGTTCCTTGGGGACAAACCAGAATTTAGATTCGGTGACGGTAGAAATGGTTTGTTCTGGCGGTTGGTCTAAGAGTAATTCCCGTAAGTTAATCGTGCAACCGGGACTCAATTCATCTCGGGATGGAGGGAGATTTTTCTGGGAAGTTTGTAACTGTCCTTGCAGGAGGATATAAAATCCAGTGGGGGGTTTTCCCCGTTCGGCGATCGCCTGGTTTGCGGGTAAGATTTGCTCTTGGATGACCCCGGCGATCGCTCTTAATACGGGTTCGGATAAACGATTCAATGCCGTTCGTTCCTGCAACCAAGTCACCGGATTGATTTCTGTCATAAATTCTCCGTTGTCTGCACCATCTGTCTTAAGTTTAGCAAAATCCGCAAGACTCCTACCTTACGGTTCGCTAATTTTTTACCCTACTTCCTAAGATGGGAAACCATAAGAGCAGGATTACCAGACGGGGAAGAGAGTGGAGCCTCATAATCTGCCACGTTCGTATAAATCTTTAGGGGAATATTTAAACCTCTTAAAATTTGGTGGTGAACCGGAGAAAATTGGGTCAGGTGGCGATCACGTCCGACGGCTACTTGAACCGAAAATAGAGTAATTTCTTTAAAGGCTACCAACCATAGTTCTGAAGTAGGTTGCGCCGTTTTCCGTTTCGGCTTACCGGGATAAATTCCAGAATTTTTTCATCATTTTTGCTCAAACTTCGGCGCATCTCAAATTCTAAAAGCGTTAAGAAGCGCAATCCAATAGATAGCAATCCTAAATGAATTTGACAAGGGAGCATCTCAATTTGTTCAAGAGACCTAACCCCCCAGCCCCCTTCCCATCGGAGAGGTGGGGAGGGGGCTGGGGGGTTAGGTCAGATCGGGTTTTAGGCAAAATTGAAATGCTCCCTTTGACAATGGATCTACCCCCGAGACCCTTGGAGTGCCGCACAGCGTTGGCGCAGCCTTCAAGTAAGGGTATTCCAACAAATAAATCATCCAAATTCGATTGTTAAGCACCTAACTTGTAGCCCGCGCTTCTCGGGCTTCGTCTGCGAGTGCCCCACCCTTTCCTAGCGGAACGCTCATAGAACAGGGTGCGGGTTTTTTTGAATATTTTATTTTTTGGAGATCCCTTATGAGAAAATTATTGAATATTATCGCCTGCGATTTCTTTCTCAAATTTAACTTTATAAATGCCAAAAAATTTTGGGGATTAGAAGAATTTATGAATATTAAGGAGACCGGGGTGACTAATGCGGCGAATCTTTCATTTTTTAGGGTGAATTTATCCCAGTATCTCTTAAAGGTCACCTATAGCAATCCTAAATGATTTGTACCTAACCCGATGTCCCCTCGGATGTTCTGGGCCGCCGACGAGAAAGGGGCCGCCGACGTCTTCCACAACGGCACGCAAGGACTGCTTATAGAAGGGGCCTGTGTGCAGTGTTCTGGATCTCACAAGTCAATTTCGAGGCGAACGTTATGCTTCAAGAACCATAAAACTGCTTAAGGAAAAACCTGACCCAGTTTTATTTAGTCAGACTGTGAAACGCTGATCCAGTCGGTCGGCTGTATCCATCAATATTCATAAGAGGCCAGTGCCCATTAAATTATTGAAGGTATTGATCATCCACAAGGGCGATCGCGATGTGGCCATGTTTCATGCCCGCAGGACGTTGACGCAGGCGAAGAAGTTATTGACCCAGACATAAGGGCCGCGCGGCTGTTAAATGCTGCACATAGCCGCCGCGTTGGTCGCCGGGGCACAGGGGAGCACCGGCAGACCTCGACCCGTCTGGGTTCAGCCGCCCATCAGCGCCTGGGCGAGCGCGATGTAGAGCGGTATTCCCACGCCAATCGCAATTGGCGTGCCGATGGCTGTGGACGCGCCTATGTAGGCGGAGGGATTGGCCGACGGGATACCGGCTCGTAAAGTGGGCGGCCCTGAGATATCTGAACTGGAGGCGGCGATGACGGCCAGGATCACGACGCCACCAAGGGTGAATCCCGTGGCGTAGTGGGCAATCATGCCGAAACCGAAGGCTATGAACCCATGCAGCAGGGGCGCGACGAAGGCATAGACGGCGTACCACTGGGCCACCTTGCGCAGCTCGGCAACCCTTGACCAGGCCTCCATACCCATGATCAGCATCAGTATCGAAAGCAGGCCTCGGAAGAGGGGGTCGTAGAAGTTTTCATAGACACTTTCCGGTCGGGTTAGGATGCCTAGAGCGAGGCCGAGCAGCAGTGCCGATAGGGCAGAACCCTCAAGGCTTTCCTTCACGATGGGCCATATTTTGACCCGCTCGCGCTGCTTGCTGGGATACCCGCTTGCGGTAATGCGCTGCTGGCTGCGATACTCCTGCCTGGTGGTGGGATACTCCGGCTTGCTGGGATACTCACCTGCGGCAACCGACTGCTTGTTGAGATACTCCTGCTTGCTGAGATACTCCTCCTTGCTGAGATCCTCGCCTGCGCTAGCGCGCTTCTTGCTGGTATAAATGCTGGCCACGACGATCGCAGTCACGAGCGCTGGGATGTCCATGAAGGGATAGAGTGCGGCGGCCCAAGGCTCGTATTCGATGCCTTGGGTTTCCAGTACGGTCAGGGCGGCGGCCATAGTAGAACCACTCACGGCACCGAACAAGCCCGCAGTCGCAATAGCATCCACGGTTTTGACGTTTGGCAGCTTGGCCAACGTGTAGCGCCCGATGAACACGATTAGGATGCCTACTAGCACGGCGAACAGTGCGGGCAACAGCATCTCCACCAGATTGCCATTGCGGATCGCAATGCCGCCGCTCAGGCCGACTTTTATGAGCAGCATGAAGATAATGAACTTATAGATTGCATCTGGAATTTCCAGTTTGCTACCGAGGGCGGCAATGACCATACCACCGATCAGAAAGGCGAGTGTCGGGGACTGCAACTGCCCCACGAAGTCCGTAAAGAAATTGGACAAAAAATCCATGTTGTAATTCTCCTTAATTAGATATTAGGGGTTAAGACGGCAGGCAAGTGTGGCCTAGAATCCTAGGTGGCTGGCTCCACGCATCCGGGTGATCCGCGAGTCAACCCGCCATTAAGAATGCTTATGTATCCCGGTGCGTCTTGTGCTGGAAGATAAAGTTTTCGGGTACCCACTCAGGTGGGGAGCGGTTATTGATCTCTAGCAGCAACGGAAAATGGTGCACATTCGGGGAATACATCGACTCGGCGCTCAGATTAGCCCGGTTGATGATGTCCGCATCGGTCAACACCGGACGACCCGAAGCATCCAGCACCGAGTGATTAAAGTTAAAACCATTCAGGTTAAACGCCATCGTATTCACCCCCAAAGCCGCAAACCAGATGCAGACTGGGGGAAACACGGTCTACCAGAGATGAAGATAAATCCGGCGGCGGAAGCCCCTGCGGTGTAAAGAAAGTTCCGACGAGTCATGCGAGAAAAATTTGCCATGAATACCTCCTTGCGCTTCCTCTAACGAGGAGTGATTATTGTGATAAGTGAGCTTTAAGTTAAGGAAAGTAGGGATGAAGGGCTTCATCCTTACAGCAGATGTGTTACCCGAATACCTGCGACAGGGTGTTCAGAGGTGGCCGCTCTCCGAACGGGACCCGAAGGTGTCGCTGTCCCGCAGCAACTCTCATAGATCAAGATCTATTAAGACCCGAATTTCTATGTGCTTAAGTCTATCCTTAAATTCGCACAGAATTGCGATCGCTCTACATGGATCTGCTAAGTAATTTCAAATTCAAATCATAAGTTTTTCTTTTATTTTTTGCAAGCCCCCATATCTATGGCTAATGCCAATGGCGATCATAGAATTTTCTCTATACATTGTTGTTATTAAGAAGGGCTTTCTATGACTGCACTTCCCAAATTGCCTGGGATGGCGCTGCCAATCGCAGTCGGGTTGGGCATCATTAATTTGTCTCCAGAGCCTGCTGCTGTTCCCGATGCCTCTATAAGGGATTTCCATAAATAAAGTGGGGCATTAGAAGTTTTGCAAAATTGGAAAAGCCCCCTTCTTAAGGTAGGGCTGTTTCATTCTAAAATTTTCCTTGCACCGTAAGCGTTACAGCCCAAGGGTTTTGGACCTTATTTCCTAATAAGAGGCCAAAAAGTAGGAAAAACAGTCTGTATCCCCTGCCAGACAAAGGTTAGCAACAACACAAAAATCAATTTGGCCGGGAGAATGAAACAGCCCTACCC
>JAABSJ010000288.1 GCA_011390515.1 Oscillatoria sp.
ATGAAGAGAACGACTGAAGTCGTTACTACGAACATGAAGAGAACGACTGAAGTCGTTACTACGAACATGAAGAGAACGACTGAAGTCGTTACTACGAATATGAAGAGAACGACTGAAGTCGTTACTACGAACATGAAGAGAACGACTGAAGTCGTTACTACGAACGAAGAGAACGCCTGAAGGCGTTACTACGAACATGAAGAGAACGACTGAAGTCGTTACTACGAACATGAAGAAGCAGCAATTCTCCCCGTTTGTAGTAACGACTTCAGTCGTTTCCGGATTCAAGTACCGTTTGTAGTAACGACTTCAGTCGTTTCCGGATCAAGGTTGATAGAAAGAGTCGGCAATTCTCCCCGTTTGTAGTAACGACTTCAGTCGTTTCCGGATTCAAGCAACCCAAATTCAGCAGAAAATTAATTTATTTTCGAGATTCAAATTCCTGCCATTTAGCTTTAATCCAAACCCAAAATGTTTTCCCCAAGAAAAGGGAGATGCGGCGAAAGATATTCCAATTAACGGTTAGTTTACCCAAGGGACTATTATCCGGGTGATTGTACCGTTCTTCCTCAATAATGTTCCAAATGGTTTCCAGGGTGGAGACACGCTGGGGGGAACGTTTAAACCACTGAATGAGGGCGCGAACAGCTTTTTGCTGACGAGTCAGGCGGTTTCCGATGAGAATCTCTGAGGCGAGGGTGGGGTAACGCTGATCGAGTTCGGCTAAGGTGGCGATGCCCCAATCTTGGATTTCAGGACTGGTACTTTCGCTGAGTTCCTGACAGAGTTTCCAAGCTTGATGCAGTTTCCCTTCACCTTCGTAGGCTTTGATTAAGGCTTTTTTCGCTTTAAAGAGAGTGCCCGGATGGAGTTCATTGACTAAGACTGCTTCTAATTGGGCGATCGCCTCGGCATAATCCCCCGCTTTCAGTTGCGCTAATCCCACTTGTAAATTTCGATTGGCCATAGCATGATTGGCATTTCTATTGGATAGGCTGCTCGTTTAGAATACCCCTGTTCAACCCTCCAGATATCATCGCTCAATTCCGTACATTTTTATTCCCAATACTGCTTGTTTTATATTTAAAATATACAAACAGCAAGTCTTATCCCGTATTTTTTATACAAAAATATAAAATCCAGCTAGACTGGACGTTGAATAACGGGCCTGAACTAGCTGGAAAAATAGAGATTGAACTAGACGCTGTTTTTATACAACCGTCCGAGGACTCCGCGCACCGAGGGTCGCGCCAATCAAGGATGCCACTAACCCTAACAAGGAACCAAATAAAAATGACCAACCGGCCCGGGCCACATTGTCTGCTATAGTACGGGCTTCATTCGCTGTGAGATTTTGTGTTCCCGGGGCTACATTCACGCGATCGGCAATATCTCCCGCATTGGCCATCACAATTCCAAAGGTTCCTGATACACCACTCGCCAGTAACCATGAACTGAGGGCTAAAGTGGTTGCCCACAAAATTGCTCCGTTTAATAGGGCTGTATTTTTGTTCATAGGTCCACAGGTGCGAGCCATGATCCAAGACCCCACCAGTAGGGCAATAAATAAACTAATAATGGACCAAATTCCCACTCCCAAACCAATAGCATTGGGGTCGGCTTGGGCATCTGCTGCACCCATGCTCATCCCGATCGCCACTCCCAGAGCACTTAATACCAATTGGGTACTCAACGAGATCACGATACCTGCAAAAATTGGACCCCACCGGACGCGATCGTGATAATCGACCACGGGGTTTTGCATCATGGCTGGTTCGGCAATATTGACTCCGCCGCGATTTCCATAAGTCATTGTTACTATCTCCCTTACCCTACTTTCGTTAATTTTTTTTTAAGCAAAATGCTGACACTGGGGGAATGCCTGCATCAATATGGATTTACTGTAAGGGGGATTTGCTATTTTATCTATCTATCTAGGGTTATAAGTTAACCCAATCAGAACCGACAAAAACTCAATCGTCAGGTAGAGGGAAGAACCTATTACTTTTTCTACTATAGAGATATAGAAGATAAATGTAACAAAACTTTAAGGAGAGATACATGACCCTTTACAAAATTCAAGATTTTTATCCCAACTATCGAGACGATTTATTTGATGGGGATGATATTAAAGGCTATGACGTTTATGCGGCCAACAACGACGAAAAAATCGGTCACGTTGATGATGCCCTAGTGGATGAATCCGGTTATTTTCGGTATCTCGTCATTGATACCGGATTTTGGGTGTTTGGAAAACGGGTCTTGATTCCCATCGGGCGTTGCCAAGTGGATAACGAAAATAACCGGATCTATGCGATGGGTCTGGAAACCAAAGAACAAGCCGAACAACTGCCGGAATACCATGAAGATACAGTGGTCGATCGCCATTACGAACAAAACGTGCGATCGGTTTATGCCGTTCCTAACGTAGAAAATTCTGCCGCTGTAGAAGACAGTCCTCCGGTAGAATCGGGCGGTGTAGCCGCCACCGCCACGGGTCGCCAGGTGACGTCCCCGACCCTTCCCCCGATTCCAAATCGGACGACGACTACCCAGGAAAGCGATCGCGTCGTCGCTCAGAACGACGAGCATTACAGTTACGATCGCGAGCCTTCTCTCTACAATACAACCGATCAAGATCATCAAAAACTCAAGCTGTATGAAGAACGCCTCGTCGCGCACAAACACCGCGAAAAAACCGGGGAAGTTCTCGTCAGCAAACAAGTCGTGACTGAACAAGCCAAGACAGCAATTCCCGTTGAAAATGAAAAAGTTGTCGTTGAAGTCCGCGAAGCCGTAGGGACTGAACAAAATCTGGCTGCGGGTGAAGCGGCTTTTAACGACACGGAAATTGCTCGGGTCGAAGTCTATCAAGAGAATGCCGACATTCATAAAGAAGCATTCGTGCGAGAGGAAGTCGAAATTCACAAAGAAGTCGAACGCAATACGGTTCAAGGCGAAGAAACTCTGCGTCACGAAGAATTAGAAGTCAAGCGCGAAGGAAATCCAATGGTTGAGGATAATACAAAGCGCCGCTAAATCCAATTCAGGATGCCTGCATCTCCTGAAGGCAGCCCTCACTCTAAATCCCTCTCCCCTGGGAGAGGGATTTAGAAGGAAATCCAATGGTTGAGGATAATAGAAAGCCTCGCTAAATCCAATGTCATGAATGGGATAATTCATCAGGGGAGTGGGCGCGTCCTATTCCCTAAAGCAGCCAGGGAGTGGGACGCTCCCACTCCTTAATTCTATTTTCATAATTTCATAATGATTTAGACTGTCTATCCAAAAGAATAATCCACCCGTTTAAATCCTTTCACCCTTTCACAAATCTTACAAATATTAAATGACTGATTGATTCCCCAGTTTGAGCAGCCAGCAGTAAGGAGAATATTAATTATGCTTTTTTCATTGAAATGGCCCGTCGCCATCCTCAGTTCTATTGTTCTCGGCGTGACTGCCGGGGTTATGGTTCCGGATTTGTTGCAGGTAGAAACCGCTTCGGCACAGGGTCAACAACCGCAACAACAAAGCTCTTTCCCAGATGTTGAACCCAATTATTGGGCCAGTCCGTTTATTGAAGGGTTAGCGCAAGAAAACATTGTGATAGGATATCCGGACGGAACCTTTAGACCCACCCAAAATATCGAGCGGGATGAGTTTGCCGCCCTCATTCGCAAAGCCTTTGATGTCACGGAAAGACGCGAAATTTCCAGTGGCAGTGAGTTTAATGATGTTCCTGAAAATTATTGGGCAGTTCCGGCGATCGAGGAAGCCTATCAAGGCGGTTTTATGGACGCCTCGTCTAATAATCAGTTATTCTATCCCCGGCGAGAAATGACGAGAGCTGAGGCGATTACCTCGTTAGCACAAGGGTTACAATTGGTCCAAGTTCGTCCCCCCGCTACGACTTATCAAGCGGGCGATCGCACTCCCTCCCGTCGGACAAGACGCCCAGTTGCCAAACGGCAACTCGCATTTCCCCTGGCGCTTACCGCCATGATGCAACCGTTACTCTTAATTCAGCGAGCTAACGCCCAACCGGCAGCAGAATCAGTCCCCTCCGTCGAGGAACCCACTCAAGAATCCTTTGTCACCGAACAACCGGCACCGGATTTAACCGCCTATTATACGGATGCCGATCGCGTTCCCTCCGAGGCAACCGACCCCATTTTAGCCGCAACTCAAGCGAATATCGTGGTCAATCATCCCGATCCATCGGTCCTCAACCCCAATGAATTTTTGAGTCGAGGTTCCGCTGCTGCCTTGATTTATCAAAGCTTAGTCCATGCTGGACGCATGGAACCCTTACCGGAAAATTCCCCTGCGAATCAATACATTGTCGATTCCCCCGAGAACCAACCTTAAATGAATGTAGGGCGATTCTCGAATCGCCTCTACAAACGTTGAGGGAATGGGTCAGTCCGTAAGAGGCGATCGCAAGAAGCCCTCAAACCCGGTGAGAGAGGCAAAAAGTCCGGATGCAGCCCGATTTTCGCGCAAGGAAAGAGGGTGGTATTTGCCGATTCATATACCCTTGGATGGTGGATGAATTCGTGCAGACCCCATTTTAAGCGCAACCATAGTAAGGGCAACCTATGAAACGAATGAGTGCTGAGGACCTGCTGAATCATTATGAAGCCGGACAACGTGACTTTTTGCTGTTGGATCTCAGTGGTTTAGATCTGCGGGGGGCTTCCTTACCCCATATTAATCTCATGGGCGTTGATCTCGTCGGGGCCGATCTCAGCGGGGCCGATCTGAGCAATGCAGACCTCAGTGGTGCTGATCTCACTCGGACGAACCTGTCCTATGCCAATCTGAGTGGGGTTGAACTTTCTCATGCGATCGTTGGTGAAGCCAACTTTACCGGCGTCAACGTCTCCGGGGGAATCCTCAATGGTCTGATTTTAGGCCGGGAAGATGCCCAAGGACCCAATTTCAGCGAAGCCAATTTAACCGGAGCCAAGTTAGTCGAGGTCCAGTTACCCACCGCCAATTTCACCTCCGCCAATCTCACCGCTGCGGACTTGGCCTATTCCCATCTCACTATGGCCAACTTTTCTGAGACCTTTTTGCTGGGAACCTTCCTCAAACAAGCCAATCTAGCTGGAGCCAATTTCAGACGCGCTCAGTTGTTTGGCGCTTTTTTTGTAGAAGCCTGTTTAAGTGAGGCTTGTTTTGAGAATGCCTCTCTCAACTGTGTGAATTTCTATCATGCCGATTTAAACCAGGTCAACTTCGACCTTACTACCGATTACAAACGCCTCGTCATGCCAACCGGCTACCGAGGCGATCGCTGTAAGTTCCGCCAGTTAAAAGAAAATCGGCAAGAGAATGTAGCCGTTAAACCCCCGGTTCAGGCACATTCCGTTCATTGGTGATGGAGGATGGGGGAGATGGGGTGGATGGGGTGGATGGGTCATTTGTCATTTGTCATTTGTCATTGGGGGATGGGGGATGGGGGAGATGGGGTGGATGGGGTTCATGTTTGTAGTAACGACTGAAGTCGTTATCCCTCCCCCGTTCGTAGTAACGACTTCAGTCGTTACCCCGTTACTTGGCTCAAGCCAAGTAACGCCCCGATATCAGGGTCAGCCTCCAGTTCCCCAGCAGTCAGGCAGTAGACCCTCAGATTGCTCGTGTGATGGCGATCGCCATCACACGAGTGCAACGACTAAAGTCGTTACTACGAACATGAACCCCATCTCCCCCAATGACCAATGACCAATGACCAATGACCAATGACCAATGACCAATGACCAATGACCAATGACCAATGACCAATGACCAATGACCAATGACCAATGAC
>JAABSJ010000289.1 GCA_011390515.1 Oscillatoria sp.
GAAAAGAACGACTGAAGTCGTTACTACGAACTCAGAAAAGAACGACTGAAGTCGTTACTACGAACTCAGAAAAGAACGACTGAAGTCGTTACTACGAACTCAGAAAAGAACGACTGAAGTCGTTACTACGAACGTAAGAGGGAACACATAAAGGTTGTTGCTTGAGTCGGTTTTAACCGAGTTTAGCTATTAGGCGGGGGTTTGAACCCCCGCCGGTTGTGGCGACGGAACGTTTGAACCCCCGCCGGTTGTCGCTACCCATCGATCGCCAGCACTTGAATCGCGTCCCCGGGTGCAATCCTGGAAACTCCTACCGGAATCACTGCTAGGGCGGTGGTTTGGGCGAGATTAATCAAATTTCCTGAACTGTGACTGCCGCCTGCTGGTTCAAATTGGTAAATGCCATCGATGCAGTGGATTTTCCCCCAGAGATAGATTTCTCGGGGTCCTCCTCCGCGTAATTCTTGCTGCGATCGCGCTGTTAAAAATTGAGGTTCCCACCCCTGCTTCCACCCCGCGAATTTCCGCATCGCCGGTTGTACGAAGCGCCAAAAGGTGACTAAGGCGGAAACCGGATTTCCCGGTAACCCAAAATAGAGAACAGAGGAGGTGGACTCTTGCCGAGGAAAACTCGCAACGGTTAAGGGTTTCCCGGGTTTAATTCCCACTGCTTTGATGTGGATTTTGCCGCTTAATTGGCTCAGAATTTGTTCAACATAATCATAGTCGCCCACGGAGACGCCGCCGGTAGAGAGGACGATATCGGCAGTTGCTAACGCTTTGGCGATCGCCTTTTGCAGTGCCTCGGGTTGATCCCCAACAATTCCCATCAGCAAGGGTTCCCCCCCTGCGGCACTCACGGCAGCCCCTAGAGCATATTGATTTGAGTCTACCAGTTGTCCCGGTTTTAAGGGTTGCCCGGGAGCAACTAACTCATCTCCAGTGGATAAGATGGCAATTTTACAACGGCGATACACCGGCACTTGGGTAATCTGTGCCGTGGCGAGAACGGCAATATCTGGCGCACTCAGGACGATTCCTGGGGATAGGAGGGGAGTTCCCGATTGGTAAAATGAACCCTGATAGCGCACCCATTCTCCCCGTTGCGAGGGGGCGGATAAGATTTCCACGCGATCGCCTTGGCGTTGGGTGTCTTCCTGAATCGTCACCGTATCCGCACCGGGTGGCATCATGGACCCGGTGAAAATTCGGGCCGCTTGTCCCCTGTCAATGGTTTTCTGAGGGGGTTTCCCAGCAGGAATTTCTTCGATGATTTCCAATTGGATGGGGCGATCGCCACGAACCTCGGCAACATCTTCGTAGCGCACTGCATATCCATCCATTGCAGAGTTATCCCAATGGGGAAAATCTAAGCTTCCTACCACGGATTCTGCTAACACGCGCCCTCGGGCGGATAACAACTCAACCTGTTCCCGATCCTGAACCGGATCCATTGGTTGCACTAACCCTAAGATGACTTCTTCTGCTTGTTTAACCGGCAACATGGACAATCAATCACCCCTTCAAACGGATGAAGTCAGTTTATCGGGTTTGGGGACTCAATGCCTGCCCAAGTCAGGGTCAGGGAAACCGGAATTAAGAATTAACGGTTAATCATTAATACTTTTTAACGCTTTAACGTTCACTTCTCAATTCCTATGTTTCACTCAGGCAGTCTTACTCCGGTTGGATGGGGGGGTCCCCAATTCCCAGCTCTTTTTTAGACTTTTTAAGCTGTTTCCAGAGTCCCTTAATGTCTTCGTAGGCTTGGTCCGGGGGGATTTTGCCGCCGGTTTCCAAACCACAGATGTAGTTCACTTTTTGAGCAAATTCCTGTAAATTTGCATCAAAGGCCAAGTTTTCGGGTGAAAACTTGCCATAGTATCGACTGCGCGGATAGAGAAAATCCGATTTGTCTGTCATAGCTTCCTCCGGAATCAACAATTAGCAGCTTTGACCCAAGCAGATCCAGGTGGGTGTTCTTCTGGGCCGTTGGTGATGGGTTATCCTGGGATGGAGGTGTAAGCCTCTTAACCCACTTTTAACCTGTTTATCTTTTAACTTACATCTTTTAACCTATTCTTAATCTTAAAAAACTCAACGTCATTTCTCCACCCTTCCCCCTCAGAAATCAGAAAATGGGACAGTAGAACCTTCTGATACCAAATCCGGTTGGTAAAAGTCGATGTTCGTTTTTAGCCCGCGCAGGGCTCTGGTGAGCAAAGCCTGCCCTGAGCTACGTCGAAGCCTGTCCTGAGCTACGTCGAAGCCTGTCCTGAGCTACGTCGAAGCCTGTCCTGAGCCAGTCGAAGGGGGGGTCGAACCACGGGCTTTGTCCGTGTAGCCCCGCCCTTGAGGGCGTGGGTTTTTACAGACCTTTGTCAACCGGATTTCGTATGATGGGGTCCTTGAGCTAGAAATTTTCCAGTGAAATCCGCCAATGGCGATTTACCCTAGAGATTAAACTTCTTGCATCATTTTAATGAATTAGGAGCGTTTGTCCGGGTGACTGACCCGGTGAGGGGGGTTCCTAAATTCTGCAAGAGGGGTAGTCAAGGGAGTAATGAGTTATGGAAACCAACGCTGATTTAGTAGCAGGGGAAAATTTAGCCGGGGGAGAGACTGGGGGCGATCGCCTCTCATCCTCTCTCAGTGACAGTCAGTATCAAAAGAAGATGCAGCGGCGCAAGGAGGTCCAAGAACAACGGGTGGCCCGTGCTTCCGCTGAGAAGGGCTTAATCGTGGTGAATACCGGGAATGGCAAGGGAAAAACTACAGCGGCGTTAGGGATGGTGTTGCGATCGCTGGGACATGGATTCCGGGTGGCGATCGTCCAGTTTATCAAGGGCGCTTGGGAACCTGCGGAAAAGGAAATTTTCAGCCACTTCAGCGATCGCCTAGAATTTCACGCAATGGGGGAAGGATTCACCTGGGAAACCCAGGACCGCGATCGGGACATTCAAAAAGCCCATCAAGCTTGGGAAAAAGCCTTAAGTTTTATCACCAACCCCGACTATAAACTGGTCCTGCTGGATGAAATTAATGTGGCGCTCAAACTCGGTTATCTCCCAGTGGAGGAGGTCCTAGCTGGTTTAGCGCAAAAACCCGAGGAGTCTCATGTTATCCTCACCGGCAGAGGCGCACCGCCACCCCTGATTGAACAGGCTGACTTAGTAACGGAAATGACTCTGATCAAGCATCCGTTTCGGGAACAAGGGGTTAAAGCTCAACCCGGGATTGAATATTAATCCCACGATGACATGAGACCCATCTGGCTTTAAAACAGCGATTTCAATGTTATAGCAATCCTAAATGATTTGTAACATCTGTCTTCTCCCCTCTCCCGTTCTGGGAGAGGGGTCGGGGGTGAGGGTCTTCCACAACTGATTTAGGATTGCTATAGCGCCTGTAGGGACAGTTAGCTTCCTACGATATCGACACCCGACGGGGTGTCGGCTTTTTCCTTCCTGGGATTATTGCGGCCAAACTTGTTCCTGAAAATTTTCTTTACAGACATTCAAAATCCGCTGATCATTCTCGCTCACCGTGGAGATAGATTGCAATCCTTCTAGGCGGACGATATTATCTCGGGCGGGATTTTGGGCAGAGGCGATCGGGGAATGTTCAATTGCCACTGCGTAAGAATACTCAGTCTGCTCGTAACTATCCACAATCGTCAGGGCTAACTGTTGGGGTTCCACGGTACCATATAAGCAATCAAACGATGAACTGGGCATATAAAATGCACCAATCAGTTGAGTAGAACGGACCTCAAAAATGAGATAGGCTTGTCCCAGTTGGTCCGGTTGGGAAGTTTCACCATAGAGATAAACCCCATCAGGTAAATTGTTGGTTCTCGTCACCGTAGCCGCATCCGCAACCCAAGCCGCAGAAGGACCGGATTGGGCAGTAACCGGCACTGGGTTGGCGACTGCAGCGAGATTTCCTCCACCCAAGAGAGAATAAGCTGTAGCCACTAACGTACAAACGCTTCCAGCAGCCCAGAGATTTAATGCGGATAGGCATTGAGACCCTAGGGATTGGGTCGATGGGTTCTGCTGAGTTTCTGAAATAGTCGAGCAAAAAAATTTATTAAGCACCCTACATTTCCCCCTAAATACTGAAATTTTAAATCGGTGATTTTTTTTGAGAAAAGAGAAAGAATTGATATTTCTTACTGAGTAGATCCAGCACCGCATTCCTGGATTACGGAATTGGTTTATAATTGTTTACAATCTTCGGAAGTGCCTTAATTTCTATAGTAATCAGGCATCAGCCTCGTGACTATCCCTCTTTAGGAAGATGAGTCATCTTAAACCTGATGAAATCGCCAGAACCGATTGATTCGACAGTTCTAATTGAGTTAGGATTGCCAAAACACGACAAAAATGCCCGGTTTGACGGTTCTAAATACATCGGTGAAATTGAGGAGTGAGAAGCTAAGTTATAAGAATCAGTGTAGACCGGATTGAGTCACGAGTCCAGAACCTATGGCAAAGCGATCGCAAAACTTAACAGACTCTGGCGATCGGGCGTTTGCCAACAGGGGTCAACCCCTCAGCGATTCAGTTGAAAGCAAGGTATCTGTCGGAGTAAATGCTTGCGCCCCAGGGCGTATGCAATACGCCCCTACATTGACGGGGCTACTCCGTTGATCCGCCACTACGAACGAACGTTTTGGAGATTTTATTTTTTGGAGTTCCCTGATTCAATCCATAGGACAAGAAACCGGGTTTCTCGCCCAGATTGGTTGCTAATTATCACCATCTGGGTTAAGAAACCCGGTTTCTAACCTTCGATAAATAGGACAAGAAACCGGGTTTCTCGCCCCAATTGGTTGCTAATTATCAGCATTTGGGTTAAGAAACCCGGTTTCTAACCTTTGCTGTACCCCCCGACTAGGGCTTGGTACGGTATTAAAATTAAAGGCACAAGAAACCGGGTTTCTGGCCTAAATTTGTTGCTAGTTGCTACAGACTTTGTAAAGAAACCCGGTTTCTAACCAATGGGGTACTGACGCCCTAGTAAAGGCGCTTAATCTGGCAGCGGAATCAGAACGAACCTAAAGAGATTATCCTCGGACACTCTCTCACCCGCACTCTTTTAAAACCCTAAATCCAATTTAGCCGATTCCGCAGCGGTTAATAGTAAATCAGTTTCCATGCCTTCCCAATCCATATCGCCGACTTCTTGATAGAATTTGGCATCATAAGCGCGAGTTTGGACCACCACGGGCATGGGAACGGCATGACCGAGGACGAGGGCTTGTTGCTTGGAATCCAACTTGGAGAGGACCGATTTTAGATTTTGTCCCCCAGAAACGCCGGTGAAAATGGCATCAATGTCTTTTTCATCATTGAGTAAGGCGGTGATGCGGGTGCCGATTTGGGACATGACTTCGTTATCAATTCCCGAGGGACGTTGATCGACTACGAGGAGGGTGACAAAGTATTTCCGCATTTCTCGGGCGATCGTGCCGAAGATGGTTTGGCGGACGGTGGCGCTGTCTAGGAAGCGGTGGGCTTCTTCGATGGTAATTACCAATTGTCTGGGCCGATCGCTGGGGTTTTTGCTTTGTAAAAATATCTCGGATTTTTCCACATAAGCCCGATGAATCCGCCTACTCAGGACATTGGTCACCAACATATAAGACAGCATATTCGACTGTGACCCGAACTCAATGACTAAATGTTTACCGGCATTCAGT